>JBIOHR010000022.1:0-29522 GCA_044449085.1 Gemmatimonadales bacterium | reverse complement strand
GGGAGAATCCTTCTTGGGTACGAGCGCCGCGGGTTTGAGCCGCACGAATGCGATCGCGATTCCGGCGATGGCGATCGCCACCGCCGCGCCGATCAGCGCCTGCTCCGTGCCGCCCGACAGCGCGCCGCCGCCTGCGGCGACCCGTGCCGTCGCGGCACCGACGACCGGTTCCAGCCATTTGTCGAACACACCCTGCGGACCGAGCGGCAGGAACTCCGGAAGGTTCAGCCATCCACCGACGGCACTCAGCACGCCGAGCACGAGCAGCGGCCCGGTCATGAGCCACGGAGCCTCGTGCAGGAACGGCTCGGCCGCGGCTCCCGTCCGGCTGGGCCCGTGGAATGTGTAGAGCATCATGCGCGTCATGTAGATCGCCGTGAGCAGCGCGCCCGCGAGGCCGAACGCATAGACGGCGTAGAGCACCGCGGTGCCGGGAATCCCGAGCAGCGACGCGCTGGCGAGCGTCGAGCCCTGCGCGCGCTCGAAGACGGCCCCGAGGATCGCATCCTTGGACACGAAGCCGGAGAACACGGGCACGCCGGCGATCGCGAGCGTCGCGATCCACATGAGGATCCACGTGATGGGGAGCCTGGCCTTCAGCCCGCCCATGTTGCGCATGTCCTGCGCGTCGTCCGAATGGTTGTGCGTGGCGTGGTACGCGGCATGCATCGCGAAGATGACCGACCCCGACCCGAGGAACAGCTGCGCCTTGAAGAAGGCGTGCGTGACGACGTGGAAGATGCCGGCGGCGTACGCGCCGACGCCGACGCCGACGAACATGTAGCCGAGCTGCGAGACCGTCGAATACGCGAGCACCTTCTTGATGTCCCACTGCTTGAGGCCGATCGTCGCCGCAAACAGCGCCGTGAGCCCGCCGACGAGCGCCACGGTGAGCGACGCCACCGGCGCGATCGAGAACAGGAACGAACTGCGGGCGATCAAGTAGACGCCCGCCGTGACCATCGTCGCGGCGTGGATCAGGGCCGACACCGGCGTCGGGCCCGCCATCGCGTCCGGCAGCCATACGTACAGCGGGATCTGCGCGCTCTTGCCCGTGCAGCCGAGGAACAGGAACAGGCAGATGGCCGTGACCACGGCGCCGCCGGCCGGGAGCTTGTCCATGTTCGCCGCGATGCCGCTGAAGTCGAGCGCCCCGGTGTTCGCGAACAGCATGAACATCGCGATCAGGAACCCGAAGTCACCGATGCGGTTGACGATGAAGGCCTTCTTTCCCGCGTCCGCGTTCGCCTTGTCGTTGAACCAGAATCCGATCAGCAGGTAGGAGCAGAGGCCCACGCCCTCCCAGCCGACGAACATCACCGGGTAGTTGGCGCCGAGCACCAGCAGCAGCATGAAGAAGACGAACAGGTTGAGGTACGCGAAGTAGCGCGGGTACCCCGGATCGTCCCGCATGTAGGCGACGCTGAAAATGTGAATCAGCGCGCCGATGCCGGTGATGATGAGCACCATCACCATCGACAGGGGATCGAGCTGCATCGCGACGTCGACCTGCATGTCGCTGACGGGCATCCACCGGAACAGCGTGTCCACGAACGGCTGCGCCATGTCAACCGACCGCATCGCCGCGAATATCGCGACGGCGAGGGCGAAGGCGAGCACCATCACCCCCGGGCCGATCAGGCTGACCAGCGCGGCGTGCTTGTGCCGCACCGGCGCGTGGTCGTCGTGCGGGATGTGGGCGTCGTCCGCATGGTGGGCGCCTGCGCCTCCGGACTGCGCGTCGCCGTGGTCGTGCCCGGCCGCGGAAGGATCGGCCGGGCCGATCTTCGCCGCCGCGGTGATCGAGAGCGCACCGTTCAGCACGAAGCCGAGCAGCGGCAGCACCGGCAGCAGCCACACGTATTGCGCGACCGTGTCGGCCAGCGGGTGCCCAGTGGGCATCGGAGCCTGAGCCATCATCAGCCGCGCAGCAGGTTGATGTCCTTGAGATTCACGCTTTCCTGGTGCCTGAAGATCGAAATGATGATCGCGAGTCCCACCGCGGCCTCGGCGGCGGCGACCGTCATCACGAAGATGACGAAGACCTGGCCGGCCGCGCCGTAGAGCCTGGAGAACGCGATGAAGCTTAGGTTGACCGCGTTGAGCATGAGCTCGACGCACATGAACACGATGATCGCGTTGCGGCGCGTGAGCACGCCGATCACGCCGATGGTGAAGAGAACCGCCGAGAGGGCCAGCGCTTCGGTGAGCATCAGTTGGCGCTCCGCTTGCGGCCGAGCACCACCGCGCCGGCGATCGCCACCAGCAGCAGCACGCTCGTGAGTTCGAAGGCCAGCAGGTACTCGCGGAACAGAGGGCCCGCCACGCCGCCGATGATCCCGCCGGTCGAGTTCACCGTGACCGGCACGGACGGAACCACGAGGCGCAGTTCCATCGGACTGCGCGTCAGCGCCATGATCTCGGCCAGCAGCGCAAGGCCGAGGAATCCCGCGAGGATGCTTCCCCACTTGCTGCGCACATCGGACAGCGCCGCCGGTTCGCCGAGGTTGAGCAGCATGACCACGAACACGAACACCACCATTATGGCACCCGCATACACGAGCACCTGCATCACCCCGACGAACTGCGCGTCCATCATCACGTAGAGTGCGGCGAGGCAGAACATCACGACCACGAGCCAGAGCGCCGCCGAGACCGGGCTCTTGCGCGTCACGAACGCGATCGAGGCCGCCACGGCGATCAGGCCGAAGAGGTAGAAGTGGAACGAATAGAGGAGCGGGAGAAATTCGTTGACCATATCACTCGCCCCTGGGATCCGCGGGATCCCACATTTCGCACACGGGATGAGTCTGTGTGCTCAGGCGTTCCAGGTCGTACACGAACTTGTCGCGGCTGTATTCGGCGTTCTCGTAGTGGCGGCCGAGGTGGATCGCCTCCTCCGGGCAGACTTCCTGGCAGTAGCCGCAGAAGATGCACCGGAACTCGTCGATCTCGAACACGAGCGGATAGCGGTTGCCGTCCTCGTCCTCGCCCGGCACGAGCTTGATGCAGTTCGCCGGGCAGACGGTCGGGCACAGGCCGCACGCCACGCACTTGGACTTGCCGTCCTCGGTGGTGAGCATCCGGTGCGTGCCGCGCCAGCGCGGCGAGAGATCCCACTTCTCGTCGGGATACTGCACCGTGACCTTGTGCGGGTCGACGAGGTGCTTGAACGTGAGCGCCATGCCGCTGAGCGTGGCGCGCACGTAGCTGACCTCTTCGACCGGACGGTCGAGGACTTTCACTCCGATGGTCATGCCTTCTTCTCCGCCAGATTCGAATTTCGGCCACTGATGGCCCGCAGACGCGCCACTTCCTCACGGTCGAGCCGCGAGTAGGCGGGACTGACGATGCGTCCGCGGTCGAGGAACACGAACAGCGCCACCACGAGCACGACGTTCACGCCGAACATGATCGCGCCGTACGCCGGACCGCGCGCGATCCCCGCCCGGTCGAGCGCGAGGATCAGCGCCGCGACGATCGTGATGTACCCGAGCGCGAGGGGGAGCATCAGCTTCCAGCCGAGCGACATCAGCTGGTCGTAGCGGAATCGCGGCAGCGTCCAGCGGATCCACATGAAGAAGAACAGGAAGAACAGGACCTTCGTCACGAAGGCGCCGAGCGTCAGCACGGTCTTGAGCACCGTGAACGGCGGCAGGTTGTCCCATTGCGTGAACGGAATGTCCCACCCGCCGAAGAACAGCGAGGCGATCAGTGCGCTCGCCGTCACCATGTTCGCGTACTCGGCAATGAAGAACAGGGAGAACTTCATCGCGGAGTATTCCGTGTGGTATCCGGCAATCAGTTCGGACTCCGCCTCCGGCATGTCGAACGGGAGCCGGTTGGTCTCCGCGAACGCGGCGATGAGGAAGATGAAGAACGCGATCGAGAGCAGGAGGACGTTCCATCCCATCGTCGCCTGCTGCTGGACGACGGCGCTCAGCGAGACGTTCCCCGAGAGCAGCAGCACGCAGACGGTGGACATCCCCATCGCGATCTCGTAGCTGATCATCTGCGCGCTCGAGCGGAGCCCGCCGAGCAGCGCGTACTTGTTGTTCGAGCTCCAGCCGGCGAGCACGATGCCGTAGACGCCGAGCGAAGAGATCGCGAGGCAGAAGAGGAATCCGACCGGAAGATCCGCGACGACCATGTCGATGCGCCCCCACGGCGTCGGCAGCGGGCTCGCGAACGGAATCACGGCCCACGTGATCATGGCCGGAATGAACGAGACCGCCGGGGCGAGAATGAACAGCGGCAGGTTCGCGGCGTCCGGGTAGGTCTCTTCCTTCATGATGTTCTTCACGCCATCGGCGGCGGGCTGCAGCCAGCCGTAGCCGACGCGGTTCGGGCCGTGGCGATCTTGTATCCAGGCGGAGATCTTGCGTTCAGCAAGCGTCAGCATCGCGACGCCCACCATGTACACGGTGAAGACGATGAGCATCTTCACGACCGTCGCGACGAGGAAGATTCCCTCGGTCGGCGGCAGCTGCGAGTTGCCCACCTGCAGGAACGGATGGAGCGCCATCGGGAGCATGGTCATGCAGTCGCTCCCGCGCGCGTCGCCGGCGACTCGATGCCGGTGAGCGCGAGCGCGTCATACGACATGGCCGCGAACGCAGGCTCCGATTTTGCCAGCGCGTCGAACACGCCGCTCGCGGCGGTGAACGGTGCGGCGTCGCCGACCGCATTGAGCAGATCGGCCAGTACGTACCACGCCGGTCGCGCGACGCCGGGTGCCGCTTTGGCCTGTAGGTAGCGCTGCACGCGACCGCGCAGGTTGGTGAGCGTTCCCTCCTCTTCCGCGATATTCGCGATCGGGAGCACGGCGGCGGCCGATTTCACGATCGCCGGCATGGCGGTTCCGATGACGATCACGGCATCGGCCTTCGCGAGCGCCTCGGCCGCGGCACTGTGCGGCTCGACGTCGACGAGAATGGCGACATCACCCGCACCGACCTTCGCGAGAGGCTTGGCTTCTCGCGTGAAGCCAAGCAGCTCCGCGGCGGTGCCGTTCGCCGCACGGTCGGCGCGGAGCGAGAGATCCGGCACACCCGGGAGCGGCGCTTCGTCACCCTGCGGTACGGCGTAGTACACGGCGCCGCCCGTCTTCGCGGTGAGGCGCTTGAGCAGGTACATCGCCTCATTGGAGAGAGACGCGTTCGCGACGACGAAGGCGCGTTTTCCCTTGAGCACTTTCGCAGCGGCCGCGATCGCGACCTCCCAGTCGACGGCCTGCCCTGCCGCCAGCGGTACCTCGAGGCGATCCGGCCGGTTCATCCACCTGTAGTTCAGGCGCCCGTGGTCGCACATGAAAAACTTGTTGACGTCGGCGTTGCCGCGCGGGCGAATGCGGACGACCTGCTGGTCGCGCAGCTCGAGCGTGACGTTGCATCCCTGCGAGCAGCCGGTGCAGATGCTTGCGGTGCGGTCGAGCTCCCACGCGCGGGCCTTGTTGAGAAAGTCCTTCGAGAGCAGCGCACCGACCGGGCAGAGGTCGACGACATTCGCGGCCCACGGCTGGGTGAGATCCGCGTCAGGCGCTTTTCCGATATAGGCGCGATCGCCGCGCTCGCTCACGTTCAGCACCGGCGCGTCGTGGATGTCGTCCATGAACCGGACGCAGCGCGTGCAGAGGATGCAGCGGTTGGGCACGTACATGACGTCGCCGCCGAAATCCTCGACCGGGTTGAACCGCTTGGCCTCGCGATAGCGCGAGTCGGCGCGACCTTCCTGGAACGTGTAATCCTGCAGCTCGCACTCGCCCGACTGGTCGCAGATCGGGCAATCGAGCGGATGGTTGATCAGCAGCATCTCGAGCACGCCCTTGCGCGCTTCGAGGGCCTTCTCGCTGTAGACGTGCACGACCTGCCCTTCGGCGACCACGGTCGCACAGCCGGGCGCGAGCTTCGGCGCCTTCTCGACTTCCACGAGGCACATGCGGCACACACCGGCGACAGGCAGGCCGGGGTGATAGCAATAGTGCGGAATCAGAATGCCGGCGGTTTTCGCGGCTTCGAGAATCGAGGTGCCGGCGGGAACGGAAACCGGTCGGCCCTCGATCGTGAGGTTGACGAGAGTTTCGCTCATGCGGTTGCCCCCGCCGTGAGCTTTGCGCTGCCGGCCGCGGGCTGCGAGCCCGCTGCCACGGTCGAGCTCCGCTTGCCCGTAATCAGGGCCTCAAATTCATGCCGGAATTTCTGGAGTCCGCTCACCACGGGTGCTGCACACGAATCGCTCAGTACGCAGATCGTCTTGCCGGTCATGTTCTCGGCCATCTCCAGCAGAGTATCGAGGTCTTCGTACGTTCCCTGTCCCGCCACGATGCGGTCGAGAATGCGCGTGGTCCACGATGTCCCCTCGCGGCACTGCGTGCACTGTCCGCAACTCTCATGTGCGAAGAAGCGTGTGAGGCGCGCGACCTGTCGCGGAATGGACTGCGCGTCGTCGAACACGATCACGCCGCCTGAGCCGAGCATCGTGCCCTGCGCGACGAAACCCTCGTAGTCCATGAGCGTTGCTTCGGCTTCGTCCATCGTCTGGATCGGCACCGACGCGCCGCCGGGGATAATCGCCTTGAAGCGGCGTCCCGCCGTCGGGCCGCCACAGAGATCGTACAGGAAATCCTTGAACGGGAATCCGAGCACTATTTCATAGTTGCCCGGCTTCGAAATATTTCCGCAGACCGAAAAGAGTTTCGTCCCCGTGCTCTTGGGATTCGAAAGGCACATCGCCTTGTACCACTCCGCACCGTTCACGAGGATGTGCGGCACGGCGACCAGCGTCTCGACGTTGTTGATCGTCGTGGGCTGGCCGAACGCTCCCGAGACCGCCGGGAACGGCGGCTTGATGCGCGGGTTGCCGCGCTTTCCCTCGAGCGATTCCATCAGCGCGGTTTCCTCGCCGCAGATGTACGCGCCTGCGCCTTTGTGCACGTAGACGTTGACCGTCTTGCCCGTGCCCATGGCGTTCGTGCCGAGGATGTTCGCGGCGTACGCCTCCTTCAGCGCCGCCTCCATTCTGTCAATGGGCTCCTGGAACTCGCCGCGGATATAGATGTAGGCGGTCTCTGCGCCGATCGCGTACGCACCGATCGCGCACCCTTCGACGAGCGCGTGCGGCGTCCACCGCATGATCTCGCGGTCCTTGAACGTGCCCGGCTCGGATTCGTCCGCGTTGCAGAGCAGGTAATGCGGCTTGCCGTCGCCCGGCTTCATGAACGACCACTTGACGCCGGTCGGGAATCCCGCGCCGCCGCGGCCGCGAAGCCCCGACGCCTTGACGATGTCGACGATTTGCGCCGGCGTCATCTGCAGCGCGAGCTCGAGCGCCTTGTAGCCGCCGCGCTTCTTCCACCCGTCCAGCGAGCGCGACTCACCCTCGCCAAAATACTTGGAGAGCACCGGCGTCTCGCGAGGATGCGACTTGTGCGGATATCCCATGGTTCAGTGCGTTCTCACTTCAGTCCGGAGAGGATCATCGGGACCTTGTCGGGCGTGACGTTCTCGATCGTGTCCGCATTGATCTGAACGGGCGTGGAGAATCCGCAGGCGCCGAGGCACTCGACCTCGATGACCGTGTACTTGCCGTCGGCCGACGTGATGCCGAGTTCCCTGCAGCCGGTGTGCTCGAGGAATGCGTTCACGACTTTGTCGGCGCCGTTGCAGAGGCAGGGCGACGTCGTGCACACCTGGATGAAATGTTTCCCGACGGGGTGCTGATGGTACATCGTATAGAAGCTCACCACTCCCGACACGTATGCGGGCGTCAGCCCGAGCACGTCAGCGACTTCGGTCATCGCCTGCTCGCTCACCCAGCCGCGGTCGGCCTGCACCATCCAGAGCGCGGGGAGGAGTCCCGCCATCTTGGTCGGATAGCGCGTGAGCAGTGCTTCGAGTTCTTCCTTTCTCTTTCCGACAAAGACCGGAGCGTATGCCTCGGTGTGTCCACTCATCTATCAATTTCTCCCATTACGATATCGATAGATGCGTTGATCGCGATCACGTCCGACAGCAGATGACCCTCGACCATCTTCGGAATTGCGGAAAGGTTCACGAAGCTCGGCGGACGAATACGCCAGCGCGAGGGCTTCGACGTGCCGTCAGAAACGAAGTAGTAGCCTTTCTCGCCCTTCGGACTTTCGACTGCGACATAGCATTCGCCGGCCGGCGGGCGCGGGCCTTCCATCACGTTCTTGAAGTGATGGATCATCGATTCCATCTCACTCGTCGCCTTGTGCTTGGGGGGCAGGATCACGCGCGGGTCGTCGACGTTCACTGGGCCGTCGGGGAGACGCTTCACCGCCTGCTCGAGAATGCGCACCGACTGACGAAGTTCTTCCACGCGCACGAGGAATCGGTCGTATACGTCGCCGTTGGTGCCGACCGGGACGTCGAAATCGTACGTCTCGTAGTCGAGATACGGGAAATCCTTGCGCACGTCGTACGCGACACCGGACGCGCGGACCATCGGGCCGCTGAGCCCGTAGTTGAGCGCTTCGTCCGGCGACATCACACCGAGGCCGACCGTACGTCCCACCCAGATCGCGTTCTTGGTGAGCATGCGATCGACTTCATAGATCGTCTTCGGGAAGGTGGCGATGAAACCGCGCAACCCTTCGAGCCACTTGTCCGGGATGTCGGCCGCCATGCCGCCGACGCGCGTGGCGCTCGTCGTGAGGCGCGCACCCACCCATCCTTCGAGCAGGTTGTAGATGTTCTCGCGCTCCTGGAACGACCAGAGGAAGGGCGTGAACGCACCTATATCGATACAGGTGGTGCCAAGCCATACGAGGTGCGATGCGATCCGCGAGAGTTCCATCGCGATCACGCGAAGCACCTTGCAGCGTTCCGTGATTTCGATTCCAAACAGGCGCTCCGCACCGAGCGCAAACGCCACGTTGTTGCCGATCGAGTTCAGGTAGTCCTCGCGATCGGTCCACGGGATGATCTGGTTGTACTGGCGATACTCGCCGATTTTCTCGAAGCCGCAGTGCAGGTAGCCCACGTGCGGAACGCAGCGCACGACGGTCTCTCCATCGAGTTCGAGCACCAGCCGGAGCACGCCGTGCGTCGCCGGGTGCTGCGGCCCGATGTTGATGAGCATGTGCTCACCCTCGAGCTCCAGCGACGGCGGCTCGGCGAGCGCGACGCTGGTGTCACCACCGGTGACGAGCGGAACCCGTTGCGGGCGGCCCTCTCGCGTGAGGCCGCTCGTGGAGAGTTCAACCTCGATCGTGCGTTTGGTGGCCACGCTTACTCTCCGGTCTTCTCGCCCGACGCGATGCGGGCGCGCATATCGAGCGGCAGTTCTTCAAAGGCGTCAGCGACGGTCAGCTCTTCCATCGAGTACTTCGCCTCGGGATTGGCGTCGAGCGCCTGACGGAGCTGCTCGGAACGGCTGAAGCGGCCGCGGAGCGGGAAATCCTTGCGCAGCGGGAATCCTTCCTTGTATTGCTCCCACATCAGGATACGGCGCAGGTCGTAGTGCCCCGCGAAGGCGATGCCGAACATGTCGTAGCATTCGCGTTCGAGCCAGTCGGCGCCCTTGTACACGGGCCACACGCTCGGCACTTCGAGCGTTGCGCCTTTCTTCAGTTGTGTCTTGAGGCGAATGAAGCGCCGGTATTTGATCGAGCGCAGGTGCCACACGACTTCGATCGGCATCGAGAGATCGCGGTGCTCGACGGCGGTGACGTCCGAGAGATATTCGTACGACTGCCCGGCATCGTCGTGCAGCCAGCGGACGATGTCCAGGACCGCGGCGGTTTCGACGAGTACGTTCGTTTCGCCGTTGACGACGTCGATGCGAAGCACGGCGGCAGGAAACTGCGCTTTCAGCGCGGCTCCCGTTGGATTCGCGGCGCCGCCGCGGTTCGGCACGTTCTTCGGTGTGGCAGGTTCCACGGAGTTGCCGGAACCCGGCTTCACAATCTCGAACTTGCTCACGGAGCGGATCTCGTCTGATGCACGGAGTTTCCGAAGGGCTCGGAGAGCTCGTCGATGCGCGACGCCGGAATGTAGAGTTTGGACGACGGATCAGGTTCCATCTCGTCGCGCAGTGATTTGTTCGACATGCGTTCGGTCATGATCTTCTTCTGCAGCATCATGATCCCGTAGATGAGACCTTCGGGGCGCGGCGGGCATCCGGGCACGTAGACGTCGACCGGAATGATCGTGTCGATCCCCTGCACTACCGCGTAGTTGTCGAACATGCCGCCGCTCGATGCGCAGGCTCCCATCGAGATCGCCCACTTGGGCTGCGGCATCTGCTGCCAGATCCGGCGGAGCACCGGCGCCAGCTTGAACGGCACGCGGCCCGCGCAGATGAGCACGTCGGCCTGGCGTGGCGAGAAGCTCATGCGCTCCATGCCGAACCGCGCGAGGTCGAACTTGCTTGCCGCCGTGGCCATGAACTCGATCGCGCAGCACGCCGTGCCGAACGGCATCGGCCACAGGGAGTTGGAGCGCCCCCAGTTGACCAGGAAATCGAGACGAGTCGTGATCCAACCTTCACCGCCCGCTGGTTCGGCCGAAACGATGTTCGGCCGCCCGGTGTCCGCGCTACCGACTTCCGGCTTCGCCACCGCCGCGGACTGCGGATTCGTTGTTGTCAGTCCCATTGCAAGGCCCCCTTCTTCCATACATACACGTAGCCCACGAGCAGGATCAGCATGAACACCAGCATTTCGCCGAGTCCGAAGAACTGGACCTGAGCTGCGGGACACGCACCGTCCACGAGCGGCACCGCGCAGGAGAGCTGGCGGTAATAGACGCCCCATGGAATCATGAAAACGGTCTCGATGTCGAACACGATGAACAGCATCGCGACCATGTAGAACTTGACCGAAAAACGCTCCCGGGCATCGCCAAGGGGCGGGATGCCGGACTCGTAGGGAACCTGTTTTTCCGGCGTCGGGTGCGCCCGCAGCGTGAAGTGCGAGAGCGCGAGCATCATCACCGCGTTGGCGACGACGAACCCGAGGAGGATGAGGACTGGAAAGTAGTTGCGATCCATGTCTAATAGTTGTTCGTGAAAGATTTCACGAACACCTGAAAGTTACGGAGGCGGTCTAAGGAGTGTCAACGCTTCGCCTTTACGCACGCGGCCTGAGTGCCAGTCCAAGACTGATCACGCCGATCGCCAGCGCGCCCCACGCAACCCATTGCGTGCCGCCATTCCCACCTGCACTCGGCGCGGCCGCGATCGTCGTCGCTGATGCCGGCGTCTTCGATCCCTCCTCCCCCGTCCACTCGACACGCATTCCGTCCGCGTACGTCTGATACGTCGGCCAGACGAGCTTCGCCGCGACCTTCGGATTCGCGGCCATGAATGGAAACTCGACGAACCGGCCCGGCGGCAGCGTGCCGGTCCACACTGCGCCGACCGTGCGCTTGGCCGAATCGGTGAGCACCTCGAGCTGCCAGCCGGTAACGTCCTCGAACGCCGTCACGCGAACGTCGGCCGGAAACCGGATCTCCACGCGCGTCGTCGCGGTCGTCTTCTCGTTCGGTACGCGCAGGATGTACCGCTCGTAGCTCCCAATGGTCGAGCTCTTCGGAAGCACGACGGCATGCCCGAACACGAGCGCCGGCGCGGCGAGGACGAGCGCGAGGGACGCAACGGATACCGCGATGCGCTTCTTCATGGTTCCTGGGCTGTGGTGGGGGAAGATGCAGGTGGTCCGCCCGGCGGCGGCACGAATGCGAGCAGCCCCGCGAGAAGCACGACGGCGGCCATCACCGCCATCTCGCGGCGCACCGATGCCTGAAGCTGCGCACCGGCCGCCGCGTCGCGCGCCATCGCGGGCATGATTCTGAAACGATTTTGCGCTCCGAACGCGACCAGCATGAGGAGGCCCGCGACCTTCGCGAGCACCACGGCGCCGTATGCGGACCTGACGACGTCGAGCGGCGACGGGAGGATCAGGAGCGTTTGCACCACGCCTGACAGCGCGACCATCAGCACGGCGCACAATGCGACCGTCGAGATCCGCGCGGCGGCGCGAACGAACGTCGCGCCATCCTCCCGCGGACTCGACAGCAGCCACAGGAGTCCGCCGATCCACGCGGACGCCGCGAGCAGATGGATCGATTTCGCCGGCACGTTCCATAGTGGGTGAATCGCGGCGGAGTGCCCGCCCGCACCGCTCACCGCGACAGCTGCCGCCGCGAACACCAGCGCGAGCCGCGAGCGGCGCGCCACCCAGAGCGCCCATGCCGCGAGGAGCGCGAGCCCCGTCCTCCACAGCTCCACACGTCCGACCACGGTGGCCAGCGCGGCAGCGAGTGACTCGCTCGTCAGCCGGTGCTCGGGCACGGCGTTGATCGCCCAGGTCACGATATTCAGCACAAGCACGGCCACGGTCGCGAGCGCGAGATTCCGAGCCAAGCGGTCTGCGCGCCCGGCGCTTGCGCCGCTCGCGTTGCCCGGCCATGCCACGAAAAGCAGCAAGCCGGCAAGCGACATCAATGCCCCGATGGCGATTCCTCGACTCAATGCCGGCGCGATGGGCGCTCCCGCGACCGTCGGCCCCCACGCGGCGCGCGACGCGCCGAGGTCCTGCGCCGGCGGCGGTGCGGCCGCAGCGGCGCCGATCGTGAACACGTACGATCCCTCCACGGGGTGCCCATCGGCGGACACGACGCGCCACGTCACACGATACGACCCGGGTGCGATCGAAGCCACCGGTGCGATGAGCGCGTGCACGTCGCGCGGGTCCCCGGTCGCCTTGAGACGAACCGTCCGGCCGCTGTCGTCCGTCAGCGACAGCTCGGCCAGCGAAAGTTCGAGCGCCTCGCTGAACACGAGGCGCACGCGCGACGGCGCCGACGCGAGATGCGCGCCGGCCGCCGGCTCTGCACTCACGAGCATCGCGTGTGCCTCCGCGACCGCACGCACGCCAAGCACGAGCGCGGCCGCCGCCAGCAGCGGTGCGAGACGGCGCCGCATCATATGGACCACTTGATGCTCGCAACCACGGCGCGCTGCGGGAATGGATGGAAGAGGAAGTACTTCCGGTCGAGCAGGTTGTCGATGCCCAGCGACGTGTTCCAGTGCGGCGTCAACTGATGGCTCACCCGCGCATCCAGCAGGAACCAGGCGCTGAAGCCCTGATAGGTGTTGGTGTTCACGTCGGAGTTGTCGAGCGTCGTGTACATCTTGGCGCTGTAACGCCCGGCGAGCGAAATCGCCGTCTTCGCGCTGGCGCGGTAGGTCGCGAGAAACGAGGCACGCAGCGCCGGGATGTTTGGGAGAAACTTCCCGATCGCGCTCCCGGGTGCGGCGGTCGGGCTCGCCCGCCCCGAGAGCGCGATGGTGCGCGCATCGAGCCAGGTCACGCTGCCGGAGAGGTCGAGCCCATTCGCAAACACATCGGTGCCGCCGAGCACGACTTCCACGCCGGTCGCGCGCACATGATCGACGTTGGAGAGGTAGGAATAGAGGGTCGGCGATCCCGTCACGAGCGGCAGGTACTGCGAAATGATTGCGTCGTGTACGTCGTCCTGGAACAGCGCGATCTGCGCGGAGCCGTTGGTGAATGTACGCTGGAGTTTGAGCTCCGTGGAGAGGTCGTTGTCGGGTTTGAGGTTTGGATCAGGCGACGTGAAGGTCGCCCCGGTCGAGACGAGCTGATACAGCTCGGACGCGGTCGCAAAGCGGTAGGCCTTTCCCACCGATGCAGTCAGGCGCCACAGCTGCGTGACATCCCACGCGAGCACGCCCTTCGGCGAGAAGCGCGCGGCGGTTTCGTCCGGCTGATGGACCGTCGTCGATCCGTTGACGTTGAACCCGTCATACGCGCGCCAGTTTTCGTAGCGCGCGCCGACGGTGAGCTGCAGCGCCGGCGTGATCCGCCACGCATCCTGCGCCCAGAGCGCGTCGGTCTGCGTGTTGCCGTCGCCTTCGGTCGCCACGCCGGAGACTGCGCCACCGCGCCAGTCGGCCGTGGTGTACGTCGGGTTGAGCAGGCGGTAGAAATCGTCGTGCACGCCGAAGGTCAGCGTGTGGCGGGCGCCGGGGCCTCCGCGGTGCCACGCGCCTTTGAGATCCACCGACGACCAGCCGGTGCCGTCGAGCACGGCGACGCGGCCATTCGTCCCGAAGGTCGTGTCCCCTGCCGTCGCGGTGAGCGGCGAGCGCTGCTGGTCCTTGTCGAAGCGGTACAGCGCCGCGACCGCCTCGAAATCCCAGTCCTTCTTCGTATTCGATCGCAGGACGAAGCTGTGTGCCGTGTGCCCTTCGATGATGTTGTAGTAGCCGCTCGCGAACCCGGCCTGCCCCGCATAGGTCGGCGCGCCGGACTGGTCGATGTACGACTCAGCGCGCGAGGTCCCATCGTTCTGCCAGTGGGCGAAGGTGTATGCCGCGCGCAGCCAGCTTGTCAGGTCATATGCGAGCTTCACCTTGGCGTTCGTCATCCCCGTATGCAGCAGCCCGGTGGTGCCGACGATGTCCGCTGCGGCTCCAAGCTTGTTCTGCTGCGCGTAGCCGCCGGTCGTGCCGGACGGAAAGCTTGGGCTCGTCACGTACAGCAGTGGCTGGCTGTGACTGTCCTGATAGCTCCCGCTCAACCAGAACGAGAACCTGCCAACGCGATCCCCGAGCGTCGCGTTGGTTTGCGCAGTGCCGAACGTGTTCGTGGTGCCGTAGAGCGAGAAACGCTGGAGCGCCTCCGTCTGCTCGACGGATGCCTCGAGCGAATCCGGCTGGCGCGTGGAGATCTCCATGACCGCACCCATCGAGTTTCCCGCATATGCGGCTGAGTACGGGCCATACATCATGTCGATGCGCGAAATCTCCTCGGGAGACACCAGCCCCCACCGCGGTCCGCCGATGGTGTTGTTGTTCGCGATCAGCGCGCTGATCGGCACGCCATCGGCGAAGATGAGACTGCGCGCGCTCGAGCTCACGCCCCATACGCGCGTCGCGACGGTGGCTTGCGTGTCGCCGTAGTTGCGCTTGCGGAGGAACACGCTCGGCAGGTACTTGACCGCGTCTTCCGGGTCGACGAGGTTCACCGTCTGCTCTGCGGTCCGTGCCGTGACCGTGGAGGAAACCGGGAGCGTGAGCAGTTGCAGCGCGGGCACGGGCGGCGGCGCGACGCGGTCGGCGGTGATCCTCACCGCCTCGAGGCTCGCCGCCGAGTCGCGCCGCGCGGTCGAGTCGCGCCGCGCCGCGGAGTCGCGTGGCGCAGGCGGCGTGCCTTGCGCGCAGAGCGCCGAGGACCCGCACGTGACGCACAGGGCGACAATCGCGGCACGTGCGCGACTGTTCAGTAGATAGTTTGACATGATCCCTTCCTGAAACTCCCAGTGTGGCAACCGCGCCTGTCCGCGCGATGCGCGCGGGGCGGACGGAGTTGCGTGGCGTGAGCGCGCAGTTAGCGCGTCAGATCACGCCTGGGCCGGAGGGGCGATCGCGAACGGGAGGGTGTGTGGCGGCGCGGCGGTCGTCGGGCGCGCGTCGCGGACCAGCGCGACGCGCGCCGGAGCAACAGGCAGGACTGTGGCGATATCCTCGACTTGGATGGCCGGCGGTGCGACCGGCGCGGCGCTGCAGCAGGCGCCTATGCATGTGCACCGCGAGTTCGACTGGTGGCCGGGGATGTCGTGATGCGCGGAATGCGACGGCATCCCGGCCATGTCCGGCATGCCACCGCCGGCATTGCCCGCCATGCCGGCCATGCCATGTGCGGCATGATCGCCGTGCACCGGGCAGGCGTGCAGTCCGGGCGGACCGGCGAGCATCGCCCCGAGCCATACGGCCCAGACGGCAATGACGACACGGAGCCAGAGCGGACGGCGCATACATATCAGAATACGCCACCGTTGCGCAAAAGTCACGTGGCGACGGACCACGTCGGAGCGGTACATTCATCGCGCGTCGGAGGCGATGATCGCCCTCCGGCTGTCGGCCACCGGTTACTGGCCTCCGGCTTCCGGCTTCAGGCTTCCGGCCTCAACAACATGAGCATCAAGAACGACCGCTGGATTACGAAGATGGCAAAGGAACACGGGATGATCGAGCCGTACGAGTCGAGTCAGGTTCGCGCAGGGGTGATTTCATACGGCGTCAGTTCCTACGGCTATGACATGCGCGTTGCGCGCGAGTTCAAGATCTTCACGAACGTCCTCAGTTCCGTCGTCGATCCGAAGCACTTCGACCCAAAGTCGTTTGTGGAGTTCGAGGGCGACGTGTGCATCGTGCCGCCGAACTCCTTTGCGCTCTCCCGCTCGGTGGAGTACTTCCGGATCCCGCGCAACGTCATGACGATCACCGTTGGGAAATCCACGTACGCGCGCTGCGGAATCATCACGAACGTGACGCCCTTCGAGCCCGAGTGGGAGGGCCATGTGACGCTCGAGATCTCCAATACCACGCCGCTGCCGGCGAAGATTTACGCGAACGAAGGCATCGCGCAGGTGCTGTTCTTCGAAGGCGACGAACCGCCCGAGACGAGTTACCGGGACAAGAAGGGAAAGTATCAGTCGCAGACCGGCATCACACTTCCGAAGATCTGACCGCTCGTCGTCGCGCCTCGCTCCGCGGAGGTCTGTGATGCCCGACCGTCGTCTCGTCCCGCTCGCACTCGGCATTGCACTGGGCGCCTGCGGCCATTCCAAACCGGACATGACTTTCACTGCGTCCAGCCCGTTCGCGACCGCGAGTCCCCTTCCCTATCAGGCGCCTCCGTTCGACCGGATCCGCAACGAGGATTTCGCGCCCGCGCTCCAGGAAGGGATGCGGGTGCAACTCGGCGAGGTCGAGCGGATCGCCGCGGACCCATCGCCGCCGACGTTCGCGAATACCATCGTCGCGCTCGAGAAGACCGGCCAGCTGCTGATCCGCGCCAATGGTGTTTTCCAGGCGGTCACGCAGGCCAACACGAACGACACGCTGCAGCGCCTGCAGTCGGCGATTGCGCCGAAGCTCGCGGCGCACGCCGACGCAATCCACATGAACGCCGCACTCTTCGCGCGCATCAAGACGCTCTACGACACGCGGAACGCGCTCGGGCTGGACAGCGTGGGGACGTTTCTGGTCGAGAGATACTACAAGGATTTCGTGCGCGCCGGCGCGCAGCTTGAGGAGCGGGACAAGGCGAACCTTCGTGCCCTCAACGAGGAGGAGTCGAAGCTCAGCGCGGATTTTCAAAACCGACTGCTCGCGGCGACGAAGGCCGGAGGCCTGGTACTCTCGACGAAGGCCGAACTGGCCGGCCTGAGCGCTGCCGACATCGCCGCCGCCGCGGACGCCGCGAACGCGAGGAACCTCGAAGGCAAGTGGGTGCTTCCGCTCCAGAACACCACGCAGCAGCCGTACCAGGCCGACTTGACCGACCGTTCGGTGCGCGAACGCCTCTTCCGGGCGTCCACCACCCGCGCTGAACTCGAGGACAGCAACGACACGCGCGGGATCATCGTGCGTCTCGCGCAGCTCCGCGCTGAACGCGCGCGGCTCCTGGGATTTCCGAATCTTGCCGCGTATACACTCGACGACCAGATGGCGAAAACGCCAGACCGCGCGATCAAGCTGCTCACCGACATGGTGCCGGCCATCACGAAGAAGGCGGCCGGCGAGGCGGACGCGATGGCCGCGCTCGTCGCCGGCGAGCGGAGCGGCGCGGCGCTCGAGCCGTGGGACTGGCAATTCGTCGCCGAACGCGTGCGACGGGCGCAGTACGCCCTGGACGAGTCGCAGCTCAAGCCGTATCTGGAACTCAACCGCGTGCTGCAGGATGGCGTGTTCTTCGCGGCGCACGAGCTGTACGGCCTTAATTTCAAGGAGCGCAAGGATATCCCGGTCTACCACCCCGATGTGCGCGTGTTCGAGGTGTTCGACGCCGACGGCAAGCCCATGGCGCTGTGGTATTGCGACTACCTCAAGCGCGACAACAAGATCGGCGGCGCATGGGAAAACAGCTTCGTCGACGGCGCGGGCCTGCTCGGCACGAAGCCCGTCATCTTCAACGTCACGAACTTCACGAAGCCGGCGGCAGGCCAGCCGGCCCTGCTGACGTTCGACGACGTCACGACGATGTTCCACGAGTTCGGCCACGCGCTGCATGCGATGCTGACGCGTGTCGAGTACCCGCGGCTCACCGGCACGAACGTGCCGACGGACTTCGTCGAGTTCCCGTCGCAGTTCAACGAGCACTGGGCGCTCGAACCGCGCGTGCTGGCGAATTACGCACGGCACTACCAGACGGGGGCGCCGATGCCCGCGGAACTCGTGGAGAAGCTCAGGAAGGCGCGCACGTTCAACCAGGGCTTCGCCACCGGCGAGCTCGTGCAGGCGATGCTGCTCGACATGGCGTGGCACACGCTGCCGGCGGGCAGCATACCGGCCGATGTCGACTCGTTCGAGACGGCTGCCCTCAAGCACTATCGGGTGGACATGCCGCTGATTCCGCCGCGATACCGCAGCGCGTACTTCGCGCACATCTGGAGCGGCGGCTACAGCGCGAACTACTACGCGTACATGTGGAGTGAGGTGCTCGACGACGACGCCTTTGCCTGGTTCGAGGAGCACGGCGGGATGACCCGGGCCAACGGGCAGCGATTCCGCGACATGATCCTCTCGCGCGGCGGGACGGAAGACGTCGCGGCACTGTATCGCGCGTTCCGGGGGCGGGACCCGGAGGTCGGGCCGCTGCTGGAGCAAAGGGGGTTGAAATAAACGACTATGCAAGATGGAAGATGGAGGATGTCCGAGTGCATCACCGTGATCTTCCACCTTTCATCTTACATCGCTGTTAGTTGCACTTTCGCCCCTTGCCCGGGTAGTTAAAGGGAGCATGTTCTCGACCTGCCTCTTCTGCCACACCGACCTCGGCACGAACGAGACCGTCGCCGGCTGCCCCGTCGGCCGTCGCCTTGCGTTCGACGCCAGGAAGGGACGGCTGTGGGTCGTGTGCACGCACTGCGGACGCTGGAACCTCACGCCGCTCGAAGAGCGCTGGGAACCGATCGAGCGCTGCGAGCAGCTGTTCCGCGACACGTGGCAGCGCTACACGGTCGACCGGGTTGGCGTGGCTCGCACGAAGTCGCGCCTCGAGCTCGTGCGCATCGGCGATGCCCTGCTCCCTGAAGTCGCGGCGTGGCGCTACGGGGCACGCCTCCAGCGCTGGGCCCGCGCGTCAGCTCCCACGCGCGGCGCTCTCCAGCGGACGGGGCGCTTCATCGCGCGGCGCGTGGCGTCGGCCCTCGCCCGCGGCGCGACGATCGCGGGACTGAGCGACAACGCGGTGCTGCGTGTGAGCACCCTGCGCCGTGGCAACGCCGTCCTCGCGCACGGCACCGACGAGAGCGACCGGAAGATCGTCATCCGCTACAACCACCTCGCGCGCGCGGAGCTGATCCGCCCCGAGCGGGACAAGCCATGGCGCGTTCGCGTCGCGCACGACGATGGCCAGTCGGTGCTCGCCGAACAGTCCGGGCTGCTGACCGCGGGAAAGCTGTTTGCCGTGCTGAACTTCGCTGCCGCGAGCAACGCCGAGGTGCAGTGGGCGATCTCGAAGCTTGGCGATGCAAACGATCCATCGGGCTTCTTCACGCGCATCGCATCGCTCGCGATGCGCACCGAGTGGGGACTGCATCCCGACGCGCCGGACGACGGGCCCGCGGAGCCGGCGGCCGCGACCATTGCGGAGCGCCTGGCGCTGCGGCTCGCGAACCGCTCGTTCTGGGGCCAGGGTGGCACCGGGAGCGAGTCGGCAACGCCGCTCTATCGTCTTCCCTCGGTGAATCGCCTCGCGCTGGAGATGGCGGCGAATGAGGACGTCGAGCGTCGCGCGCTGGCCGGTGAACTCGATGAGCTGCGCGAAGCATGGCGTGACGCGGAGGAGATCGCCGCGATCGCCGACGACCTCTTTGCCGACGACACGCTCGAAGAATTCAAGCGGCAGTACTATTTGCGGCTGCAGGCCGAGGGGTGATATCCGGCGCCTGATGGCCGGCGCGCGCCGCTATGGGGCGTTCCGCCGCATCGCCGCCGATTCGCCCGTGATCACCGAGGCCTCCGCCGTCCAGCGGGGGCCTCGTTCTTCGTGCTCGTAGTCATGGCCGAGCAAGTATGGCACGGCGACCACCACGACGTTCGGCTTGAAGACGAACGCCGTCCGGATGTACAGCGCCGTCTTGTTGTGCAGGAGGTATTCCCACCAATGGCGCGGCACGAGCTCAGGCGTTACGACCGTGATCAGCGCACCCGGACGCTCGTCCTGCAGCTGCAGCACGTACTCCACGAGCGGCCGCACGATGCTCCGGTACGGCGACGAGAGAATCTCCAGTTCGTAGCCGATGTCCCAGCGATCCCACTCCCGCTCGACCCTCGGCGTGTCCTTCGGATCCACTTCGATGTGGATGGCGCGCACGTTGCGCGAAAGCGACGTCGCGTATACCAGGGCCGCCGCGGTCGCCTTGTTCACGGCGCCGATCGGCACCACTACGGTGTGCTCGTGCGGCAGGATCGGGCTGCGGCCGCGGAAGGCGATGTCGATCGCGAACCGCCGGTAGTGCGTGTGAATGGACTTCAGGATCACGATGAACAGCGGGATGATCAGCGCGACGATCCAGGCGCCGGCCGCGAACTTCGTGACGATCTGGATGACCGACACGACGCCCGTGGCAGTCGCACCGACGCCGTTGAGCGCCGCGCGCCAGCGCCATCCGGACTCCTTCGTGCGGAGCCAGTGCATTACCATGCCGCTCTGCGAAAGTGTGAAGCAGACGAACACGCCGATCGCGTAAAGCGGAATCAGGGCGTTGGTGTCGCCCTTGAAGAGCCATACGAGCAGCACGGCGATCAGCGCGAGCGTGATGATCCCGTTCGAGAATGCGAGGCGGTCGCCGCGCGCCGCGAGCTGGCTCGGCATGAACTTGTCGTGCGCGAGGATGCCGGCCAGGCGCGGGAAGTCCGCGAACGCGGTGTTTGCCGCGAGCACGAGAATCGCAAAGGTCGAATACTGCAGGGCGTAGTAGGCTATGCTCGCGCCGAACACATGATGGCCGAGCTGTGAGAGCACCGTTTCCGCCGTGGTCGGCATCACGGCGTATTTCCACGCCATGTAGCTCACGCCCAGAAAGAAGGTCGCGAGAATCGCGACCATCCAGGAGAGCGTCACCGCCGCGTTCCGCTGCGTCGGTGCCCTGAAGGCCTGCACGCCGTTGGAAATCGCCTCGGTCCCCGTCATCGCGGCGCAGCCTTCGGCGAAGCCGCGCAGCAGGAGGAACAGCAGCGCGTATCCCGCGGGAAACGCACCGTGGCGCGCAGTGGACTTGTCTACGTCCAGCGGCGCGATCACGGTCACGGGCGATGCGCCGTTCGCCAGTTTCCACAGGCCAAAGCCGATCAGCACCAGCATCATCACGATGAACGCGTAGGTCGGAATGCTGAACGCTATTCCCGCCTCGCGCACACCGCGCAAGTTCACCACCATCAGGAGCAGGATCGCGGAAACACCGATCGCCACCGTATGCGGTACGAGCGCGGGGTATGCCGAGGTGATCGCCGCCACGCCGCCGGACACGGACACGGCGACCGTGAGGATGTAGTCCGTGAGCAGCGCCGCCGCGGCAATCAGTCCCGCCCGCTGGCCGAGGTTTTCCTTCGCGACGGTGTACGACCCGCCGCCGCCCGGATATGCGTGGATCGTTTGCTGGTAGCTGATGCCGACCAGCACGAGCAGCGCGACGATGACCGCCGAAATCGGCAGCACGTACTGCACTGCCGCGATCCCGATGGCGCCGCCGAGCACGAACAGGATCTGGTCGGTGGCGTAGGCCACGGAGGAGATCGCGTCGGACGAGAGCACCGCGAGCGCGGTCTTCTTGTTAAGGCGCTCATGCTCCATCCGCTCGTTCGCGAGCGGCTTGCCGATCAGGTATCGCTTGAATGACTTGCCGGGCACGGCGGGAAGGCTACATGGAATCCGATACCGGCGCCATGACCGATGAGACCCGTTCTCGCTTCCGGTGAGCGGCTTTTGTGAAATTTTTATGCGGTGGCGCCTATCCTCGCGGCCGGCAGCAGGATTGAGATCCGGCCTGGCGCCCGCTCGACCGTCGCTCCGTGCGCCTCGAGGAGGCGCCGCGCGAGCGCGGAGGCTACGTCCGTCGCTGCGGGTGCACCGTGCAAGACGGTTACGGAGATTCCGGCGCCCTTTGCCTCGATCGCAATGCGCACGGTCCCTCCGGCCGGCGTCCGTCGGACGCTGTCCTGGAGGGCCAGCGCGAGCGCCTCCTGGAGACGGCCGCGATCCCCCGAGACGGGCGCGAGCGCCGGCGCCACGTCGATTTCTACGGTGACGCCTACGCGCGAGCCTTCACCGTCAACCGTTGGGCGCAGCGACTGCATGATGTCTGCGATGTGGATCCTGTCGCTGCGCAGCGCGAGGGCGCCACGGTCGAGCCGGCCGATTTCCGCGAGGCGGTCTGCGTCCGCATTGACGTGCTCGGCCGCGCTCCTCGCCGCCTCGAGCATCTCCTCCTGATTCTCGTTGAGGTCGCCAAAGCGGTTTTCGAGCAGGATATGCAGTGGAAGCCGAATGTCGTCGAGGCCCGTGGAAATCGTCGCCGCGACCTGCGACATGAGCTCTCCGTGCTCGCGTATGCGAAGATCCGCCGCCTCCTGCGCCCGTCTGCGGCCCGCCTCGGCATCGCGCAACGCGGAGGTATGACGGTCGACGACGGTCTCGATCGCGTCGAGTTCGTCGAGGCCGGAGGCGACGTCGACCTTTGCCGCAAGCTGGGCGATGCGTTGCGAGATGAACCGCGCGTTGTACCATGCCAGCAGCATCGAGCCCATGGCGGCGAGCGCGGCGATGGCCACGACGATGTGCGGCGCCCTGCGCGCGTACTCGCCCCAATAGGTGAGCCCCGCGACGGCGAACACGCCGACGACGGCGGGGACCACGGCCAGAAAAAGGCGCTGGCTGGTCCTCATGCGGGTCTTCCGCGGCGCGCGACGGCGACTACCATGACGTCGAGGCCGTCGCCGTTCTCGATGATTCGTTCCATCACCGAGCCGCGGCGCAAGCGTTTCCACCACGAACGGTCCGTCTGCCCAAGCACGACGAGCGAGATGCCCTTTTCGCGCGCAAACTGGATGATCGCCCGCGCGACGTCGTCGCCGTCTATCGTTGCCACCTCGGCGCCAAGGCTCTGCGCGAGCTGGATGTTGTCGACGAGCTTCCGCTGTACCGCGCTGTCGATCCGGTCCACGCGCTCGCCGGGCGTCCGCACGTAGACGCAATACCAATCGCTGTTGAGGCGGCCCGCGATCCGGCTCGCGCGGCGCACGAGACCGGCGGTGCGCGCCGGATCGCTCGACATGGCGACGAGCATGCGGTCGACGGTCTTTGCCGGCGCGCGCCCTTCCTCGCGCCGCACGATTCCCTCGCGCGCGCGATCGACCGTGCTCGCGACCTCACGCAGTGCGAGTTCACGGAGCGTCGTCAGGTTCTCGGCGGTGAAAAAGTTCGCGAGCGCGGCCTGCACCTTCTCCGCCGGATAGATCTTTCCTTCGCGCAGGCGCTCCTGGAGGTCTTCGGCCGAGATGTCGAGGTTGATCACCTGGTCCGCCGAGGCCACGAGCCAGTCGGGGACCGTCTCGCGAACCGTGACGCCGAGGTTCTGCTGGATGATGTCGTTGAGCGACTCGAGATGCTGGACGTTGACGGTCGTAATCACGTTGATCCCTTCGTCGAGCAGTTCGCGCACGTCCTGCCATCGTTTGCCGTGCTTCGAGCCCGGGACGTTCGTATGCGCGAGTTCGTCGACGAGGGCGACCTGAGGATGCCGCGCGACGATGCCGCCGAGATCCATCTCCTCGAGGAAGACGCCCCGGTATTCGATCTGACGGCGCGGGATCGTCTCGAGGTCGCGTATCTGCGCCGCCGTCTCGCTGCGGCCGTGGGTCTCGACGACGCCGATCACCGCGTCGATGCTCCGGCGACGGAGGTCGTGCGCCTCGTTCAGCATGCGGTACGTCTTCCCCGTGCCCGCGGATGAGCCGAGGTACACCTTGAGCTTCCCGCGCTCGCGTTGCTTGACGAGCGTGAGAAACTCAGCGGCGCCAATCGGCTCGGTGCCGGACATGTCAGAGCTTGACGAGCATCGCCAGCGTCATGCGGTTCTCGGCCTTCCGCAGGTCAGGCTGCCAATTGTTCGGCACCAGCATCTGCGGCGTCCCCGTGTTGCCGCTGGGAGGAGTGACGCCGCCGGGACCCGCGAAGTACGGCACGCTCGCCGCGCGATAGTTGTACTCCAGCCGCAACGTACAGAACTGGCTCGGCATGTAGTCGAACGTGATCGAACTGTCCCACGCACGGTATGGCTGGCCGGGATTCTCGGTGAAGTATGGCGTCCCCGTTGATGCCGTCGCGCCGTTCACTGGTGGCAGCAGGACCAGATAGCGGCCCGGGTTGTCGATGGCGCCGCCGCCGATCGTCAGGCCGTATTTGTCCTTGGCGAACCACATCCGGTCATAGGCCATGAAGCCAAGGAAATACTGGCCTGGTGCTGCCGCCGAGCCGCTCGAGCAGGAGACACCGCCGCCGCTCTCGCAGCCGAAGTCGACGGTCACACTGAACGCACCCTTGCTCATCGTTTGCGTCGAATCCTCGAAATACTTCACCTGAATGCTGTTGTCGCTGTGCAAGCGCATTCGGCTTGGCACGCCGGGCGTGTCGTATCCCCAGTAGTCATTGGTCACGAACGAAACCGTCGACTTCGGACGCCACAGAATCTGTGTGCCGAGGCCGGGCGCCGTGTTGAACATGGCGTACGACTGCCAGCCGTTGATGATCCAATACTCGATCTTCAGTTTTTGTGTCGGAAACGTCTGTACGCGGAGCCCGTTGAAAAACCACGGCGTGTTCGACGACACATATGATGGCTGGTACGACCAGTTGTCGAAGTTGTAGTAGCTGTCCAGTCCGATGTACGACATGAAGATGCCGGCATCCACATTGATGCCGTTGCCCTTGTCGATGTGGTAGCCGCCGTACGCCTCGGAGATGTACCGGTACGCGTCGCTGAGATTGTACTGGCCTCGGGCGGGGCTGGCGTCGTTGCGCGGGACCAGTTGGGAGTAGATACCGAACTGCGTCATCAGGCGGCCGCGCACGTTGTCGTAGTGGAAGTCGCCGCCGATTCCGAGCTGCGTGACCTGGAATTCCTGGGTACGCGCCTGCTCGCTCGAGCCGGTGAGCGTGTGATCCCTTGGGTTGTTGAAATCCTGCACATAGGTCGCGTCGAGACGGAATTCGCCGGTGAACGCCTTCGAGTCGAGCGGCGAGTCCTTCGTGCGCGCGTTGCCGGTGAGCCAGGTCCAGTCGGCCCAGTCGAACGGGACGGGCTTCGGCGCTGACATGGCGGTGTCGGCCTGAGCGAACGCGAGCGCCGGCGGCATCACCAGGAAAAGGAGCAGTCTGCGGGCTCGCATGGAATGAATCTCCGGGGTGGTCATTTCGCCGCGAAAAGTGGCATCGTGCGATCGAGGTCCAGGTTCAGGAGCAGCACGTTCACGCGCGCTTCACCGAAGAAGCCGAACTGGCGTCCCTCGACGTGCGTGTCGACCAGCGCGCGCACCGCCGCGCTGTCTGCGTGACGCGCGCGCGCCACGCGGGCGACCTGCAGGAACGCGCTCGCCGGCGAGATGTGCGGGTCGAGGCCGGACGCCGACGACGTGACGAGGTCGGCTGGGATGTGTCCCTTCACCGCACCGTCGTCCTTCACCACGCGGTCCACCGCCTGCGCGATGAGCGTATCGGCGAGCTTCGCGCTGGTCGGCCCCAGGTTCGTGCCGGCGGAGAGCGTGTCGTCGTAGCCGGCTCCCGCCGCGGACGGGCGAGGATGGAAATACTCCGGCCTCGAGAATGACTGTCCGATCAGCTCGCTTCCGATCGTGTCGCCCCTGGCCGACGTGACGAGCGACCCGTTGGCCTGCCGAGGGAAGAGCATCTGGGCGAGTCCGGTCACGATGCCCGGATAGACGAGACCCGTGACGGCGCAGAGTACGAGCGTCAACACGAGCGCAGGGCGGAGTTGCTTGTGAAGCATGATTACACCAGGCGGAAGAGGACCAGCGCCATGTCGATCAGCTTGATCCCGACGAAGGGAACGATCAGCCCGCCGACCCCGTAGATCGCCAGATTCGTGCGCAGGACAGTGGCGGCGGGGGCCGGGCGGTACTTCACTCCCCGCAACGCCAGCGGGATCAGCGCGACAATGATCAGGGCATTGAAGACCACGCTCGCAAGGATGGCGGACGCGGGCGAATGCAGGCGCATCACGTTCAGCGCCTGGAGCGCCGGAAAGGTCACCATGAACATGGCGGGGATGATCGCGAAATATTTCGCGACATCGTTCGCGATCGAGAACGTGGTCAGCGCACCGCGGGTCATGAGCAGTTGTTTCCCGATCTCGACCACCTCGATGAGCTTGGTGGGGTTCGAGTCGAGGTCGATCATGTTCCCCGCTTCCTTCGCCGCCTGCGTGCCGCTGTTCATCGCTACGCCGACGTCTGCCTGCGCGAGCGCGGGAGCGTCGTTGGTGCCGTCGCCGGTCATCGCGACGAGCCGGCCGCCCCCCTGCTCCCGCTTGATCAGCGCCATCTTGTCTTCAGGTGTGGCCTCCGCGAGAAACTCGTCGACGCCGGCTTCCTTGGCGATCGCCGCGGCGGTGAGCGGGTTGTCGCCCGTGATCATCACCGTGCGAATACCCATTGCCCGCAACCGCGCAAAGCGCTCGCGGATGCCGCCTTTCACGACGTCCTTGAGGTAGATCACGCCGAGAGCGCGCGCGACGCCGTGCTCGAGATCCGCGACGACGAGCGGCGTGCCGCCGTCGCGGGCGATGCGCTCGACGATCGAGGCGAGGTCGTCAGAGACGGACCCTCCGGACTCGCGCACCCAGCGGACGACTGCATCGCCGGCCCCCTTGCGAATGTGGAGGCCACCCGCGTCCACGCCGCTCATGCGCGTTGTCGCGGAGAACGGTACGAATTGCGCCTCGCCGGCCTCGAGCGTCCTGCCGCGAATGGCGAACTTCTCCTTCGCGAGCACGACGATACTCCGTCCCTCGGGTGTCTCGTCGGGGAGCGACGCGTACTGTGCCCGGTCGGCCAGCTGCTCAACGGTCACGCCCGCGACTGGAATGAACTCGGCCGCCTGCCGGTTGCCGAGCGTGATGGTGCCGGTCTTGTCGAGCAGGAGCGTGTTCACGTCGCCCGCCGCTTCCACGGACCGACCGCTCATCGCGATGACATTCTGCTGGATGAGCCGGTCCATGCCGGCGATGCCGATGGCAGAGAGGAGACCGCCGATCGTCGTCGGAATGAGGCAGACGAGAAGCGAAATGAGAACCGGAATGCTCGCCGAGCCTCCGCTGTAGACAGCGAACGGCTGCAGCGTGGCGACCGCCAGCACGAAAATGATCGTCAGTCCCGATAGCAGGATCGTGAGAGCGATCTCGTTCGGTGTCTTCTGGCGGGACGCGCCTTCGACCAGCGCGATCATGCGGTCGAGGAACGTCTCGCCCGGGTTGGCGGTGATCCGGATGACGAGAAAATCCGAGAGCACCCTGGTCCCGCCGGTGACCGCCGAGCGGTCGCCGCCGGATTCCCGGATGACCGGCGCCGACTCGCCCGTGATCGCCGACTCGTCCACCGACGCGACACCCTCGATGACTTCGCCGTCGCCGGGAATCACGTCGCCGGGCAAGCAAATCACATGATCGCCCACGCGCAGCTGCGCCGACGACGCGGCGACGATCGCCGTCTTGTTCCGGGGATCCTTGAGCTGCTTGGCCGTCGTCTGCGTGCGCGTCGCGCGCAAGCTGTCGGCCTGCGCCTTGCCCCGACCCTCAGCCATCGCCTCGGCAAAGTTGGCGAACAGCACGGTGAACCAGAGCCAGAGCGCGATTTGCAGCGTGAACCCGATCTCGCTGTGGCTGGTTGCGATGTCGCGGGCGAGCACGAGCGTCGTGAGCACGCTGCCAACGAGCACGACGAACATGACGGGATTCCGCACCATCCTGCGCGGCGCAAGTTTCGTGAACGACTCGCGCATGGCGCGCCGGACGATGGGCCCGTCGAACAGGGGCCGCTTGGAGACCGACATCAGAAGAGCCTCCCGGCCTGCATGAGGAAGTGCTCCACGATGGGGCCGAGTGAGAGCGCCGGGAAAAACGTCAGTGCTCCGACGATCAGGATGACCGAAACGAGCAGCGCGACGAACAGCGGTGTCGTGACCGGGAACGTTCCGGCCGATTCGGGAACTGTCTTCTTTTCCGAGAGGAAACCGGCGAGCGCCACCATCGGGACGATCATCGCGAAACGCCCGACCAGCATGTTCAGGCCGAGCAGCGTGTTGTAGTAGTACGTGCCGCCGCCCAGCCCCGCGAAGGCACTGCCGTTGTTGGCCGCGGTCGATGTGAAGGCATAGATGATCTCCGAAAGGCCGTGCGGCCCGGCGTTGTTGAGGCCTTTGAGGCCGGACGGCACGACCGCGGTGACGCCGGACATCAGCAGGATCGCGCCGGCGAAGACGAGCACGAAGAGCATTGCCATCTGCACCTCCCTGGCCTGGATCTTCTTGCCGAGGTATTCGGGCGTCCGGCCGACCATCAGCCCCGCGATGAACACGGCGAGCACCACCATCACCAGCATCCCGTAGAGTCCGGCGCCAACACCGCCGAACACGACTTCACCCAGCTGCATGTCGACCAGCGGCACCAGCCCGCCGATCGGCGTGAACGAGTCATGCATCGAGTTCACGGCGCCGCACGATGCATCCGTCGTGACCGTCGCAAAGAGCGCCGAGTTCGCGATGCCGAAGCGGACTTCCTTCCCTTCCATGTTGCCGCCCGGATTCACATCCGTCGTCACGACGTCGATCCCGCGCGCGGCGTGGATCGGGTTGCCCCGCGCCTCCGCCCAGTACGCCGTGGTCGTGCCGGCCGCGAACAGAACGAACATCGCGGCCCAGAGCGCCCAGCCGTGCCTCTGGTTCTTCGCCATCCGCCCGTACGCGTAGGTGAGCGCCGCGGGGATCGCGAAGATCGCGAGCATCTGCCAGAAGTTGCTCCATGGCGTCGGGTTCTCGAACGGGTGCGCGGAGTTCGCGTTGAAGAACCCGCCGCCGTTGGTGCCGAGCTGCTTGATCGCCTCCTGACTGGCCACCGGTCCCATCGCGAGCACCTGCTTCACGCCCTCGACCGTCGTGACGGTGACGTAGTGCGCGACGTTCTGGATCACCCCCTGCTGCACGAACAGCAGTGCGAGCAGGATCGAGAATGGGAAGAACAGGTACAGCGTGCCGCGCACGAGGTCGACCCAGAAGTTGCCGAGACGGCCGGCGGTGTGCCGTGTGATGCCGCGCGCGAGCGCGATGGCGAGCGCGACCCCGGTCGCGGCCGAGGCAAAGTCGTGGAACGTCAGCTGGGTCGCCTGCGAGAAGTACGACATCGTCGTCTCGCCGCTATACGACTGCCAGTTGGTGTTCGTGGTGAACGAGGCCG
>JBIOHR010000021.1:0-30223 GCA_044449085.1 Gemmatimonadales bacterium | reverse complement strand
TCGACACGCGCACGGCGTGGGCAACCGTTTCGCGGCCGATCGTGCCCTGCGCCAATGCCGGCATCGCCGCCAGCATTGCGATACATGCAAACCGCACGCGCATCGATCTTACGGTGCGATCGCCAGCGCCTTCACCAGGCGAGTCAGCGCGTCGAGATCGCGCAGGTCGAGTACTTCCCCTGGCGTGTGCGAATAGCGGCCGGGCCACGAAAGTCCGATGTTCGGCGCGCCGAACGCGCCGATCGCCGAGCCGTCGGTGGAGCCCTGAGTCGTTCCCACCTGCAGTGGGATTCCCGCTGCCCGCGCCGCGCCGATCACACGCTCGCGCTCCGCGCGCGACACGACCGTGCTGTTGTCGAGGCCGCGCAGTACGGGCCCCTTGCCGAGCGGCGCGAGCGCGAAGGTCGGAAGCTCGAGCGGCGAATCGGACGACACGAACGTGTCGATCGCGTAGGTGCGCGTGAGCGTGGTGCCGTACTTCGCGCCGAATGCGCGCGCGCCGAGCAGGCCGGCCTCTTCGCCGACGTCCCATACGAAGTACGTCCTGTGCGTGAGCGCCGCGGGGTCGATTGCGCGCACGGCCATGAGCAGCGCAGTCGATCCGGTGCGGTCGTCGCTCGAACGTCCGGTGATGCGCACGGCGCCGAGGCGTTCGGCGTGCTTGTAGCCGACGACCATCGCGCCCGGTCTGACGCCGCGCGCGACGAGTCCCGCGGAATCCATGCCGAACCACGCCGTAAGACCGCGCGGCGCCTTCACGTGTACGGTGTCGCGTGGGATGAACACTCCGCGAAGCGGTTCGGCGGACGACCCGTTGTCCCCCTTGTCGAAATCGAGCAGGGCGACCTCGCCCTCCCAAGACGACGCCACGCCGCCGCCGACCGACCTGAGCGCGACGTCACCGTTCGGCATGATCCGGTCGACGACGAAGCCCACTTCGTCCATGTGTGCGACGAACGCGACGGGATCCTTCTCCGGTCCGGCGGCGACGATGATGTTGCCCGCGGAATCAGTCGTGGCCTTGGCTCGTGCCCACGCCGGGAGCGCGGCGAGCACTGCGTCGTGTACGCGCCACTCGTGCGGATGCACCGCCGGGAGGTCGAGCAGCGCGGTGAGCTCTTTCTCTGCGGGTCCGTATGAGTCGGTACGCGCAGTGAGCACCCTAGGCGCGGCCTCGGCGGGCGCAACCCAGCGCACGTCCTGCGGGAGCGTCACGCCGCCGGCGGCGGCCGTTTTGGCGAGCAGGTCGCGTGCGTCGGCGGCGCTGATGGATTCGACGAGCGACCCGGTGAACTTCGTGCGCGGCACGATCGCCTTGGTCGGCGGCGCGCCGCGCCCGCCGCGTGCGGCGCCAATCAGCGTGAGGTCATCGTAATGCCCGAGCCGCGCGAGCGCACCGTTGAGGCCTGACCAGTTCATGACATGCTGCGCCGCGAGAATGAAAATCGTCTCGCCGCTCGAAACAGTGCCCTGCGCCGCGGTTGCCACAGCTGCGCACCCGGCGCGTGCGCCGGCCGCCGGACCTGCCGCGTACCCCTCGTACGTCCACGCCGGCCGGTCGGCGATCACGGGATCGAGCAGCGCGATGCCGAGGCGCTCGGCGTCCGCGCGGGAGGATGCGCCGACATCGATCCAGATTTGATCCACGCCGACCACCGTCGTGTCGCCGCGGTGCTGCTGCGCAAAATGCCCGTTGAAAATTGCGCCGACGCCAAGTACGCTGTGCTCGCCACCGTGCGCGGTGAAGATCCGCACGCGTTGCGCCTCGAGCGCCTGATCCCAGAGCGGGAAGGGCGGGGTCGCGCCCGCGCGGTGCAGGCGCACGTAGCCGTCGTCGGTGATCTCGCTGACGACATACGACGACACATCGAGCGCGCACGCGATGACCCGCCGCGGCGAGCCGGAGCCGGCGTGGCGGATGAGATTGCCGACCGCATCGCGGTTCCAGCCGGGGAGCGCGGCCTTGAGGCGGGCGGCGGCGATGTCCTCGGAACCGGCCGGCGCGGGAAGCGTGATCCACCGTGTGATGGCGTTGGCGATCTGCGCGTCGGATGCGCCGGCTTGTGCGAACGCCTGCGTGGCAGCGGCGCACGCGAAGGCACACGCGAGCGTGGTGGAGACGAGTTTGTTCAGTGGGGGATTCATGCAGAGACGTTATGCGGGGCGGGCGGCGCTGTCGAGTGGCGCGCGCTCGGAGTGGAAAGGTATCTTGCTCCACTCACCGACCATCCCCGCCATTGATGAAGTTCGACGACAGACCGGTATTTCCGCGCGGATTCCGCTGCACCAGCACCAACGCCGGTCTCAAGCCGGACGCCAAGGATCTTGCGCTCTTCGTGAGCGAGAAGGACTGCGCTGCGGCGGCCGTGTTCACCAGGAATCATTTTCCCGGCGCGCCGGTGATCCTGGGCCGCGAGACGATCAAGGGCGGAAGGCTTCGCGCGATCGTCGCCAACAGCAAGTGCAGCAACGTCGCCACCGGCGCCATTGGGGTCGACAACGCGCGCCGCATGGCCGCCGCCGCCGCGAAGGAGATCGGCTCCGCCGCCGATCGTGTGCTCGTCAGTTCAACCGGCGTGATCGGCGTGCAGCTGCCGATCGAAAAGATCGAACGCGGGATCGTCGGCCTCGCCAAGCAGCTGCAAGCCGATCCGATGGTGGGTGCCGAAGGGATCATGACCACCGACACGCATCCCAAGGCGCTCTCGGCGCGCGTCGGCGATGCGACCGTCACCTGGGTCGCAAAGGGCTCGGGCATGATCGAGCCGAACATGGCGACGATGCTCGCCTACATCTTCACCGATGCCGAGCTCGATGCGCCGACGCTCGACGCGATGCTCCGCTCCGCGGTACACATCTCGTTCAACATGCTGAGCGTCGATACCGACACGAGCACGAGCGACACCTGCGCGATTCTCGCGAACGGTCTCGCCGGCCGCGTGGATGAAAAGGCGTTTCTCGACGTGCTCACCGCCGGTTGCATCAGGATGACGGAGACGCTCGCGCGCGACGGCGAAGGCGCGAAGCACCTGTTGCGTACAACCGTTCGTGGCGCGGCGAGCGACGACGACGCGCGGCGCGTCGCAAAGTCGCTCGTGAACTCGCCGCTGATCAAGACGATGGTCCACGGCGCCGACCCGAACGTCGGGCGGCTGCTGATGGCCGTCGGAAAGGTGTTCGACGTGAACGTGCACCCCGCGACGACCGACGCGTGGATCAGCGGCCACGCCGTGGTGAAGGGCGGGGAGCGGCTCAACTTCGATGAAGCCGCGGTGCGCGCTGCGCTCGCCAACGAGGTCGTCGACTTGGAGGTCACGCTCGGACTTGGCACGGCATCCGCCACGGCCTATGGGTGCGACCTCACCGCGGGTTACATCGAAGAGAACGCGGCGTACTACTCCAGTTGAGCCGCGCTACTTGAGCGTCGGCGGGACCCTCCGCTTCGTAGCCTGTTCGAACGAGTACGCGAGTTCGATCAGCCGCGGCTCGCTGCACGCCATCCCGGTGAAGCTTACGCCGAACGGAACCGGCTGCGCGTCGAACGAGCGTGGCAGCGGCGGGTTGAGCGCGTTCGGAATTCGCGCGAACGGTACGATCACCGTCGGATAGCCGGGCTTCGCCGCGATCGCGGCGCCGTTGGCGCCGGGGAACAGCAGCGCGTCGAGGTGGTCGGCTTTCATCACTTCGTCGATGCCGTGTGGTCCGCCGAGGTCGATGTCCTTGTGGCGGTCGGCGTCGTACTGCGCCTTGTCGGCGACGAGATCTATTTCATCCGAGATGTCGAGCTGCGACTGGCCGTATTTCATCGCGCCGCGGCCCGCATTGGCGATGTTGAACCAGCGGAGTTCGGTGAGCGACTTCAGCGGAGCCGCCGCGCCGAGCGACGCGAGCCACGCGTTGAAGTCACGCTTCATGCCGTAGTTGAAATCAATCGAGCAGTCGGCGTTGTGGCCTTTCCTGTTCTCCCAGCCGCTGCAGGTGTTCCAGTAGAGAATGTTCTTGAGCGTGTCGCCGGTGGTCACGCTCGGAATGTTCGCGGGATCCACGATCACGGCGCCTTCGGCCTTGAGTGCCGCAATCGCTTCCGTCATCGCCGCGCTTTGTGCCGGGTTGAGCCCGCCGCGCGGCGTGGTCGTCCCCGGAACCGTGAACGGGTCGTAGTAGAACGCGCGCGGAATGCCGATGCGCGCGCCCTTGAGGCCGTCGCGTTTGAGATGCGGGCGGTAGTCGCGATTCGGCGGCGGCGTGCAGGTGCGTGTGGCGGAGTCGTGCGGATCGGGCGCGGGGCTCTCGAGTGCGCCGAGCATGATCGCGGCGTCTTCGACGGTCTTTGCCATCGGGCCCGGCGTGTCCTGGTCCGCCGTGATCGGGATGACGCCGTAACGGCTGATGCGGCCGACGGTCGGCTTGATGCCGACGAGCATGTTCTGGTTGGAGGGGCTGAGCACCGAGCCGGACGTTTCGGTGCCGACGTTCGCGGCCCAGAAGCTCGCCGCGGTGCCGATGCCTGAGCTCGAGCCGCCCGTCGCCATCACGGGCCTGCCGTCGTTGAAGCCGGGGCGCGGATCGGGCCGCGGATCGTACGGGTTCATCCCGTAGCCGCCGACGGCGCTGTAGTTCCCCGGCATCGGCGTCGGACTGCCTGCGACCCAGTTGGCGAGCTCGGTGAGAACGGTTTTCGCGATGATGATCGCGCCGGCGTCCTCGAGGTTCTTCGTGAGCGTCGCCTCGTACGGCGGCACCAGCCCCTTGAACGCGAGCGCGCCGCCGGTGGTCGGCATGTTCGTCGTGTGGATGTTGTCCTTGAGCGCGACCGGAATCCCGTGGAGCGGGCCGCGGATGTGGCCGGCCGCGCGCTCGCGGTCGAGTTCGTCGGCCTCGGCGAGCGCGGTGTGGCTCACGGCGATCACCGCGTTCAGCGTGTGGTCGTACGTGGCGATGCGCGCGAGATACAGGAGCACCAGCTCGTGCGAGGTCACGCGGCCGGAGGCGAGCGCGGTCTGCATTTGCGGAATAGTCGCTTCGGCCACGTCGAACGTGGGACGGGACTGCCGGGCGGAAAGCGCGACTGGCGCGAGCGCACACAGCGCGAGGGCGAGACGCTTCATAAGAGAGGGGCCGGGTCGAAGATTGCGGACACGCGCAAGAAGGTACTCATCCATGTCTGCGAACGCGACTTGGGTGCGTGCGGAGAGACTTCTCGGGCAACTTCAGTGCGCGCTGACCGGTGTGGGCGGTGCGTACCGTGCGCGCGCGTCTGTGTTGGTATATGTGTGGTGGAGCGAGTCGCTTGCAGGGAGGACGCGGGCCACTCGTGGAGCCGGGCCTTTCGAGCCCCATAAGCGCTTTGGCGAGTAGGCCCGGCGCAACGAGCGGCCCGCGGCCGACCGCGCGCACCGACCTCGCTCTCAGCTCGCTCAAATCCGATAATCGCCATGACAGCAGCATGTCCGTATATTTCGGATCGCGCTACTTCACATACTGAGGTCGAGGTTCCAGTGAAACACTCATTCGCTCTCCGCGCGGGCCTGCTTGCCGCGCTGGCTCTCCCCTTCGCGACGCTCGCGGCACAGCAGAAATGCCCCGCGACGACACCGGGCGAGAAGATGCCGCTCACCTACAAGGGCGGCCCCACAGTTCCCGACATCACGGCGTGCGACCTGATGACGCGCCTGTACATCTACTCCGCAGACTCCATGCGCGGCCGCGAGGCGGGCACGCCCGACAACATTCGCGCCACGGCATACGTCGAGCGCGAGGTCAAGCGGCTTGGCTTGCGCCCGGCGGGTGACAACGGCACGTACTTCCAGTACATGCCGGTCACCGCGCGCGTCGCGACCGCGGCGTCATCCGTCAAAATCGGCGCGAAGTCGTACCGGATCGACGTGGACTTCAGCGCCGGCGGGAACGTCGAGCGTACCGTGACCGGGGACGTGGTATTCGGTGGAGTACTTGGCGATACGGTCAACGCGCTGACCGCCGACGACGTGCGCGACAAGATCGTCGTGATGAGAGCGCCGGCAGGCGGCGGCGGGCGCGGATTCGGTGGCGGTCGCGGCGGACGCGGCGGCGCGGCGAATCCGCTGCAGTCGGCCGCTGCCATCGTGACCGTGAGCTCAACGGCCATCAAGGCGCCGCGCCTGCAGTTCACGCTCAACGACACCGTCCAGAACGAAGGTCGCGCGGCATACGCGGCGGCAAACCCGCAGGAAGCAAACGCCGGTGGTCGTGGCGGGCGCGGTGGCGCAGGCGCCGGGCCTGCGCCGTTGCAGATCACGGCGTCGACCGCGCTTGCGGCGGCGATGCTCGGCAAGCCGGTCGCCGGCGCAATGAAGGGCGACAAGGGTGGTTCCGTCACGATCGACATCAAGACCGCGCAGCTGGCCGAGCCGACACGCAGCGTCGTCGCGATCATTCCGGGGAGCGATCCTAAGCTGAAAAACGAATACATCGTGATCGGCGCGCACTCGGATCACATCGGCATTTCGAACACGACCCCGCCGGTCGAACACGACTCGCTCAAGGCGTACAACATCGTGGCGCGCGTCGAGGGCGCCGACTCCCGCGGCGCGACGGCGCCGACGGAGGAGCAGTGGGTGCGCATCAACGCGCTCAAGGATTCGCTGCGCAAGGTGTATCCGGCGCGCGTCGACAGCATCAGCAACGGCGCGGACGACGACGGCTCGGGCTCGGTCTCGATCCTGGAGATCGCCGAGGCGTTCCAGAAGGGCCCGGTGAAGCCGAAGCGATCGCTGATCTTCATCTGGCAGACCGGTGAGGAAAAGGGACTGTGGGGTTCGCAGTACTGGACGAACCACCCCACGGTGCCGCGCGACTCGGTCGTCGCGGACCTCAACCTCGACATGGTCGGGCGCGGCGCTGCGACCGACGTGACGGGGAAGAACAAGGAAGGCGAGGAGCTCGTCGGTGCGCCGAACTATCTGCAGCTCGTCGGATCACGCCGCCTTTCCACCGAACTTGGTGATATTGCCGAATCGGTGAACACGACTGAAGCGATGCCGTTCAAGTTCGACTACTCGATGGACGCGAACGGGCACCCGCAGAACATCTATTGCCGCAGCGACCACGCGAACTACGCGCGCTACGGGATCCCGGTGATCTTCTTCACGACCGGCGGGCACGCTGACTATCACCAGGTGACCGACGAGCCGGAATACATCCAGTACGAGCACATGGCGCGCGTGGACAAGCTGGTGTACGACATCGCGCTGAAGGTCGGTGACCTCGACCACCGCGTGGTTGTGGACAAGGAGAAGCCGGCGAGTCCGTTTGCGAGGTGCCAGCAGTAGGGCGCGTCGCGAACTGGCAGAGACAAGCCCCGCGAGCCGAGCCGGCTCGCGGGGCTTTTGCTTGTCGACGCTATGCCGCTCCCGTCGCGAGCCGCGCCTCAGCGCGGGTCGGCTCGAACAGTTCGACCGGATTTCCCGAAGGATCGTTCGCGATGATCTGGTTCCCGCCCACCCCGGTCACGATGTTGCTTGCCGCCCTGCGTGCTCGGCACGCTGAGCACCAGTCGCAGCGGGCCGCGCGTGAGCATCGCGAACATCGGTGCGGGGTGCATGGTGAGTGCGAAGCCGAGATGGGTGGTGTAAAACGCGATCGCCGCGTCGATATCGCGGACGATGTAGCGGACCTGGACGCTGGGCATGGTGCCTCCATTCGGAGCTTTCTTGAGCGGAATGCGGCCTGCGCGTCGAAAGATATCCATCTCTCGATGCCCATACCGTTGCCGCACCGCCGCACCCTGCACATACTCACCGTGGCCGCGTACCACGCCCATCCGCAGGGGGTTCGCCAAATGTCCCGACGCCCGTTCCGCCCCGTCGTCCACCGCACCGTCGCGCGCGCCGTCCTGACGGCCGCGTACCTCGCATTCGTCGCCCCCTCTGCACACGCGCAACAGGCCCAGCTGCGCCCGTATACGATCGACGACAACCTCAACCTCCGGCTGTCGCGCATCGAAGAGGTCAGCGCCGACGGCCGCTGGATTGCGCTCACTGTGCGCGTCCGCCGCGACGCGCTCGGCGCCGACAACTCCCGCTACGGCGATCCCACCTATGTCACGCCGGCGCTGGCGGAGTTCACGCTGATCGACGCGAACAGCGGTCAGTCGCGCGCGATCCTCCCGGGCAAAGTGCAGGTGCGCGGCGCGAGCTTCACCAAGGACGGCAGCAAGCTCGCGTTCTTCCTGCTGAAGGGCGACGACTGGTCCATCAATATCTATGACGTGGCGGCCAACCGCGTCCGGCAGGTCGCGGCGCACACCACCAAGCAGGTCGCATCCAACTCGCCCCTCGTATGGGCGCCTGACGGGAAATCCGTGTTCGTCACGCTCCGCCCTGAGGGCTGGGCGGCCGGCGCACGCGCGGCCTTCCTGCACATGACCGACGGCCCGATCCTCGTGCAGGACGCCAAGGAGCCGTTCCTCTCCTGGGACGCCGTGCGCAACCTCAGCGATCGCCAGGTCCCGGCGATCATCACGCTCGCCGACGGCGCCGTCCGCGAGATCCTCCCCGAGACGCCCGTTCGCGGCGCGCAGTTCTCTACCGACGGATCGTACCTCGCGTACGCGACCGTCGAGCCGAAGAAGACATCCTACGACAACGGCGGGAGCGACTACGGCGTGTTCCGGCTGAAGCTTGCCGCGGGCTCCCAACCGGACACGCTCGTGAAGCCCGTCGAACGCCGCATCACGCCGCGCTGGAACGACAGCGCGAGCGCGTTCGCGTACGCCGACCGGGGCAATGTCTACGTCCGCTGGCTCTCCGCGGACAGCGCGCGCAACCTCACCGCCAAGTATCGAAAGCCGGCGTCGAAGACCGACACGACGCGACTCTCCTTCTCCGTGGTCGACTGGCGCCCCGACGGCGGCGCGTTGCTCGTCAGTGCGAAGGACGGCTGGTACCTGCTCGACGCGCGCACCGACTCCATGTCGCTCGTGTATCCGCTGGAAGCCGACACGGCCACACGCCCCACGCGCACATACGAACGATGGAGCCGCGACGGCCGCTACCTGTTCCTCTCGCGGTCTGCCAAGGACCGCTGGGCGCGCGGCCTCGAGCGGTTCGATCTCGCCACACGTCAGGCGACCGAGCTCGCGCAGGACGCAAACCTCTATGGCTCGTGGCACGTGTCGGAGGACGGCTCACGCTTCGTGTTCGAGCGCTCCGACGGCGACCGCCCCAACGAGGTCTACACCGCCGGCACCGGCTTCTCGAACGCGCACGCGCTCACCAATCTCAACCCGCAGCTCGCGGGCGTCGCGCTCACGCACTCCGAGTTGGTCAGCTATCTCGATGCTGACGGAAAGAAACTCTACGGCGTGCTCTACTATCCGGCCAACTATCAGGCCGGAAAGAAATACCCGCTGGTCGCGGAGATATATGAGTCGTTCTTCGACAACGGTTTCAACGAGAACATGAACCTGCTCGCGTCGCGCGGATGGTTCGTGTTCCACCCGTCGGTCGACTTCCAGATTGGGTACCCGGGCGAAGCGTGGGTCAAGGGCGTCACCGACGGCATCAACAGCCTGCAGGAGAGAGGCCTCGTCGACGGCACCAAGCTCGGCGTCGAAGGCACGAGCTACGGCGGCTATGCCACCAACCTGCTCATTACGCAGACCGACCGCTTCGCGGCGGCGGTAAACATTTCAGGGAAAGTGGACATCATCTCCTTTCTCGGCGACAGTCCGAAAATTGGCACGCGCAACTACAACGCCGCTGAGAAGGGCCAGGACCGTCTCGGGGCAACGCTCTGGGAAGCGCCGCTCAAGTACATCCAGCACTCTGCCGTGATGTTCGCCGACCGGATCCACACGCCGCTGCTGATGCTGACCGGCAAGCAGGACTGGAACGTGCCGGACACGAACGAACGCGAGATGTACTACGCGCTGCGCCGTCTTGGGAAGGAAGCCGTGTGGGTGCAGTACGCCGACGCGGGCCATGGCGCGGGGCGTGCTGGCAACGAAACCGATTTCCGCGATCACTGGACGCGGATGTTCTCGTGGTTCGAGACGCACTTTGAGAAAGCGGCGCAGTAGTGGGCGAAGCCTCCGCGGCCTACGACCGCGCTGACGACAAGTCCGCAAACGACCGGACCGTATGTGGTGTGATCATCGCGATCAGCGTCTGCCACATGTTGAACGACATGATGCAGTCGCTCCTCCCGGCGATCTATCCCAACCTGAAGGCGCAGTTCGGCCTGAGCTTCGTGCAGGTCGGCCTGGTGACGTTCGCCTACCAGATCACGGCGTCGCTGCTGCAGCCGATCGTCGGCGTGTACGCGGACAGGCGTCCCACGCCGATGGCACTGCCCGGCGGGACGATGTTCTCGCTCGCGGGGCTGACCGTGCTCTCGGTGGCGCACTCATACGGCGTGCTGCTCGCCGGAGCGGCGCTGCTCGGAGTTGGGTCATCCGTATTCCACCCGGAATCGTCGCGCGTGGCGCGGATGGCCGCCGGCCCGCGGCACGGGCTGGCGCAGTCGCTTTTTCAGGTGGGCGGCAATCTCGGTTCGGCACTCGGGCCGCTCGCCGCGGCGATATTCGTCGTGCGCTACGGGCAGTCCATGCTCGCGGGCTTCGCACTGCTGTCGCTGTTGTCGGCGACGATCCTCTGGAACGTCAGCGTGTGGTACAAGCATCACGGCCTGAGCCGACTGCGTGCCACCGGGCCGGGCCAGCTCGGCGCGACGCCGTTGCCGGCGAAGCGCGCGCGTGACGGCATCATCGTCCTGCTCATCCTCGTGTTTTCGAAGTACATCTATCTCGCCAGTCTCACGAGTTACTACACATTCTACCTGATCCATCGATTTCACGTCTCGGTGCAGAACGCGCAGCTGCACCTGTTCGTATTTCTCGCCGCGGTCGCGGCGGGCACGATCATCGGTGGACCCATTGGCGATCGGTTTGGCCGGCGATACGTGATCTGGTTTTCGATCCTCGGCGCGGCGCCATTTACCCTGCTGTTGCCGAACGCGAACCTGTTCTGGACCGGCCCGCTGACGGTGGCGATCGGCTTGATCCTCGCATCGGCGTTCCCGGCGATTGTCGTCTTCGCGCAGGATCTCGTGCCCGGGAAAGTCGGAATGATCTCCGGGCTGTTCTTCGGGTTCTCATTCGGCATGGCCGGCCTCGGCGCCGCGGCGCTCGGCTGGCTTGCCGACAAGACGAGCATCGAGACCGTGTACCAGGCCTGCGCCTTCCTGCCGCTGATCGGAATGCTCGCGGTTCGACTTCCCAAGACCGAAGGCGCGCGACGGGCGTGACCGGCAATCTGGTAAATTGCCGCGATTGTGATTCAATTCAGTCCGCGCTCCGCACGCTCGCCATTCCCTGCCGGTCCGATTCGACCGCCGGCGTTCAATCCCGTGAAATCCGATGACCCGATTCAGCAAGAAGATTCTCTTTGTCGGCTACGGCGCCGTGGCCGAGTGCACGCTGCCGATCCTCTTCAAGTACCTGGACGTTCCGCCCGCGAACATCACGGTCATGGACTTCGAGGACCGCTCGGCGAAGCTCGCTGAGTGGACCGTGAAGGGCGTGAGCTTCGTCCGCGATCGCATCACGAAAAGGAACATGGGCGCGCTCCTCGGCAAGTTCGTCGGCGAGGGCGATGTCGTCATCGACCTCGCGTGGAACATCGACGCGTGCGAAATCCTGGACTGGTGCCACAAGAAGGGCGTGCTCTACGTCAACACGTCGACGGAACTCTGGGATCCCTATGCCGCCGGGCCCAGGCAGCACCCGACCGAGAAGACGCTCTACTGGCGGCACATGAACGTCCGCCGCATGATGGCGAAGTGGAAGACGAAAGGCCCGACCGCTGTGCTTGAGCACGGCGCCAACCCCGGCCTGATCTCGCACTTCACCAAGCAGGGACTCCTCGACATCGGCGCGGCGTCGCTCGCCGACAAGAAGTTCAAGGCGAAGGCGGCGGAGAAAGTCGCCGATCTCATGACGACGCAGCAGTGGAACCACCTCGCGCGCTCGCTCGGCGTGAAGGTCATCCACTGCTCCGAGCGCGACACGCAGATCAGCGACAAGCCCAAACAGGTGGACGAGTTCGTGAACACCTGGAGCATCGAGGGCTTCCGCGAGGAAGGGCAGACGACCGCCGAGATGGGCTGGGGAACGCACGAGAAGGAACTCCCAGCGCACGCGTTCAAGCACAAGGAAGGTCCGAAGAACCAGATCTGCCTTGCGCGCATGGGGATGGACACGTGGGTGCGCACCTGGGTGCCGAACTACACCGTGCGCGGCATGGTCGTGCGCCATGGCGAGGCGTTCACGATCTCCGACCACCTCACGGTGTGGGAGAAGGGGAAGCCCGTATACCGGCCGACGGTGCACTACGCCTACTGCCCGAGCGATGCGGCGATCGCCTCGCTCAACGAGATGCGCGGCTACGACTACAAGCTCAATGACAACCAGCGCATCATGAACGACGAGATCACCAGCGGCGCGGACATTCTCGGCGCGCTGCTGATGGGCCATTCATATAACTCGTGGTGGACGGGCAGCGACCTCAGCATCGAGGAGTCGCGCCGCCTGGTGCCGCACCAGAACGCGACGACGATGCAGGTCGCGATCTCCGTGGTCGCTGCGACGTGCTGGATGATCGAGAACCCCGAGATGGGCGTGGTCGTTCCGGACGATCTTCCGCACGAGTTCGTGCTCGGAATCGCCAAGCCATATCTCGGGAAGTTCATCTCGACGCGCAGCGACTGGACGCCGCTCACGCACTACAAGAATCCGTTCCCGGGCTACAACAAGCCGCAGCACGATCTTCGCGATCCGTGGCAGTTCAAGAACTTCCTCGTCAAGGACGGCGAATGATCTCGAAGGCCCGGCTGAAGCAGCTGGCCGAGAAGCACGGCACGCCGCTCTTGGTGATCGACCACGACGAGCTGCGGAAAAACTTCAGGATGTTCCGGAAACACCTTCCCCGCGTGCAGCCGTATTTCGCCGTGAAGGCGGGGGCCGATCCCGCGGTCGTTCGCACGCTGTTCAGGGAAGGGTCGAGCTTCGACGTTGCCTCGATGCCCGAGTTCGAGCTCGTGTACGAGATGATCAAGCGGATGCCGGCGCGCGAGCGGCAGCAGTGGATCTGGGACAAGGTCATCTACGCGAACCCGATCAAGCCGGTCGAGACGCTCGAGCGGCTCGACCGGTACAAGCCGCTGGTGACGTTCGACAACATGGATGAGATCGAGAAGATCGCCGGACACGCGCCACGCGCCGGGCTCGTGCTCCGGCTGAAAGTGTCGAATACCGGGGCGATGGTCGAGTTGTCGTCGAAGTTCGGCGCGTCGCCAGGCGAGGCGGTGGATCTGATTCTCGAGGCAGACCGGCGTGGGCTGGTGGTGGAAGGGGTGAGTTTTCATGTCGGGAGCCAGACGACGAATTTTCAGAACTATGTCGAGGCGCTGAATCTCACCGCCGACATCTACGCGGAAGCGAAGTCGCGCGGCTACACGAAGATGAACCTGGTGGATATTGGCGGCGGATTTCCGGCGCCTTACGATTCGACCGTGCGGCCGTTCCGCGAGCTTGCGAAGGTCATCAACTCCGAGATCAAGCGGCTGTTTCCGAAAGAGATCGAAATCCTCGCGGAGCCCGGACGTTTCTTCGTGGCTACGGCGGGGCACGCGGTCTCGAAGATCATCGGCAAGTCCGTGCGCGACGGGAAGCCGTCGTACTACCTGAACGACGGCGTGTACCACACCTACTCAGGGCAGATTTTCGATCATTGCAAATACCCGGTGAAAGCGTTCAAGGGCGGCAAGACGAAGCTTTCGGCGGTGTTTGGTCCGACGTGCGACGCGTTCGACGTGATCTCGATGGCGGAGAACTTGCCCGAGCTCAAGCGCGATGACTTTGTGTACAGCGAGATGATCGGGGCGTACACGTACGCGTCGGCGACGACGTTCAATGGGTTTTCGCCGGCGACGGTGGTGCACGTCAACGAGTAGACGCCGGATTCCCGCAGTCATTCCGCAGTCCGCAGTGTTATGCGTACCACTCCCACAGATAGTAGTCCTGTCCGAACCAGTGGTTCACGAGCGTTGTGATGCGGCGGTACCCGGCGCGCTCGAGCACCGACTTCGACTCCTTGTTGTCCACGCGCGAATCGCACCAGATCTTGTGCGCGTTCCGCGACGGCAGCGTACCTGCCAGCGCACCGAGCAGCGCGCCGCCGACGCCTCGTCCTCGCGCGCGCGCCGCGGTCCCGAACCACGCGAGCCAGACGGTTCCGTCGTCGAAACGGCTGATGCAGAAGCCGGTCAGGCCGTCGCCGTCCCGCGCGACAAGGATCGCGTGCGGATCCTCTCCGGCCATCGCGCGGAGTTTCTCAGCCGTGTACTTGGCGAGCTCTGCGGCGATCGCCCGTTCGTTGTAATACACGAGCGGTGCGATCGTGTCCCGCATCAGCGTCGCGAGCGCGTCGAACTCGTGCGCCGCGACAGGAGTGACTGACGTCACCCGGCGCTGTCGAACGTCACCACCTGCTGCACCGCCTCCAGCTGTACGCGCGGCGCGCTGTCGCCCATCGGCGCCACCGCCGTTCCGACGGCGAAGAACTCGATCGCGTTCGCGCCCCACCCCCAGTTGGATTCCTCCACGCGCGCGCCGACCACTCCGACTCCCCCGCGCTGCACCGCTTCCGCCTGCATGCGCTCGAGCGCCAGTTCGCGCGCGGCGTACGTCGCCTCCGTGTAGATGGTCATCTCCTGGTTCCGTCCGACCTGCTTCAGCGCCTGCATGAAGCTCAGGTGCGCGATGTGGTAGACGCATGCGCCCATCGAGAGGCTCACCGGTCGATAGCCCGCCCGCACGAGCTTCCAGAGATCCTGGCCGCTCAGGTCGGACGTGAACGGACGATTGTCCTTCGTGCGAAAGCTGCCCTTCTTCTCGCGGTGCCGGATCGCGGTCCCGATCGCCTGAAACTCGAGCACGCCCTCGTCCATCGCGTACTGCTTGAACACGAGGCGGACGCCCACCACGCCGTCCGCGCCGAGCAGGTCCGCCTCCTCTTCCATGCGCGTCATCGCAAGTTCGCGCGCCTCATACATTGCCTTGGTCAGCACGGGGAGTTCCTGGCTCACGCTCCACTTCTGCCACTGGAAGCCGACGTGGTAGATGGACGAGCCGAGCACGAGCCCGAGTGCCTCGAAGCCGGCCTGTTCGACGAGCAGGAACTCGTCCACCGAGAGATCGCTCGTGAAGAACGCCGGGCGGTCGCCGGTCCCGCGCATCGAGCGCAGGCGCGCGGCGGCGCCGGGCGGGAGGCTGGCGGTGGATCCTGGCACGTATGCGGACATGAGGACTCCTGTATGAAGGGTGAGTTGGACGGATCGCAGCAGGGCTGCTCAGGGATTCGTTGAGTTCAGCCAGGCGCGGAGTGCATTGCGTCCCTTCTCCGTACGCCGCAGCTCCGCATCCAGTGCCGCGCCGAGCTCGGCGAGGAAGTCGTCAATCTCCATCGGATCGGTGCGGATCACCACTCCGCGCACGGCATGATGGCGGCGCGGTTCGAACGATCCGTTCGAGTTTCGCTTGAGTGCGTAGACGAATTCGCCCAGGGGCAGTCGAATGCGCGTGACATTTCGGCGCAGCAGCGCGCGGTCGACCTGCACACCGGGCACGATGCCCGAGAGCGTTGCGACGAGCTCGTCGAGCAGTTCGTCCTTGTCCTCGCGGCTCCGCTGTGCGAGGATCGCGGCGACGCTTGCGGATTCGAAGGAGGCGTCGGGATCGGTCATCGCGATTTGCTGCCGGTCGTGGCTGGCGTGATTTCGTAGTTGGCAAAAAGTTTCCATCCGCCGTGCCCGTCTCCCGATTCGAGACGGAAATGCCATCCCTGCTGCGGCCCTCGATATACGAACGTATCGCGAAACGGGCCGTCGCTGTATGTGATCTGGAACTGGAGCGTGTCGGCGCGCGCCTCGCCGAATTGTTTCATTGCCCGTGGCCCCGTTTGCGCAGGTAAACGTGCGTTGCCCGCTCGCCCGCAATGTGCTTGAAGCACTCGTAACCGAGCGCGCGCAGATCGATGCCATCGTATAGCCGCTCGCCGGCGCCAAGCACGACCGGGCGCACGGCGAAATGGAGTTCGTCAACGAGCCCCGCGTGCAAGTACTGCCGGATGGTGGACACGCCGCCGCCGAGGCGGATGTCGAGGTCTCCCGCGGCGGCGCGCGCCCGCTCGAGGGCTACGTGTATCCCGTCGGTCACAAAATGGAATTCGGTACCGCCTTTCATCCGGAGCGGTGGCCGCGCGTGGTGCGTGAGTACGAACACCTGCGTGTGGTACGGCGGCTCCTCGCCCCACCACCCGCGCCACTTCTCGTCGGGCCACGGTCCGCGGACCGGGCCGAACATGTTGCGGCCGAGGATCCACGCGCCGATTCCCGAAAACCCCTGTGCCGCGATGTCATTGTCGACGCCGGCTTCGCCGCCATCCTTCCCCTGGTTCCTGTTCCACTCCCGGGTGTTGAAGAACCACTCCATCAGCTCGGGGCCGTTCACTCCGAGGGGGTGCTCGAGTGCCTGATTGGGGCCGGCACCGAATCCGTCGATGGAGATGCCGAAACAGCGAACGCAGAGCTTTGACATCGTGTGATCCGTGCATGAAAGGTGTGATCGTGTTCATTCATAAGGCATTCGACGATCGGGCACCAGACCGGGCAGCGCCTTGAACAGCGGATTGGGAGTTGCGCGGCGACCCCGATGCGAGCAGACTCCTTCCACCCCCGCCGCCACCTTTTCCGGAGACTGTATGAGATTCAGTCGTATTGCGATCGCCACCCTCGCGTTCGCCGGCGTGGCCGGGGCACAGCAGCAACCTGCGGCGCCGCAGGCGAACCCGATCACGGCGGCGCTGCGCGGCCGCATTCTGGGCTCGCACCGCAACATCGCGCAGGCGTTCGATTCGATCCCCGCATCGAAGTTCGACTACAAGCCGACGGAAAAGCAGCTGACGATCGGCTACATCGCGCAGCACGTCGCGAGCGACAGCTATCTGTTTTGCAACACCTTCGGTTCGATGAAGGCGGACATTCCGGCGGCGGATTTGTCGACGCCGGATTCCGTGAAGGCGAAGTGGCCGAAGGAACAGCTTGTCGCGAAACTCAAGGCGTCGTTCGCGTTCTGCGCGCAGGCAATCGGCCAGCTCAGCGACGCCGCGCTCGCCGAGCCGGTGACCTTCACGTACGAGGGCAACACGCGCAACACCACGCGGATCAACATGGCGCTCGGCCACGCGCTCGATCTCGCGGATCACTACAGCCAGTTGGCGAACTACATGCGGCTGAACAACCTGACTCCGCCATCGGCGCTGCCGCGGCCGAAGAGCAGCGGAGCGAAGTAGAAACCAGGCGTTAGCCGAGTCGGTCGGTCAAGGTTTCCGTGCAGGCAGTGCGCGGCGAAAAAGCCTGAGATCGACCGACTCGGCCATCGCCCTGTATCCGGCATCGCTCGGATGCAGGTGGTCTCCCGAATCGAACGCCGGAAGGTAGCGGTCGGGTTGCGCGGGATCACGCGTGGCCGCCTCGAAATCGATCACGCCGTCGAACGCGCCGCTCGTGCGGATCCAGTCGTTGACCGCCCGGCGCTTGATGTCGACGGTCGCGATGTTGGGGCGCGGGATGTTCGCCATGGGAGTGAGCGTGGCACCGAAGATCATGACGCCGCGTTCGTGCGCCCGCGCGATCAGCTGCCGGTAGCCGACGATGATGTCCGCCGCGGTGACGCTGTCGCGCGGGTCCGCGCGTCCCGTGCCCACCGACAGATCGTTGATCCCCTCGAGCAGAATCACGTGCGTCACGCCCGGCTGCATGAGCACATCGCGATCGAAACGCGCGAGCGCGGGCGGTCCCGCGATCGGTGACAGCACTCCGTTGCCCGATATGCCGGCGTTGATCACCGCCTTGATGGGCTCCTTCGACGCCAGCAGCCTGCGGGCGAGCACATCGGGCCATCGTGAGTTCGAGTCGGAGGTGGATCCGTCACCGTCGGTGATCGAATTGCCGAACGCGACGATCACGCCGGTGGCGCGGGGGTTCACGACGTCGACACCGGCGAGCCAGAGCCACTGGCGTATGGTCGTGTCCGCATGCATCGCAGTCACGGCCGTGAAATCGCCGGAAGGCGATATGTAGTTGGTCTGCAGGCCCTGCGGATGGCGGGTCGAAGCGCGCACGGTGTCCTTCACCCAGATGCTCACCGCGAGATCGGTGAGCGCGGGCACATTCATCTCAATGGGGTCGCTCACGATCTCGGCGCCGCGCTGGAGCGTCACCGATGCCTGACCTTCGAACGTGATCGCCTTGCCGGTGCCGGCGCGGATCGCCGCGCCGGTGTCGCGCACCGCGATCTGTGCCGCGCCGATCACAAGCCGCCGGTCGCCGTATTCGTTGGTGAAGCGAACCCTGACGCGGTCGCCGCCGATTGTCGCACGAACGATCTGGCGGATTGTACGATCGGCGTAGCTGCGCACGCGATCGAGCGAATCTTTCGGCGGCCTTGGTGCTGACGCGTACGACGCCGGCGCCCACGTCGCGAGCCAGCGCGCCGGCTGCTGCGCGCCGAGCGGCATGATGAGCGATATGGCCGCGAGAAAACTGACTTTGCGCATAGTGAGCCGGGACGGAGAAGCACCGCGGGCGTCGTGCATCCGCCGGTGCGGCGACGCTTCGAAGTTACTGCGCCCGCGAGATCACCGCATCTCGACCCGACCGCGCGGGCAATCGATAGTTGCGACGAGCGCGGCGTGCGGTGCGGACTGCACTGGAACCGCGATTCCGAGCAGCCGCAGCGTGAGCCGGACGCGCGGCGCGTCGGGGTGTTCCGCGCGAAGGGCGACAAGCGTCGCGCCCGCGGGCGCGGATCGCGCGGGATGCGGCGATGGTCCCCAGTCGATGAAGAATGGGACGACGCCATCGGCGAGCCAAACGCGCGGGTCGGTCAGCTGCCAGGCGAGGGCGACGCCGTCCGGACGCTGGCGTGCGCCGCGCGATACTGCCCCGAGTGCGATCCCGCGCTGCACCGCGTTCGCGCGAAGTTCGTCGAGGTTCGTTCCCTTCGCCGCCCATGCAACGAGCCTCGACTGCTCGAGCGCGTCGATGCCGAACCAGCGGGGGGTGGACGGCGCGGGCTGTGCCGGGTCGGGCGCGATGATCTCGATGTAGGAATCCGATCCGAGTGCGATCAGCGCGTTTCGCGTGCCGAGCCCCGGGTGCTGGCCGCCGGGAGCGGCGCGGATGCCGAGCAAGCGGTCGAGTTCGTCGATGCCGCGCGAGAGGTCGGGCGTGGCGTACACGAGGTGGTCGACGCGAAGGTCGGCAACCGGAGGACGTTCGCTCAGCTGCACACGCTCACGTCCGCCGCTTCGCCGCGGCAGGCCAGTAGGTGAACTCTTTGTGGTGACACACCGCGCCTAGATCCGCCGCGCGCTCGTCGATGAACGCCTTGGCTTCGGCGATCGCTTCGTTGTACACCACCGGGCCGATTTCCGTGAGGAAGTAGTCGAGCACGAGCGACGCCTTGAGGTCGCCGATTTCTTCGGTCATCTCGTTCGCGAAATACTGACGTATTGACGCGATGGCCTGCTTTCGCGCGTGATCGGGGATGGTGATCGCGGGATGGTCGCGCATGTTCAGTTGTGACGGAGGACTTGTGGTTTCAGCCGCTCAGGCGAACTCGTAGCTGAGTACGAACGGATGCTCGCTTCCATGGCCGACCGATGAGGTGCCTTCACCGCGCAGGCCGCGAAGCTCGCCCGTAGCAGAACCCGCTACGACGGAATACGACTCCTTCGCCGCGCCGTTCTCGAACACACCGGTGCGCTGGAGCACGAAGCTCCCAGTTTTCCCCGCGACGGTGCCGGTGATGCGCTCCAGCCCCACGAATGTTGCGGTGCCGTCTGCGCGATACATCATGAGATACTCGACGTGCCCCTCCCCCGCGACGTCGCCGGTGAAGGATTTCGTGACGCTGGCCTTGGTCATCTTCGGGAGGTCCTGGCCTTCGCTGTAGGGCTTTTCGTCCCAGCCCTTGATCGCGAAGCGGGCGTTGGCGGTATGCTTCATTTTGCCTCCGGAAGATGAAAGGATGGCCGCCGCGCCAGCGTCGGAGCCTCGCGGGTCAGCGTTGTTCCGTCGGCACCCACGTCTCGAGCGTCGCGCCGTATTCGCGAGCCACGCCATCAATGGAATCGAGCCATCGATGAATCTCTGCCACAGTATACTCGACTGGGCAGCTCAGGCCCACGACTCGCCAGCGCTTCCGCAGCATGATTCGGATCCGCTGCAAGCCGAGTTCAGTATAGCCCATCCGTTCGAGCCGGCCAACGAGGCGCTCGCCGTCGGCCTCCGACGGCACGGTCGCCATGAATACCAGCCCGCGCTTGACTGCGTCTGCGGTGTGGGGCAGGAACGCCAAATACTGTTGGGCCAGCCCTTTGAGCGTTGGCAAACTCACGGCGCTGCCGCTGCCCAGGATGACGCCGCCCAGCAAGAGTGCGAACGGCAGATAACAGTCTCGGTTGCGCCGCCGCGACGCAATCCCGGGTTGCGGACAAGCTTCGGACATGTGACGGCTAGGGCGACGCGAAACTCGCGTCCATCGCCCGCAAGGCGCGCGCACTCGCGAGGTTCCACTCGAACCACGTCCGCTGCCGCTCTCCGTGACGCCTGACGTATTGCTTTCGTACGGCTTCGCGAATCTCGGAGCGCAACGGCTCGGGCAGCGACGGAAGGCGCTCCGCGATCGCGGGAATGACATCCGGCGACAGGCTCGCCGTCAGATACGCGACGTCGAGCTTTCCCGTGGTCGCAAACCGGTCCATGTTCTGCCGCGCGATCCAGCTCTCGTGATTCCAGTACACGAGCGCGATGAACAGGACCGTTGCTGCCGCCAGCGCACGGCGAAACAGCCGATTCACGTCGAACTCGCCTGCCACCTCGACCGACAGCGCCAGCAGCCCAGCGGCAACCGCGCACATGTACACCTGCGCGTACAGCCGCGCGGTCGTGAATCCGTACGCCGCTTCGTACAGCAGCACTCTACGAAACGCCGACGCGAGCAGGAACAGCACCGCCGCGATGACCGCGAACGTCACGACGCGCACGATCCCCTCGCGTTCGTCGGTCCCGAAGCGCTCGGATCCAATGATGAGCAGTGCACTCGCCGATGCAACAACGGTCAGCTCGCCGAAGCCGCGCCGCGCGTATTCGGCGAAGGTCACCCTGGAGGCGGGAGTCGACGGGAGGTTCCCAAAGAGGTAGCCCACCTGTACCGCGAGAAAGAGCCAGAACAGCGCGGCGACGCTGGCGAGCAGGATCAGCCGCTCGGTGGATCCGAGCCAGCGATCGCGAGCGTCATCTGGTGTGGCTGGCGCATTGTCCGGCGTGGCCGATGCATAGCCGTAGGCGCCGAGCACGACCACGAGCAGCGCCGCGAAGAAAATGCCGCGGGGAACGAACTCCCAGCTCGCGAAAAGCCCCGCGACGGCGTCGCGCCACGCGGCGAAGACAGGGTCGGCGCCGGCCAGCAGCAGGGCGAAGACCGCCAGCACCGGCAGCGTAATCGCGAGTCCGCGCACCCACGCGCGAGCGCGCGTCGAACGGATGCGCTGCGTGGCGCCAATGCTGTGACGCAACGCGCCGAGCGCGGCGTCGCGAAACGCCACGAACGGCGCGGTTGCGGCGAACCAGATGGTGAGCGATCGAAGCGAGGGAGCGGCGGCCAGCAGCATCTGCATCGACAGGAAGAACATCACGCCGAGGCAGATCAGCGCGGACAGCGGTTGGCTCGCGGTCACCGCGGCTGCGCCGGCGATGATCGTCGCGGCTCCGCCGGTGAGCAGAACGGGCCATCGGACACCGCCGCGCGTCCTGGTGAACAGGAGCAGCCCCGCGGCGGCCGAGCCGGTCCAGAGGAGCCAATTGACGCCCGGAAGGGCATCGAAGAGCATCCAGCTTCCGAACGCGGCGACTGCGACGGCAGCGGGCCAGAGCAGTCTGGGTTCGGGCATTCTCGTGCCAGTCGAAGTTTCGCTCATGAGAACGAATATCCGTCAGCGACGCCGGAATGTCAAGTACTTTACAACACAAAGCCAAGGCGGCGTAATTGTCCGTCAGGCCGATGATGTCCTCAAGCGGAGAGTCGCTGAGTCAATCCGCGGCCGCCGATTGCTCCGGGGCGAGACGAGAGTTCGCGCGCCACTCCCAGATTGCGAGCGCAGCGCCGGGCCCGAGCACGGCGCCGAGTCGGGCGACGTCGGAGAGGCGGGCCTGGTGGCGGGCAGCTACAGCCACGATAAATCCACCGGCACCGATCGCAGCGCCGACGGCCGACACGAAAACGAACGTGCCGATTCTCGCCAACCGCGACCGGCTGCCCACGATCGGCCAAGAATCCGGATTCGAGCGGTACGCTATCCACGAGAACTGCGCCAGGTAAACCGTCGCGGTCATCGCGTGGAGACGAAACTGCGCATCTTGAGGGAGAACGGCGGCCGCGCCAAGAAAAGCAGCGACGGTGAGCGCCAATGGGCGAGCCTGCACGCCGCCGGCGGAGATTTCACCGATTCGTCGCGAGAGACCGCGCGGCCGCCACGCCGAGAGCAACGCGACGAGAGCGGCGATGACGAGCGCGAGTTGTCCGGCGACGTTGCTCATTCGCGCGCCTCGGCTGGTCTTGTCATTTGCGAGGGGCCATGCGGCTTGCAAAATCGTGAATTGCCGCAAGCAACTCCGGCGTGAGATCGTACGAGAAATCGCCGACGCTGAGTGTTGCCGTGCGCGCCTTGGCGAGCACGAGCCATTGGTCGAGTGACGTGCTCGACATCAGGATTTCGGTATAGCCGGGACGCGGGTTGGGCTGCAAAAACGCCGCCCCGAGGGAGATCGGTGCGGCGTGATCGATGACGAGCGAGACGTTCCGCTTGTCCTGAAACAGCTTCCGCGGCGCTGTCGACCAGAACGTGAGAACGACGCCGGGCGCCTCCTTCGTGACTTTGCGTCCATCGAGGGCGACGAGAGCTGAGATGCGCAGCGTTGCATCCAGCGGTGCGGGGTCGAGCTGCAGGACGGTCTTGTCGAACTTTGGATCGTAGTCGGAATGCACCCCAGACGCGGGAGTTGCTGGCTGCGCCGGGTAGTGGCGGCCGGGATGCGCTGCGCTCTGGCCGTACAACGGCATTGCGAGCGTCACGGCGGCGAAAATCGTCGCCGGCAGTCGGGTACGAACTCGTTGGGAGCGCCGAGGTGGATCCCGCCGCACGCTGTCACGGAGCGCCGCCGTAACATCAAAATGGAATGCAAGCAGGGGCATTCGGAAACTTGGCAAGGCTCGAAGTGAGTGTCCAGCGATGCAAGCGGGGCTGGTGAGCCGCGCCGCGGCACACCAGCCCCTCTCGTGTCAGGCGCCACCTACCGCGGCGCAACCGGCTTCACCTCCACCTTCACCACGCTGTCTTTCCACGCCTTCACCTTCTGCCGGAACCCTTCGGCGAGCGTGTTCACGCTCACTTCTTCCGTCGCCGTCGTGTCCGTCACGACCCCGCGCAGCCGCTCCGCGTTCTTCACCGCCTTCGTGAACGTCGAGTCGTTGCGCACGGCCTCCTCATAGTGGCGCAGTGCGGCCACCTTGTACCCCGACCGCTCGAGCGCCATCCCAAAGTTGTTCTGGAAGAGCGGGGCAGTCGGCTTCACCTGCACGACGCGGGCGAGTGGGCCAAGCGCATCAGTGAACTCGCCGCGGTCGAGCAGCAGTACGCCCAGGTTGTTGAGTCCCCACGTGTCTGCATCGTCGCGAACGAGCAGGTCGCGATACGTGTGCATCGCGCCGTCCATGTCACCGCTCTCGGACTGCGCGCGTGCCCTGAGCCGCACGCCATCGACCGACGCCGAGTCGACGCCGCGCCCCTTCTCGATCAGCTCCAGCGCTTCAGGCGCCCGCTTCATGTCGAGCAGAACACGAGCTTCGTTGAAGTAGCTCTTCGCGAACTTCGGATTCAGCTCGATCGACTTGTCGAACGCGTCCTTCGCACCGGAAAAGTCACCGGCCTTCCAGCTCGAGAGGCCGAGCATGTAGAAGCCGCTCGCGTCGGCCGGCTTTGCCGTGACGCGCACCTTGTACATCTCGGCCGCGTCGTGGTACTTGCCCGCCTTGAATGCCGCGTCGCCGGTCTCGTACGTCTCCGAAGGCGAGATCGGGGTGCCGCCGTTCGTCACGGTCGTAAGGCGCGCCGCCGGCGCGACCGGCACCGTGGACTTCGCCTCGGCGGTCGAAAGGGTGGCCGTGTTCCTGTCGCCGCCGCACGCGACGACGGCAAAGGGCAGCGCGACGATCGCGACGCGAGACGTACGGCCGATGGCACTACGGGTGGTGGCGAACATACTGACCTCCTGGTTGGGCGGGATTCATTTCCCGGCGCCATCAGGAAGGGCAAGCGGTACGCCGCTGGTGCGGTGTGTGGTTTGTACAGGGCAACATCGTATGACATCACGACTTGCCGGGTTCCTGGTTTGTGCGCTTCCCGCTGAGCGTGTCCGCGTGGACACGAAGCGCCGTTATTCCATGTGGCCCGGCGGACACGACCGGCGCCGTCAATGCGTCGGCCGGCTAATCGCGCTGGATTCCAAGCCTCCGCATGATCTTCAGAAGGCTCGCATGATCTGCCAGCGCCAATGACTCCGCCGTCCGCGTGATCTGCCAGTCGTGCTTCTCCAGCGCCGCCAGCACGATCCGCCGCTCGGCGTCGCTACGTTGCGCATGAAAGGACGAATCCTGCGCACCAGACTCGGACGCGCCGCGCACGCTCGCGGGCAGGTCCGCCGCGCGGATCGTCTCCCCCTCGGCCGCCACCACCGCGCGCTCGATCGCGTTGCGCAGCTCACGCACGTTGTTCCGCCTCCAGTCATACGCGACGAGCGCCTCGCGCGCCTCGGCTGCCAGGCTCTTCGGCAGGATCCCGAACTCACGGCACGCCGCCTCCAGAAACCGCTCGGCGAGCAACGGCACGTCCTCGCGACGATCGCGCAGCGGCGGCATGCGCACCACGTGCACGTTGAGCCGGTACAGGAGATCCTCCCGGAACTCCTTCGCCTTCACCATCTCGTCCAGATCGCGATTCGTCGCCGCGACCACGCGTGCGTTCACGCGAACGGCGCTGCTGCTCCCAACGCGCGTGACCGCATGCTCTTCGAGCGCGCGCAGCAGTTTGGGCTGCATGGCCGGCGGCATCTCGCCGATCTCATCGAGAAACAATGTCCCGTTCCCCGCCGACTCGAACGCGCCCTTGCGCATCCCGGTTGCGCCAGTGAACGCGCCGCGCTCGTGTCCGAACAGCTCGCTCTCCACGAGGTGCTCAGGCAGGGCCGCGCAGTTGAGCGCGATCAGCGGTGCAGCCGGATGGGCGCCGAGCCGGTGGAGTTCGCGCGCGACGAGCTCCTTGCCGGTGCCGCTCTCGCCCGTGATCAGCACCGCGCTCGGCACGGCGGCGACGCGCGCGATCTCGTGGCGGAGCTGTTCGATCGCCGCGCTGCGCCCGATGAGCGTCGACTCGCCGAGCTGCGTGCGCAATGCGAACACCTCGCGGCGCAGACGCTGGCGTTCGATCGCATGCTCGACCTCCTGCGCGACGCGCTCCATGGGCTCGGCTTTGTCTATGAAACCCGCAGCGCCGAGCCTCACCGCCTCGATGCAGCGGTCGAAGTCGCCCGTGCCGGTGTAGACGATCACCGGCGTGTCGTCCCCGCGATGCTTCAGCGCGCGCAGTACCGCGAAACCGTCCATCCCCGGCATCTCGAGGTCGAGAATCACGCAGTCCGTCAGGCCGGCCTCGAGCAGCTTGAGCGCAGCCGCGCCGCTGCCGGCCGTGACGACCTCGTGCGCGCCGATGCGCTTGAGGTCGTACGCGTACTGTTCGGCGAGCGCGGCTACATCGTCCACGACAAGGATCCTGCTCATTCCGCCTCCGCTGCGGGAATCTCGATCGTGAAGGTACTTCCTTCGCCCGGCGCGGTGTCTGCCTTGACGGAACCGCCGACGTCCGTGAGCAGCCGTCGCACCACGGAAAGCCCAAGGCCGGTGCCGGCAGGTTTCGTAGTATAGAAGTCGTTGAATGCGCGATCGAGCTCGGCGCGCGTCATGCCGCGCCCGCTGTCGGCGACGGTAAACCGAACGCGCCGCTCGACCCCCGCGCCAACGGACTCCGCGGTCACGGTAACCGTTCCCGGTTTCCCCTCGAGCGCGTCGACGGCGTTGGAGATAAGGTTGTCGAGCACGCGATGGAGCACGACAGCGTCGGCGCGCACTCTCGGCAGCGTGTCTGGCATGCGGATATCGACTGTCGCCGCGCTCACGCCGCGCGCCACCTCCAGCACGACGGGCCGCGGGTCCGTCGCACCGCGACCGGGTGCTGGTGAAAGCCGGGCGTACGTGCGCGCGAGCTGGTCGAGATATTCGACACTCGCTTCGAGCGTACCGCGCCGCTCGGTGTACACCGCCGCGAGCGTTGCCGGCTCAAGCTCCGCGGTCTGCGCGAGATGGCGCAGCACGTTTCGGATGGGAGCCAGCCCGTTCTTGATGTCGTGGTTCACTTGGCGCGCCAAGTCTCCGGTCGCGGCAGCGCGTTCGGCCTCGCGCAGCCGCGCGACGCTCGTGCGCAGGCGGCCAGTCAGCGAATCGAGCGTGCGTTCGAGCGCGCCGAGCTCGTCGTCGCGGCCGGTGGCGAATTTCTGGTCGAGCCGGTCGAGGTCGAGCCGTGCGGTACGCGCTGCGAGCTCGGCGAGCGGCGCGGCGATCAGGCGGCCGAGAAACGCCGCGACGACGATGGCGAGGAGCAGCGTGCCGCCGAGCGTGACGATGAGCCAGCGCGTGACGCCCGCCTTGAGTGCCCGCGTCGGCCCGGTGTCGGGGATCAGCACGAGACGCGCGCCAGCTACGGCTTTCGTGCTGTCTGCGGTTGCGTCGTCAATGTATGGAAGCGAATCTGCCGTCACGGCATCGTCGGGAAGCGGCCCGCTCCCGATCGCAAGGCGCGCCGCCACCGTGCCGTCCGTCGAGAGACGCGCTACGCGCGCGGAATCGAACGCAGCACCGCCCACGACGGTGAAGCGCTCGCCCCGGACAATGAATGTTGAGATCGTCGCCAGCGCGCGAACCGCGCCGTCGGGTGTTCGCGCATTGACGACGGCCGCGTTCGCCGGCGACGCGGTGATTGCGTGCGGGAGGGCGGGAGCGACGCGATCGTAATCATTGCGGAACTGGCCAGAGCTGAGCACGCGGCCTGCGGAGTCCTGAAGCTGCAGCACCGCGAACCCCGCGAGCTTCATCGATCCGCTCGCCCAATCGAGCAGCCATCGCCGCTCGGTGGAGTTGTCGCTGCTGAGCCCGAGTCTGAACCGGTTGTCGGCGGCGAGGTCTGACGCCAGCGACTGCAGCCGCGCGTGGTCGGCGGCGATCGCGGCGGCGAGGCCTGATGTGAGCGCGTTGCAAACGGCGGCAACGCGCCGCGCGGACTCGTCGTCGAGCCGCGCCGTCATTTCGCGGCGAACCCCATAGCCGAGGATCGCGAGCGGGACGATCGCGATGATCAGCAGTGCGAGCGTGAGCCGTGCGCGAAAGGTCATCGCAAAGCCCGGCGGATGAAGCGCAGCGTGCCGTCCGCGCGGATGATGAATGCCGCGCCGCTCCCGCGCCGCACGATCGCGTGCGCGCGTGAGTCGACGAGCGGAACACCGCGCCACGCGAGCGGAGCGTTGGCTGTTCCGCAGTGTGCGCGCGGATCGCGCGGAAGGGCGAGCACCGCTGCGGCCGCGCTGCCGGTCGCGAGCGCGTCGGAGATTGAATCGGCGTCAATCGCGGCAACCCGCGGCGCTGTTCCACTTGATGCGAGACTCGTGGGCAGCCAGGCGGGTCGTGCGCGCGCGGCAGCCAGCGCGACAACGCGCTCGGCGAGCTGGCGAGCGATTGCATCGCCCGCAGGGTAGGCGAGTACCGGCCTCGACGAAACGGCCGCGGGAGCAGGCGGCATGACGCAACTCGCGTCGGCGAGCCACGCGAACGGTTGCGCCGCGCCGCGCACGTCGGCCGTCACTGCGTTGCGGGCGAGGGCGTCGCGTTCGGCCTGCGATGGCACGGAGGCTGTGGAATCGGCGGCCGCGAGCGTGTATGTGCGGTCGTACGGCAGGACAGCGGTGAAATACGCGGCGCTGGCCGCCGCGTAGGAGATCACGTTCGGATCGCGCGTGACGACGACATCCGGGCGTATGGCGTGCGTCGCAGGGAACCCGCGGTCGAGGACGTCGCGCAGGTCCGTGTCCGGACCGGGCTTCTCAGTGATCACGACTGGAGAGGTCGCCGTCGCCGCGCGCTCACATTCAGGCTGCCCCGAGTCGCCCCTCCCTGCCTCAACGCCGACGACGTACAGCGTGTCGCGTGTCGGCGCAGAGGTGTCTGCAACGACACAGGCGGTGACGTTTGCGATTCCCGCGGTGCGGGTGGAGGGAGTGGCCGAGGGAGGTGCGGCGCCGGGACGTGGCGCGCAACCGAGCAGTGCGACGACGAGAACAGCAGGCCGGACGCGAGCGCCCATCAACGGCGCGGAGCCGCCGCCCGAAATCGCACATGCGGTAAGTGTTCAAAATCCGCGTCCTGTGTCCAGAGTGTCGCGGAGAACGCGCGCGCCGTGGCGTACATGATGCTGTCGGCCATCGGCAGCTTGTGCTTGACACTGATGGTGGCCGCCGAGAGCGCGAGCGGCGCCGTGAGATCGACCAGCTCTCCCTGCTGCATTACCGCCACCGCGGTCAGCGCCGCATGCTCATTGCGCTGCTGCAGCACGCGCTTGAACACCTCGTACACACTCACCGTCGGGACGACCAGGTCGGCTGAGGCTTCGATGGCCGTAGCGAAATACGCGGCACCCGGACCATCGGCGAAATACTCCAGCCATGCCGACGAATCCACGACATTCATTTCCGGTCGCGCTCGCGGGTTACCGTGGTATTCAATCCACGCAGAAATCCGCGCAGGGCCTTCGCCGGACGGACAGGGACGAACTCCACGCGTCCTTCATACTCGAACGCCTGCACCTTCTGTCCGGGCTCCAGGCCAAGGGCCTCGCGGATGTGGCGAGGAATGACAACTTGAAATTTCGGGGAAACCGTGACGATCGACATGGCGCCTCCTGACGATCGTACAACGATAACACGATCGATCGATGTTGCGCCACCCCACGCGCGTGTCGGAGCCGCGGGATTCGACGCCGCCCTTGCCCAGATGACGGCCTGGCTGCGTACATTGCAGAATGCGCGAGACTCGGGGCTACGTGGTTTTTGCTGCGGCGATCGCAGCAGTCTTGTCGTTCCCCGCGCGGCCCGCGCTCGCCGAGGCGCCGTCAACCGACACCGTCCTCGCCGGCCACTGCTCAACGGCCGCGATCGACCAGCCCGATTCCAGCGCGGAGTGGCTGCGCGTCGCAAAGCAGTGGTCGCATGAACTGCCGGGCGCCTGGTCCAACGACTCCCTCCGCGATGTGCTGCTCGCACTCGGCAAGGCCGATCAGGACGCGCGCAACGGAATGACCGCGGAGAAAATGAAGGACAGCGCCTTCGCCCGCCGCCTCATGCGCGGTGACTCCGCGCGAAGTGCCCACATGAATGCGATTCTGAACCGATATGGCTGGCCGGGCAAGAGCATGGTTGGAGTAGACGGCGAAACTGCCGCCTTCCACCTCGTGCAGCACAGCGCGACGCTCGGCGCAAGAGGACTGGCGCTTATGCAGGCCGCGCGACCGGGCGAAGTGTCGCCCGCCGATCTCGCGCTCGTGGCCGACCGGCAGCAGACAAACGCCGGCCGGCCTCAGATCTACGGCTCGCAACTCGACGTACAGCACACGGCTGCGCTGCGCTTTTTCCCGATCGCGGACGAGTTGTATGTCGACGAACGGCGGGCGACGATGGGACTGCCACCGTTGCGCCCATACGCCTGCATGATCGCGACGATGTATAGCGCACCCGTTGTGATGCCGGACAGCGGACACAAATAAGCGCGTCTCGCGCGGCGCGTGGCCGCGCACACGCTATTCCCCGCGCAGCACCACCGCAGGATGGGTCCGCGCCGCCCGCCACGCCGGCAGCACCGTCGCGCATAGCGTCACCACCACCACCAGCGCCGTTGCCACTCCGAACT
>JBIOHR010000020.1:0-30473 GCA_044449085.1 Gemmatimonadales bacterium | reverse complement strand
GGTTCAACATGGCGATGGTCGAGGCGATGGCGGCGGGGCTGCCCGTGATTTCTAACGCGCATCCGACATCGCCGATCAAGCACGGGGTGGATGGGTTTGTCGCGGAGAGACCGGGCGAGGCGCGGGATTGCGCGAGAATGTTGCTCGCGGACATCGATATGGCGCGTACGATGGGTGCAGCGGCGCGCCGAGCCGCCATCGAGCACTTTGCGCCGGACCGGTTCCGCAGCGGAATCATTGCGGCGTTGGATCGAGCGAAGCAAAACCATTCTACAAACTGCAATACGACTATGCGGACCGCTCAATAAGGCGCAATTTCGGCTTGACCTCAGCGGCTCCATACCGCGCATTGGCCCGCGAAGACCTCGCCAGCCGCTCCAGTTCCTTCGCGATCCGTTCGACCTCGATCCCGATCACCTGCACCAGCTCCGCATGCCGCTCCTGGGCGTCGCGCGCGGCCCGCACCACGATCGCCTCGTCCGGTCCGCTCTTGCACGACGCAACCGCCGGCGCGATCTCGTCGAGCAGGATCGCCGCGTGGTCGAGAATCTCCGAGAGCGCGAGTGAATCACCGCGCGCATGGACCCGCGCATGGTCGAACAGCTTCGCGAGCAGCGACAGACGGTCCATCGCGAACGCCGCGGCTGGCGTCACGAGACCTGACTTCGCGGCTGCGAGGCGATCTGGTTGAATGCGTCGCGCAGCTCGCGAATCAGCGAGACAGTCCGGTCGAGACGCGCCACATCCGGCTGCAGCGACAGCTCGAGCAGCTCGCCGAGCACGAACAGGTACACCGAGAACAGCCGCGCCGCGATCTCGCCGCCGCGCTCGCGGTCGAGCGAGACGAGCAGCTGGCACAGCAGGCCGCGCGACTTGTCGATCGCGCCGATCGTGATCTCGTGGCTGCTCATCACCATGCCGGCGCGGGCGCGCGCGAGGGAAACGAGCAGCCCGTCGAAGGTGATGACGACGAGGCGGCCCGGCGGCGCGGACAATACTTCTGTCTCACGGTATGCGCTGGCGGTGGCGTACGGGTTTCTCATGCGCTCGGCTCCGGAACGGTTCTCACAGAGTATCGGCTCAGTGCGTCTGTGGCGTGAGTCCGTTGATCTGCGAGGTGAGTGTCGCGCCGAGCGATTGCGCGGAGCTCATCGCCGCCTCCATCGCGACGAACTGCGCCGTAAGGCTTGTCTGTTCCGTCGCGAGCCGCTGCCGGATCGAGTCGATCTGCGACTGCAGGTTGTCGGCGTTCGACTGCGACTGTGCAATTTCGAGCGCGATGGAGCCGCTGTTCGCCGCATTCAGTCCGGACGCGAGTTCGTTCGTGAGGCCGCCGACGCCGAGCGAGAGCGCGATCGTGCCTGCGCTGCCGGCGGTCGTCCCGGAGTAGCGGACGATGAGCCCGGCACTCACGTCGCTCGACGCGCCCGTGAGATACTGGCCGCGCCCCGTTGCCGCGACTCCGTTGATCGTGCCGGCCACGTCAAGCCCGGAATAGCTCTGGGCCGCGATCCCGAGTGCGCTGATCCCCGATCCGTCGGTCCCGGGCGCATACGAGACGGCGAAGCCGCCCGTCGTGCCGTAGTCGCTCGCGACGATCTGCACCTGGCTCCCGGCCGTCTGCACCGCCTGAAGCCGCATGCCCTGCGACGAGAACGCATCGTTCATCCGCTGCACGATCGCATCGATTGAGTCGCCGTTGCCCAGCGCGATCGACGCGCTCTTCCCGGATGCCGTGTCGGCGATGGACATCGTGTCGGCGGTTCCGCTCGACGCATACGTCGTGAAGCTTGACCCCGTCACACCGGCCGTGGTTGCGGCCTGCGTGATGTTGACGGGATACGGTGTCGCGGACGGCCGCGCGGCCGTTCCCGCCGAGACGAAGCTGAGATTGCTGTCGGTCGTCGATCCCGATGTCACGAAGAGGTTCTTGACCGCGTTGAAGTTGTTGGACAGCGCGGTTTCGAAGGCCGTCTTGTTCAATGAGAGCACGCCCTTCGAGTCGGTCATGAGACCGGCCTGCGACGCGGCGGTGTAGCTCCCGCTCAACCCGGTCACCGACTGGATCAGCGCGGAGGTGAGCGAGTATCCCATCGATGTGATGGACATATCGTTCGCGAGCGGGCCGGCGATCGATGGCGTGGCGCTCGTCGAGCTCAACGTAGTCGAACTGCCGCCGTTCGCCGTGTTGGCCGCGATGAAGCTCTGCACCGAGTTGTATGCCGTCACGAAGCTGCTGATCTTCGATTCGATTCCCGCGGTGTCGCGTGCGATCGTGAGGTTCACGGTCGTCCCCGGCTCGGCGCTCTGCAGGTTGAGCGTCACGCCGGCGATCGCGTCACTCACGGCGTTCGTGCTGCGCGTGAGCGTCTGGCCATCCACCTTGAACTGTGCGTCGGCTCCGGCCGTGACCTGGCGGTTCCGTCCTGCAGTGCCGCCGTTCCCCGTTCCGAACGACCCGAGCGAAACGGTGCCGCCGCTCGCGCGTGTCACCGAGAGGGAGAGGGCCAGCTGCGAATCGCCCGTCGTGCCGTCCGCGATGGCGATCCGGCCGCCATTCAGCGACGCTGTCGCCCGCCGGGACGCCGTACCGAAGCCCGCGCTCGAATCGTTGATCGCGTCGAGGAGGTCCTGCACCGTGGACGAAGCGCCGACGGTAAAGGTCTTCGTGACCGCCAACCCGTCGCCGCGCGTGCCGCCGATGTTGATCGTGTCGCCCACACCGACGGCCAGCGACTGTCCGTTCACCTGCACGTTCGACAGCAGCGTGGCGCCGGTGGCGCTCGCGCTCGTCGTCGAGTCGGTGAAGCTGTTCGCGCTCTGCACCACCTGCGCGATGCCGCCTGTTCCGGCCTGGGTGAAGCCGAGCATGGCCAGCGCGCGCGCGCTGTCCGCCGGCACGGCCCCCGGATCGACTTCGACCGTGCTGTCGGTGACGAGCTTGTACGTCGTGGTCGTGCCGACGGTCTGCGCCTGCACGCTCGCCGCGCCCGGATTGCCCGTCGCGGTGTTGATCTTCGCCGCGAGCGTCGTGAGCGTGTCAGCGCTCAGGTCGACCGCGATCGACTTGCCGCCGATCAGGATGGACGTCGGTGCCGGCGGCACCAGGCTGAGCAGCGAACCGATCGACTGTGTGGCGCTCGACACCGCAAACGTCTGCGTCGCGCCGCTCGCCGCGATGTTTGCGACTGCGGTGCCATCCGTGAATCCAAGCGCCTGAAACGTTCCATTGGAATCGTCGACCGCCGAAATTCCCTGCGCGCCGGTCGCGTCGCTCGTCAACACGAGGTGCGAGCCGCTGGGGCTCGAGAGGATCGTCGCCCGCACGCCGCTCGGGGTCGTGCCCGAATCGGTCGCGTTGATCTTGGCCGCGATGGAGCTCAATGAGTCGGTCGACGCGACGCTGATCGCGACGCCGTTGAGGTCGAACTGGCCGCTGATGTTCAGCGCCGAGGACGAACCGCTGAATGACGATCCGCTGAGACTCTGCGCGGAGGCAAGCGACAGCACCTGCATGGCGTATGTTCCGGGCTGCGCACCCGTGCCCGCCGTTGCCATGAGCAGCGTGTGCTGCGACGTCCCGCTGTTGGGCGCGGTGGCGGTGAAGAGGTCGAACGCAGCCGGGTCGGCGAGCGCGCCGGCCGCTTTCTGAAACGAACCCATCACCGTCTGGAACTGCTTCCATGCGGCGTTGGCGTTCGTGTCTGCCGTCTGCTGTGCGACGACCGGATTGAGCTCCCGCGCGGAATCGGCGGCCACGATCTGATCGATCATGGTCTGCCACTGGATGCCGCTGGCGAGGCCCTGCACGGTGCTGATGGGAGTCGTCATGCGCTTCCTGCTTCCTTCCTAAGGGATTGGACGGGCGAATCCCCGGGGCCGACTTCGACCCCGGGGACGCTGCCTACCGTACTCCTGCGACTGCCTCGTGGACTACTGGAGGAGCTTCAGGACGCTGTTGCCAGCCTGGTTCGCCTGCGCCAGCATCGCCGTGCCGGCCTGCGCCAGGATCTGGTTCTTGGAGAAGCTCACCATTTCCGACGCCATGTCGACGTCCTTGATGGTTCCTTCGGCGCTCTGGTAGTTCTGAACGGTCGAGCTCAGGTTGCTGATGGCGTTGGTGAGGCGGTTCTGGCCTGCACCGATGACGCCGAGCGCCGAGTTGACCTTGCCGATCGCGGTGTCGAGCGAGGCGAGCGCGGTCTGCGCATTCGCCAGCGTGTCAACCGCCGAGCTGCCGATTCCGAGCGTGGCCGTGGTCAGGTCGAGCGACGAGCCGTCGATGGACAGCGTGTCGTTCGTGGTGTAAGCGCCCGAGGCGCCCACGAGGAACGTGCCCGAGCCGCCGCCGACCGTGATGTTGCCGGTCAGTGTGGCCGCGCCGACCGTCGTGTTGGTGTCGACCGTGATGCCGAATTGCGAGAAGCTCAGCGTCTGGTTCTTGCCGGCCGTGACGCCGAGGGTCTGCGACACCGCGCCGTTCGTCAGCGTGGCAATGCTGCCGCCGGACGAAAGGGTGTAGGAGCCGATCGCAGCGCCGCCGATCTGCACATCGTACACGCCCGCGGTCGCGGTCGTCAGTGCGGTCGAGGAGCTGTTCACGGTCGCGCCGAACGCGCCGTTGAGCAGCGTGTTGCCCTGGAACTTCGTGGTGTTGACGGTACGGTCGATTTCGCTCTGGAGCTGCGTGAACTCCTGGTTGATCGCGACGCGGCCGTTCGAGTCAACGGTGTCCGAGGCGGCTTCTGCGGCGAGCTGCTTCATCTGGTTCAGCATCCCTTCGATCGACGTCGCGGCGCCTTCAGCGATGTTGTAGATCGAGTTCGCCTGGCTCGCGTTGCGCGAAGCCTGCTGGTACGCGCCGACGTCGGACTCGAGCTTGTTGGCGATGCCCAGTCCGGCGGCGTCGTCAGCGGCGTGGTTGATGCGGAAGCCCGACGACAGCTTCGCGGTCGAGGCGGCAATGGCGTTCTGCGTCTTGTTGAGGTTCGCAGCTGCCTGCATCGCGCTCACGTTCGTGTTGATATCCATGACCTGCTCCTTGGGTAAGTGATCGAGGGATTCCGTTCCCTCGGGTGCCGCGGCGTGAGTGTCGTGGCTTCACGATTCAGTATCGGAGTCGGGTCGGGAGACTTTAGCGACGCGGGTTTCTGCGCGTGCCGCGCGGCGCGCTCAGCCATCAATCGTGCGGAGCAGTACGTTCGCCTGCGTGTTCCATGAGAGCTGTGCGATGAGCGCCGCACCCTCGGCGCCGCGGCGGCGCGCCTCGTGCCGGTCGTGATACGCCACCTCGAGCAGCGAGACAATCTCCTCGGGATCCGACTCGCCCCACCCCGACGTGCCGCGGTAGAGCGGCGTGCGCACCGTCACGGGCCGCTGGCGCGCGAGCGGGAAACAGGTGTCGCGCCCGATGAGGTTGAGGTGCCCGGTGTTCGCGGAGAGAATCGTCGGCACGCCGCACGCCATTGCTTCCATCGCGACGAGGTTCGTCCCGCCCTCGCAGCGATTCGGAAAGAGCGCGACATGCATCTCGCGGAGCGCCTGCGCGATGATCGCGTGCGACTGAAGCCCCAGGTCGAGGATCGCGCCGGCACGGATGCCGTTCGCGATCAGCCAGTCGGTCACCTCGCAGCGGCCGTTGCGCACCGCCGGCGTGCCGCGCACGTATCCCGTCGCATCGATCCCCGCCATCGTTTCCGGCCAGTGGTTGTGCCACGCGGTCACCAACATCGCGTCCGTGTGCTTCGCCTGGAACCGGCGGAACGCCTCGACGACGATGTCCTGTCCCTTGCGATACTCGAGCTTGCCGCCGGTGAACACGAGGAACCGGTCACCGAACAACCCGGTGCGCGGTGCGGGATGAAAGAGCGACGGGTCGACACCCTGGAGCACCATGCGGACGTTCGGTACGCCGAGCGCCTTCAGCCACTCCGCGTTCCACGTTGAACCCGCGATCATGAGGTCGTACGACCGCGCGCGCCCGAGCGCGGCGGCGTCGAGCGCCGTGTCTTCATAGAAGATCACGCCTGCGTGGCGCGCGACCGCGCTCTGGGCGATGCGCGGCGCGCCGAGGACGTGGTTGCCGAGCGCCGTGAGGCGGAGCGACGCCGACGTGTCGGTGACCGAACTCGCGCGACGCATTTCGCGCACGCGCCGTTCGGCGAGCGGGCCGAGGCCCTGCAGCATCGGCGCCTCACCGAGCACCGGCTCCGCGCGCCTGGATTGCTGGAGCGCGAGCGCCAGGTGCAACCCGTACGTTCCCCACCCGGTTGACGTGCCGATCGGCCAGGAGATCTCCACCGGCCGCCGCTCAGGCGGCGCTTCCGGTGCGCGTCTCACGATGCGCCGCGCCGGGCTGGCGTGCGCACGGGCGGCCAGCTCGCGCGCCACCGATGCGATCGCCGGCACCCATGCCTTCACGGCGGGCTGCCGGAACAGGCGCATGGTGGGATACCACGGCGAGTCGTCGCGCGCGAGCATCCAGCGCCAGTCCGGGACGTGTGGCAGGAGAACCCACACCGGTTTCCCGAGCGCGCCGGCGAGGTGCGCGACCGCCGTATCCACCGCGATCACGACGTCGAGCTCGGCGATCGCGGCCGCGGTGTCGGCAAGATCGTTGAGCTGCGGATCGAGGTCGATGATGTTCGCGCCTTGCAGCGTCGTGAGCTGCCGCGCGGCCGGCCCTTTCTGCAACGAGAAGAACGTCACGCCCTCGGTGCCGAGCACCGGCGCGAGCGTTTCGAGCGAGAGTGAGCGCACGAGGTCGCGCTGATGGAGCGCGTTGCCCGCCCATGCCAGCCCGACGCGCAGGCCGGCGCCCGCATCGCGCACGGACTGCGCCACAGGACGTGCCGGTGCAGTGAGATACGGGACTTCGGCCGGAATGCTCTCGAGCGTCGTTCCGAGCAGCAGCGGCAGGCTCATCAGGTACGCGTGAACGTCGAACGGCGGGATCGGCATTCCCGGCACGACGACTTCATCCACGCCCTCAACGCCGCCGATGAGCGCCGTGGCCGTCGGGGACGACTCCACGATCACGCGCCCCGCACCGCGCGCCTTGAGCAGCCTGGCGTAGCGCACGAACTGGATCGAGTCGCCGAGTCCCTGTTCCGCATGGACAAAGATCGCGCGGCCGTCGAGCGGCGTACCGTCCCATTCCGGAACGGAGTAGCGGCGGCTGCTGAACACCACCGACACGAGGCGCTTGCGCGACTCAAATTGCCTGAACCCTTCGCTGAGATCACCGCGGAGCAGCGTCTGCACCGCGGAGTTCCAGTTGGCGTTCCGGTCGCGCGGGTCGCGGCGCATCGCTTCGCGCGTGCACTCCTCCGCGCGCTCGAACTCGCCGCGCTCGAACCAGCAGTAATGGAGGACGTTCCACGGCTCCACAAGTTCAGGGCGCTCGGCGACGAGGCGCTCGGCGATCTCCGCGGCTTCGTCGGTGCGTCCCATTTCCATGAGGAGCACAGCGAGGTTCACGCGCACCGTGGCGTGGTCCGGCGCGATCGCGAGGGCGCCGTCGAATGCGGCGCGCGCGGCCTCGAAGTTCCGCATTTCCTTGTAGATGATCCCGAGATTGCTCATCGAGTCCAGATGGTCGCCCCGGATGGCGAGCGCCGCTTCGCACGCTGCTGCTGCTTCCTGATGCCGGCGCAGCCCGCGCAGCGCGAGCGCGCGGTTGGACGTCGCGATGAGATCGCCCGGCGCGAGCCTCAGCGCGCGGTCGTAGCATTCCAATGCCTCGTCGAAGCGCTGTTCCTCGACGAGCGCGTTGCCGAGATCGGTGAACCAAATGGCGCGATCGGGCGAGAGATCGGTGGCGCGCAGCAGAGCGGCGACGGCGTCCGCCGCCGCGCCGCTCTGGTACAGCGCGAGCCCGAGATTGTGGTGCGCGTCGGGGTAGGCCGGCTGAAGCTCCACCGCGCGCCGAAAGTGCGCGATCGCCTGGTCATACTGCGCGCGCTGCGCCCTGATCGAGCCCGCGTTGTTGTGCGCCTCGGCGTATCCCGGCCATTTCTGGATGATCTCGTCGTAGCTGGCAAGCGCCGAGTCGAGATCGCCGTCGAGATGGCGCTTGACGGCCGCGTCGAAGCGGTTGACGCCGGCGTGGCGGGGTTTGACGCGTGTGAGCTGGCGCGTGGACACGGAATGCCTCGGTGCGGCGGTAGGAATGATTCGCCGGTCGGACAGGCAAAAAATGCCCGTCCGTGGCCGGCAAGGGTCGGTTCGGTCAGAGCAGTGCGGGCTGCGGCAGGGGCTGCCGCACGCTCCAGGTGCCCTCGCTCGCCACGACCTGCGCTCCCAGGCGGGCCTTCACGTTGATCACCACCGGGCCACGAAGATTGGCCGTGGTTTCGGGCATATCGGCCGAAGGAAGCGTGACGATCGCGAATACGGCGATCTGGGCGGGGTCTTCGGCGTCGAGTTGCGCGATCTCGGTGGGGCCGAGGTGAGCCGTATATCCCTCGAACGTGAGGAAGGGATCGATCAGCATGAAAGCCAGGCTGCCGTGGTCCGCAGACTGGAGCCAGGCCGTGCCCTGCTTTTTCCCCGCGATGAGCAGCCAGCGCTTGCAGAGCGAAAAGCCCAACAGTCCGTCACGAAAGTCGAGCAGCTCGTCTTCATGGATATCGATCTGGCCGAACAGGTTCGTGAAGACTGAGCCGGGCGCGCATGCGGGCGCGCATGCGGGCGCGACGGCTGCCATGGCGGGGGTCATGTGAGGTAGTTGGCGAGTGAGATTCCTTGTACGCGCGCCGTGGCGGCGAGCGCGGCCTGATATGCCGTCTGGCGGCCCGTGAGATTGGTCATGGCCGTCTCGATGTCGACGTCCTGCAGGCTGGCGTTGCTCGCGGTCAGCTGGTTGGTGAACGCGGTGATGTTCGAGCCGGTGATCTGGAGACGGTTCGCCCACGCACCGGTCTGGCCGGTGAGCGTCTGCACGTTCGTCAGCTGATCGTTGAGGTCACCGAGCGTGTTCTCCACCGACACCTGGTTTCCACTCTGCAGCGCGGCCGCGAGATTCTGCAGCGACGCAAGCGGTCCGGACGTCGCAGTGCCGAACACCTGCGTGCCGTCGTGGTTGGTCGGAATCAACTGGCCTGGCGCGATCTCGACCTGCCGCGCTCCGCTCGGTGGCGGCGTCGCGATCGTGAACGCGAACGATGCGCCGCTGGTATTGACCGAGAAGGGCTGGACGGCGGAGTTCGTGCCGCCGAACAGGTACTCGTTTCCATCCTTTGTATTGGAAAGCTGGACGGCCTGCGCGAGCAGCTGGTTCACCGCCTGGGCGGTCGTCTGGCGCGTGGCGGTGGTCGCCGTGGCCGTGGCCTGCGAGACGGCGAGCTGCTGCGCGTTCGCGAGCAGCGTGTTCATCTGGCTGAGGACGCTCTCCTCGAGATTTACGCGACGCGTTGCGGTGTTCGCATTCTTCTGGTATTGGGCGAGGGCGTTGAGCTGGGTGTTGTTCAGCATCACGCCGGCCGCTGCCGCCGGGTTCTGCGACGCTTCAGAAAAGCTCGTGCCCGACGACACTTGCGTCTGTGCGTCATCAACCTGCTGGCGCAATTGCGCGAAGTTGATGATGGTCGCTTGCGTGTTCATTGCGTCGCTGATCCGCATCCTGGTCTCCTGGTCGTTGCGTCCGGCCTGACGGGGGCGACAGGTGCAGAAAGCGTGCCAGCGCCCGGGCTCCCATCCTGACTATCGGCCGGTAGACCGCGCGGCTGAACAGGGGCGGGGGTATCGAACAGCCCTCAAGTTCTCTGCGTTGGCCCCCGATACCATATAGATATGAAAACGCATCCCGATCGCGTTCCAGCCGGGCGTGACTCTTTCAGCGGCGACCTGAACTCGCGGCTCGAGCTCGTGCACGACCGGGTCGGTGCGGAGAGCGTGCATCTGGACCAGGTGGCCGCGGTGGCGGAATCGTACGTGGTTCCTCTTCCGCCGGCTCTGCGGCTGGTGCGCTAGTGGCGCCGCCGCGCGGTTCGGCGCCCCCGCAGCGCTGGAACGGACTCGTGAGTGCTTCCCTCGATGCGCTGAAGGACGACGCCGAGCCGGCGCCTGCGAATGACCCGGATGCGGCAACGTCCGTAGGAACGGGGGTCGATGACCTGATCTCCAAGGCTGCGGTTGCCGTGGAGGGGCACGCCGCGTCGGCACAGCTTTCGAGGGCTCGCATGGCCCGGCTTTCCGCCGATGCGGCGGCGTCGCTGCGCTCTGCGATCGAAGGGGAAGGCCCGAGCGGACCCGGTGAGCCGCCGAAGGGTGTTACTTCAGGAACCCGTCTCGACGTCCAGCGCTGAATCGAAGGGCTAAAGTTCCGGCTATCAACACCGATACTGATCTGTACCAGGAGGAACCACCGTCATGAAAATCAACAACGGTTACTCACGCGACGTCACGCCGCGCAGCACGCGCTCAGTGGCGGATCCCGCGACCGTCGATCGCTCCGCCGCTGCGAGCCCAGTTTCCGACGCACAGACGAGCGGCCCGCGCGACAGTGTGGAGCTCTCCGCCGAGGGGATCGCCCGCGCGAAGGATGCAACGCTGACCGATCAGCGCATCGCGCAGATCCGGCAGAACGTCCTGCAGGGCGCGTACGACAGTGCGCACGTGGTGGACCAGGTAGCAAAGAAGATTCTTGCCAGCGGCGACGTCTAACTTCGCGACTCCAGCGACCGGAACGAGTACATGAAATTCCTGATCATCGACGACTCCGCCACCATGCGGCGCATCGTCGTCAACTCCCTGCAGCGGATCGGTGTCACCGATGTGGTCGAGGCGTCGGACGGCAGGGAAGCGCTGAACAAGTTCGATTCGTCGGTCGGGTTCATCATCACCGACTGGAACATGCCGAACATGGCGGGTGTCGATTTCGCACGCGCGATTCGCGCGCGCGACGACGGCAAGTCGGTTCCGATCCTCATGATGACCACGCGATCGCTGCGCGAGGACATCATCACGGCTCTCGAGTCCGGCGTGAACAACTATGTCGTCAAGCCGTTCACTCCGCAGGTGCTGAAGGAAAAGATCGACGCGCTGCTCACCACGGGCGCGGCGGCGTAACCATGCCTGGCCGGCGTCCGATGGCCGAGATCCTCTACGACTCCGACGCATCGCTGCGGCTGATCTCGAGTGAGCTGCGGCACATCCTGTCGCGGGAGTGCCCTACGGATCCTGAGCGAATCCTCGAAGCGATTCGTCAAGCGGACGGCGATTCGTCGGATGGAGCGACTCCCGGATCGCCTTCGCCAGCGTTTCAAGGGTAACGGGCTTCGGCAGATGCTTCACGTCTTCGCCGAGCGCCGCGCGCGAGCGCAGCTCGGCGGGTGAATAGCCGCTGGCGAACACGAACGGCACCCGCGATTCGGTATCGCGCACCGCGCGATACAGTTCGTGTCCGTGCAGCTTCGGCATCACCATGTCCGTGATCACGAGGTCGATGCGATCGCGATTCCTGTTGTAGAGCTTGAGCGCCTGCGCGCCATCTGCCGCGGGAATCACGGAATACCCCAGCCCTTCGAGCAGCCGCTTCGTCACGCGGCGCAGCGCTTCCTTGTCCTCGACGAGGAGGATCGTCTCCGTGCCGCCGCGGATCTCGGACGTGTCCGGTGACTTGCCGGCGAGTTCCCGCGCGCCTTCCGTGACCACGGGGAACCAGACGCGCACGGTGGTGCCCTGTCCGACCGTGCTCTCGACGTCGACGAACCCCTCGTGCTGCTTGGCGAGGCCGTCGATCATCGCCATGCCCAGACCGGTGCCCTTGCCCTCCCCCTTGGTCGTGAAGAACGGTTCGAACACCATGGCGAGCGTCGCCGAGTCCATTCCGGTGCCGGTGTCGGTCACGGCCAGCGAGACGTAGGCGCCCTCGGTCAGCCACGGGCGCGTCGCGCGCTGAGCGTCCGTCAGTTCTCCGCGTGACACCTGTATCTCGAGCCATCCACCGCGGGGCATCGCGTCGCGCGCGTTGGTGGCGAGGTTCACGATGATCTGCTCCACGGCGCCGACGTCCGCGCGCACCGTGAGCGTGTCCGCGTTGGGGTCGAGCGTGATCTTGATTTCGATGTCGGACGGGAGGAGCCGCCGGAGCATGCGCACGAACCCGCTCACGACCGTTGAGAGATTCACGGGCTCCTTGCGCAGCTCCGCCTGGCGGCTGAAGCCGAGCAGCTTGCGGATCATCTCCGCGCCGCGCTGTGCCGCCTCCGTCGCGTCCGCGAGCTCGCGCTCCACCGGCGCCGCCTCCTTGCCGAGCTGCGCCATCACGAGCTCGATGTTCCCGATGATGATCGAAAGCAGGTTGTTGAAGTCGTGCGAGATCCCGCTCGTGAGCTGTCCGACGGCTTCCATCTTCTGCGCCTGGCGCAGCGCGTCCTCGAGCTCCGCCCGCTTGGTGATGTCCTCCACCATGCAGACGTAGAAGGTCGGCGCGCCGGTCGCGTCGCGGATCAGCGAGAGCGTGACGCGCACGAACACGACGCCGCGATCCTTCCTGACGTACCGCTTCTCCACCTGATACGCGTCGCGCACTCCCGACACGAGCTCGTTGAAGAGTGTGACGTCGGTCTCGATGTCCTCTGGGTGCGTGACGGACATCCACGACTTGTCGCACAGTTCCTGTTCCGTGTAGCCGAGCAGCTGTGAGAGCGCACGGTTCGTCTTCATCGGGCGCCCGCTCAAGTCGACGAGTGAAATGGCGAGCGCGGAGCTGTCGAACATCGCGCGGAACTGGGTTTCGCTGGCGCGCAGCGCGGCGTCGGCGCGCTGGCGCTCGGTGAGGTCCACGAGCGTGGTGAGCCGGCGGTCGCCGACCTGCGCGGTCTTGGCCTCCATGAACAGCTTTCGCCCGTCGCGCGCCTGCACATCGACCGAGATCGGCCGGAACGGGCCCGGCCGTTCGCGCCAGTCCTTGAAGCGCCTGTTCCAGTCCTCGCGCACGTGCCGGCGATACACGGGATCCGGGTACATCGTCGTCCAAAACGTGGTGAGGTCGGGCAGTTCGTGCGGCTGGTATCCGAGGAGTTCGGTGAAGGTGCGATTCACCGTGATCGTTTCGCCGTCGGCCTCGATCACGAGCATCGCGATGGGCGCCGAGTCGACGAGCTGGCGGAAGAGCTGCTCGCCGGCCCGGCGCGCAGCCGTTGCCTCGCGGTCGGCCGTGCGGTTCACGAGCAGCGTCAGCCGGCGTCCACCGATCTCCGACGCGTGCGATTCGACAAAGCGGTGTGTGCCGTCCGAAGCGACGCCGCGCCATTCCATCGGCCGTGCCGATTTTCCGAGACGCCGCGCCTCCTCGAGCCGCGATTCCCATTCGCGCGTGAAGGAGCTGCGCTCACCGGGATCGGGAAGGACGCGGCGCCAGAGTGCTTCCGGCGTGCGAATCTCAGACGCGTTCAGCCCGAACAGGTCGACGAGCGCCTTGTTGAAGAAGATCGAGTGATCGTCCGGTTCCACAACAAGCATCGCGAGCGGCGACGAGTCGGCGAGATCGCGAAACCAGCGTTCCGTGGACTCGAGCGTGGTCAGCGCGAGCTTGAGGCCGCCGAACAGCACCGCCGTTGTCAGCGAGACCGCGGAAACGATGCCGATATAGAGCGCCGCGTAAATGAAATGCCTGAGTTCGCCACCCGGCAGCGCTTCGGTCAACCCGAGGCCGGAGCTCATGCCGAACGCGACCGCAAACGCGACGATAGCCGCGGTCCAGGCACCGGCGAACGTCCCGATCCGCATGCCCGCCCAGAGCAGCGGTGGAACGAGCAGCACGTTGACGGAGCGGAACTTCTCTGCATCCGCGGCGGGCGTCAGGTAGCCGAAGAACACCATCACGGCCAGCAGAGCCGTAACCGCGACGAGCTCGAGCTTCGCCTGCCACGGTGCGGTCCGCAGCCAAGTCGCCGCGCCCGGTCCGGTCAGCAGCACGGGGCCGACGACGACGACACCGAGCGCGTACGCGAGTCCGGACGTGATGAACCCCTCGACCGAAGGCCCGCGCCCGGCGACGAGCGTGGTGACGACGGCATAGGCCGGCGCGCTCACCAGCACGGCGGCACTGAGGAACCGCATCAGGTTGCCGATGACCTTCTTCTCGGTGCGCTCGATCGTTCCGTCGCCGGCCATCACCAGCGCGCAGCCAATCGTCGCGCCCACTTCCGCCATCGACTGCCCGGCCGCCGCGAACGGCGCGCTCAAGAACAGCGGTGACGCCACGCCGTGCGCGACCGCAGCGAGCGCAGCGACCAGCGGCCAATCGGCCCGCTCGGTGAGAACGAGCCAGCCGAGGAGCACGCCCGCCGAGGGGAGCAGCACGGGCAACCCCGAGGGCGTAGTGAAGAACGCCGCGCCGATGCGCACCGTGAGCGCATACGCGAGCGCCACGAGGGCGAGGCGCACCAGCTGCCCGGATCTCGTGTGCATCGTCGTGCGCGCGGCATCCGGCGGCAACTCACTGCTCACTGCGCCTCTCCAGCGTCGAAGTCGGAAGGAACAACGTATGCGCCTCGGCCCTCGTTGGCGAGACGCAGTCGGTCGGAGATGACCGAGTGAATCCAGGCGTGAGTTCGACCCGTAGGGCTTGGGCATCCTATCGACCCGGCACCGCTCCCCGCACCGATTCCGACCATGCGCATCTTCGTTCTCGCAGCCGCAGCCGCAGCCTTCGCCCCATGCTCAGCGATCCACGCCCAGGAGGCACCACCGGCGCGGACGCCCATTTCGATCGGGGACTATCCGTCAGTCAACGGACTGCGCCTCAACTTCCGCGACGGCCGCGTAGGGCGCGTGAACGGCGTGAACATCACGCTGTGGTCGCCGTACGAGGACGCCGCGGAAACGATCAAGGGCGTCGCGCTCGGACTCCCGGTCACTGGCGGCGCCGAGATCGATGGGATCGCGACGGGGCTCCTGGGAGTAGGGGCCTCGGGGCGGATTCGCGGGGTGACGCTCGCGCCGATCGGTGCGGGCGCGGGGAGCGACATTTCGGGGATCGCCATCGGCGGCGTCGGCCTCGGGACCGGCGGCAGGCTCACGGGGCTCGTGATCGGCGGAGTCGGCGCGGGGGCGGGCGGCGACATGAAGGGGATCATCATCGGCGGCGTAGGGACGGGCGGTGGCGGCAACGCCACCGGGCTTCTCGCAGGTGGTGTGGGTGCGGGCGTCGGTGGTGACATTCACGGGATCGTCGTGGGCGGAGTTGGTGCGGGCGTCGGTGGAAGCATTCATGGGATTGCGATTGGCGGCGTGGGCACCGGTGCGGGCGGTGACCTGATTGGCCTCGCGCTCGCCGGCGTGGGGATCGGCGCGGGCGGATCGATTCGCGGTGTCGCGATCGCGGGAATCGGCGCCGGCGCACCCGAGATCAGCGGCGGCTTCGCGGCGCTCGCCGTTGGCGCGCGCGATGCGCGAGGCGTGATTCTCGCCCCGGCCCTGTTTCGCATCGAGCGCGGCGGTTCGTTCAGGGGTGGTTCGGTCAGCGCCGTGAACTACATCCGCGGTTCGCAAACGGGAGTGACGATCGGGTTGGTCAACTATACCCGCTCCCTCGACGGCATCCAGATCGGCGTGCTCAACATTGTGGGTGATGCCAAGTCGCACCAGGTGATGCCCGTGGTGAACTGGGGGTCTGGAAAGAATTAGCCGATCGGCAGGGTTGGGCAGTCCGCCACGGTCGAGTTCCGCAATCCGCAGAGCTTTGGAACTTCCCGTGACGCGATCCCCCGTCAAAGGGGTATGGCGAATTAGGACCGATGCGCGGGCAGGGCTGGCTCCTGTTCTCCGGTTACTATATCATAGAATCACGATGTTCGACGTCCTGATCGCCTCCGGAAAAGGAAAGGCGGCACGTCCCGTCGCCGGGGCGGTCGCGAGCATTGTTGCGCATGGCGCCATCGTCATCGTGATCCTGCTTGCGTCTCGCCCGGCACTTCGTGCAGCGACCGAAGTTGAGGAGCGGATCGCCGAATACCTTTTCCCGACCAACCGCGCGCCCATCGTCGGCGACCACCCGCTCGTGTTCATGGCGTCGAAGGGCGGCGGTGTGGGATCGTCTGCCGCGGTGGGACAAGGCCGCAGCGCGCCCGTCAAACACGACCCGCTGAAACTCCAAACGGAACCGCCCGCCGGTGGCACCTCCGGAACCCCACCCGCGATCGCGCGCGAGCAGAAGATCGCGGAGTCGCTCGGCGCGTTCGCCCTCCTCGACGTGGACAGCGCCGCCGTTCGCGATCCGCACAGTGTCGCGCCGTCGTACCCGAAAGACATGGAGGCGAAGGGAATCAACGGGCTCGTCCGCGCACGCTTTGTCGTCGACTCGACAGGCCGTGTGGATATCACGACGGTCACCATACTGGGCGCGACGAACGAATCGTTTGCGCGCGCGGTGCGGACAGCACTCCCCGACATGCGCTTCCGTCCCGCGATGATGGGCGCGAAGGCTGTGCGCCAGTTGTCCGAAGAGGACTTCGCCTTCAAGGTGCAAACGCGGCCTGACTCGTCGGTCGCGAGACGTCCGCTCTGAGCTGACAACTTCGGCGCGCGCAGGCCGGCCACGAGGGACTCGCTCTGTTGGGAGAGCTCTGACAACTTCAGCGCGCGCCGGCCGGCCACGAGGGACTCGCTTTGTCGGGCCTACTCGGACAAGCGTCTATGGGTCCTCGAAAGGCCCGACGCTGCGAGTCCCTCGCGCCCGGCCGGCCCACCGTTCGCTGGGCATGTGTGCTGTACGCAACGCGCGCGGACTGGTGTGGGCGGTGCGTACGGTGCGCGCGCGTCTGTGTAGGTATCTGTTCGATGGAGAGATTCGCTTGGGCAGGGAGGCCGCGGGCCACTCGTGGAGCCGGGCCTCTCTAGCCCCATAAATGTTTTGGCGAGTTGGCCCGGCGCAACGAGTGGACCGCGGCCGACCGTGCGCTGCGAAAGCGTCTCACCGCTTCTACTCACCTCTCCCTACTCCTTGACGGGAGCCGCCGGACCGCGCAATACTCTGCGGCGTAGCAAAAAAATGCCGAGCATCCGTCTGCGGAACGCAGCGGACTCCGGCTTCCATCATCATTCAGGAGGCACGCCGATGTGCCAGCGAGATGCCGTGCAGTGCATCATCCCTCCGTACGTCACCGAGCGCCTGGCGCGCTCGGACAACCCCGAGATACGCGAGCGCGCGGAGGCGAACGTCGCGGCGGCGGCCAAGGCGCGACTGCTGCGCGCCCGCGCGAGCTCGACACCCTCGCTGATCGCGCGGCCGGGCGCGGCGCCCACAAGACAGCGCCTCGTGTACGACGCCCGCAACACGGACAAGCTTCCGGGCGTGCTCGTGCGATCCGAAGGACAGGGTCCCGTGGCCGATCCCGCGGTGAACGAGGCGTTCGACCACGCCGGTGCGACGTTCGACTTCTACGACGCGGTGTTCAAGCGCAACTCGCTCGACGGCAACGGCATGCCGCTCGTCGGCACGGTGCACCTCGCCGAGTCCGGCGGCCGCGGCCGGTTCGTCCCGCTCGATAACGCCTTCTGGGATGGAACGCAGATGGCATATGGCGACGGCGACGGAGTGATCTTCCAGCGATTCACGCGGTCGCTCGATGTGGTCGGCCACGAGCTGACGCACGGCGTCCAGTCCTTCACGAGCAACCTCGAATACGAAGGGCAGTCCGGAGCGCTCAACGAACACTTCGCGGATGTCTTCGGCGTGCTCGTGCGCCAGTGGAAGAATCGTGAGAACGCCGCGAAAGCCGGCTGGGTGATCGGAAGGGAAGTGCTCGTACCCGCACCGACGCGCCGCGGCGTGCGCGACATGGAGCACCCCGGCACGGCGTTCACGCGCGATCCCTACCTCGGCACTGACCCGCAGCCGGCGCACATGTCGAAGCTCTACGAAGGCGCAAGCGACAGCGGCGGCGTGCACATCAACTCAGGGATCCCCAACCGGGCGTTCGTCCTCACGGCCAAGAAGCTCGGCGGCAACGCGTGGGACTCGGCCGGAAGAATTTGGTACGATACCATGTTGCGGCTGCCGCGGCGATGCGAGTTTCAGGAGTGCGCGGAGCTGTGCGTGCAGATGGCGGCCGCGCTTGGCGCGGATGCGGCGGATGCCGTCCGCCGCGCCTGGGCGGAAGTCGGCGTGACGATGAAGGTGTACGCATGACGTGGGAGGTCGCGGTGCGCGTGACGTTCGTGCAGTCGGGCGGCGTCGTGGGAGTGCCGCGGGAGTGCGAGCTCGACAGTTCGCAGCTCCCGCGGAACGAAGCGCGCGAACTCGAGTCGCTCGTGACCGACAGCGAGTTCGTCGCGTCCGGCGTTCATCGGTCGCCCGGCGGTCGCGATCTGCGCCTCTACGAAATTCGCGTCGAGAACGGTGCCCGGACTGTCTCCGTGACGTTCGACGATCTCACGCTGCCGGCGCGCGCGCGGCCGCTGGTGGGGTTCCTCAGGCGCAAAGCCAGACCGCGCGGAGGAGCGTGAGCGATGGCGCACCCACTTCGCGCGCTCGCGCTGGTCTGCATTGCAAGCGTGCCGGCGTTCGCGCAAAAGTCCGGCGCGCTCCTCAACCAGGGAGACTCGGCCCGACACGCGCGACGCCCGTTCGACGCGCGCACCGGCGGCGACGCCGCGGCAAAGGGTGACACGATTTTCGCCGCGCTCGTGTTCGATCCGTCGCTCGTGGCGCTCGCGCGGGCGTCGGCATGGACGGCAGGCGTGGTGTCGAGCCCGGGGGTGAAGGACGCCCGCGTGCAGGCGAACCTGTGCGATATCTGGGGCGCGATTTGCGGTGCGCGCGGCGCGGCCTCGCTGATGATCGCCGGACCGCTCAACAAGACAGACGACTTCACCGAACTGGCCGATCTCGACGGCCTCGTGAACTCGGCCCGCGTGCAGGGGTCATATACCACCAACGCCACGAGTGTCGGATCCTATGTCGCATTCACGGGGACATTCAGCCAGCCCACGTTCGCATACCGCGACACGCTTGGGTCCGCGCGGCGGTCGGTCGGGCACACTGCGTATGCCGTTGAAGGCGGCGCCGGATATCGCTGGGCCTCGGTCGCGTTGCAGGGTGCGATGCGGTGGGAACAGTCGTATCGCGCGCGATCGTCGCAGAACGTGTGCACTCCGGCGTCGTTCGGACCGCCGGGCACGGAGAGCTGCGAGAACGTGGTGCTCGGCGCGCCGCACAATCAAGATCGAGCCGTCGTGAGCGCGTCCGGAGCGTGGAGCATCGGCGGGAACGGGGCGATGCGCGTGACGGTGGCGCACGACCTGCGGCATGGAGTCACGGGCGTGGACCTTCCGGTGTGGGTGATGTCGAACACGGCGGGCGGCCTCGCCGGTGGCGTGCGTTTCGGCTACCGCACCGACGACCGGCAGCTGACCATCGCGCTGTTCGTGGCTGAGTTCAAGTTGTGAGCGCGCTGTGAGCGCGCTGTGAGCGCTGTGAGCGCGGGCGCGGCGGCGGAGGTGGGCGTCGTGATCATCCACGGGATGGGCGACCCCGACTCCACGTTCGCGCTGCCACTCATCGAGGGGCTGTCACGTTCGCTCGGCACCGACGCCAAGGCGGTGGCCTTCGAGCCCTGCTTCTGGTCGGATATCCTGCAGGACGGTCAGGACGAAATCTGGCGACGCCTGCAGGACGCGCGCTCACCGATGCGCATCAACCTCCTGCGCAAATGGGTTGTCGGCACGCTCGGCGACCCGACAGGATATCTCTCGGGGTACGAGCGCCAGGGTGTTCCGCTGATGCACCGCGTGCATCAGCGATTTGCCGACGCGCTCGCGCGGGTCGAGGCGCGGCTTGCGCACCCGGCGGGTGCGCCGGTGGTGGTGCTTGCGCATTCGCTCGGCTGCGTGGTGGTCACGAATTACTTGTGGAACCTCGAGCGCGCGGCAGGCGAGGTGGGAACGGCCGGCGTGAGCACGATGCACGCCGGCGCGCGGACGGTCGCGCGCAAGGCGATCGGCGAGACGCCGGTGCAACGGCTGGAGACGCTTGCGGGGCTCGTCACCTTCGGGTGCAACATCCCGCTCTTCCTGCCTCCCAATCCTCCATACGAGTGCGTCCGCTTCCCGCGTCCCGCGCTGGCGGCCCACCTCAGTGTTGCTGCACGCTGGCTGAACGTTTACGATCCGTACGACATCCTCGGGTATCCGCTGAGCGGCCTCTGGGATGAAACGCACGACACGACGATCGAGGATGTGGTGATGGAGGTCGGAATGCCGGGGCTGTCGATGACGCCACTCTCACACACGTTCTACTGGACCGATGCGGGGTTTCAGTCGCTCGTCGTGGGCGAACTACGGCGCATGATTGAGGCGACGCGACGCGCGGCCGGCTCAGCGTGATCTGTGGTCAACGGCAGGACGTGCCTTCCTGCGGAAAGGTCGTCAAGGCTGTTCCCATGGGCTTCGCGGCACCCACTATCGCGCCGCCGGCGTGAACTCGATCGCGAGGAACCGCACGGTCGCATGGGTATCGTTGCGGACGGTGCACTTCGCGGTTCCCTTGAGACGATAGGTGTTTCCCGAGCGCGACTGCAGCTCGAAGCCCTTCGGATCGTCCGTAATGGGACAGGTGATCGGGAGCGCGCCGGGGACATCGTCCACCGCCACGAGCAGCGGCGCCTGATGATGCCGCGAGAGCTCCAGGGTTGCGCGCGGCGGCATCGTGATCAGCGTAACGCGTGTCTGATCGGATTCGAACTCCGGCTGCACGGCGACACCCGAGAAGAGGGCAGTGGCGCGAGGCATAGCCGCCGCGCAGTCGACCGGCTGGTCAGGGAGCACCGCGACGCAGAGGTTACGCACGTTCGCCTGCGGCTGCGGCAGCTCGATGGTGACGTTGTGGAACGCCTGGTCGCCGTCGACGCGCGCGAGGTGCGCGAATCCACCTTTCGTGTAATGAACGCTCCCGTCGGCCGCGGTCACCGGCGTTTCCGGCTTGCCGACCGCCGCGTTCACGAACTGGCTCGGTCCGACGGAGATCCAGAAGTAATCCACCGCGTGCTCGTGGATTTCCGTCGCGCTGTGCGCCGGCACCACGACCCGGAAGACGCGCAGGTTCTTGCCGGTGAAAACGAGGTGGTGGTGCGGTTCGTCGACGACGGGAACGGCCTTTTGCGCGAGCGCGACAGCGGAGAGGCCGCACGAGAGCGAGAGCAATGCGATGGCGATGCGCTTCATATCCTACAACAATAGCGGGTGCGTCGGCGGGGGATCAATGCGAGGCGGCGCTCCGCGGTGGCTCAGTTTGCCCGGTCTCGCTCACGGCTTTGACCCACCACCATCTCCGGCACAACGGTTGAGTCGCGCACAGTGTGGTCAATCCGATCTCAGCGCCCGGTTGGGATCGACCCGCGCCGCGCGTCGCGCGGGAATCAGGCTCGCCACCACCGTCACCGAGAGCAGGACCGCCGCGACCACGCCGAAGATCACCGGGTCGCGCGGCGATTCCTTGAAGAGCAGCGGCGCCATCCAGCGCGCGCTGGCAAGGGCGATTGCGGCGCCGATTCCCACGCCGAGCGCGCCCAGCTTGACGCCCTCGGTCACGACGAGGCGGATGAGGTCGCTCATCTGCGCGCCGAGTGCCACGCGCACGCCGAGTTCGTGCGTGCGCTGCGCGACGTTGTACGAGATGACGCTGAACAGGCCTATCGCGGCCAGCAGCAGTGCGAGCAGCCCGAACGTGAGGAACATGCTCGCGCCCAGTTCCCATGACTTCGTCTGGCCGCCGACGATGTCCGCAAACGGCGTGATCGTCACATATGAGGCGCCCGGCATCTCTTTCTGGAGCGCGCGGCGCACGGTCTCGCTCGCGAGGACCCCTCGCTTCGCGTGAGTGCGCACGAACAGCCCGCCCTGCTGCGGGTTGAACTGTGCGGACGACAGGTAATAGTAGTACGCGTCATCGGCGTCGAGTCGCTGTGCCTTGATGTCCTCCGCCACGCCGACCACGTAAATGCACGGCGTGGTATCGGAGCCCATTTTCACGCATTGGCCGATGGCGTTCGATGAAGGCCAGAGACGCTTCGCCATTCCGGCGCTCACGACCATCGCGCCCGGCGCGGTTGCCGCGTCGGCCTCGGTGATGCCACGTCCCTGGACGATGCGCGTGCCGAGGGTGGCGAAATATTCGGGGCTCACGCCGTTCAGGTTGAACTGTCCGAGTTTGCGGACGGAGTCGATGCCTGCGACGTGCAGGTCTTCGCTCCAACTGCTCCAGAACGGCACGCTGGTTTGCAGCGACGCGTTCTCGACGCCGGGGATCGCCTTTGCGGCGGCAAGCAGCTTGGCGCGCAGAAGGACAGTGGCGGCGCTGTCGAGCGTCACGCCGCGCATGTTGAGGTTCACGAGCAGGATCGGGTCGATATCGTACCCCATCCGGATTCCGCGCACGTTGTCGAGGCTGCGCACGAACAGCCCCGCGCCGACGAGCAGCACCACGGACAGCGCACCCTGCATCAGCAGGAGCGCCACGCGCAGCCGGGACCGGTGGAACGTCCCCTCGCGTGCGCCGGTCTTGAGATCCGACGTGAGGTTCACGCTCCGAAGCTGGAATGCGGGCGCCAGCCCGGTGAGCACGCCGGCGGCGAGCGCGGCGAGCGCGGCGAACAGCAGGGTGCGTGGATCGGTCACGATGCTGTGCGCGACCGCCTTGGGGAGAAACGCCGCCCGCAGGAGCGCGCCGCCCGCCTGTGCGATCACGAGGCCGGCGAACCCGCCGAGCGCGGCGAGGAGCACACTTTCCGTGAGCAGCTGAGACAGAAGCCGCCGCCTGCTCACGCCGAGCGCGAGGCGCACGGCAATCTCGCGCCGGCGGTTGAGCGCGCGCGCGAGCAAGAGGTTTGCGACGTTCGCGCACGCGATCAGCAATACGATCAGCGCTACGCCGCTGATCCAGGTGGCGACCTTGGCGAGGCTCGACTCGTTCGGGCCGCGCTCCGAGAGCACCGATGCGATCACCGCGTGCGGCTTGGAGACCGAGACCGGTGTGGCCCGTTTGCTGCCGGCGATTTCATTCTCGTAACTGCGCAGGTACGCCTTGCTGATGTCGGCGGTGGCAGCGGCGACGCTCACGCCTGGCTTGCGCTGCGCGAGCGTATTGGACCAGGTCCAGTTGTACGTCGTCCACCAGTTCTGGCCGGCCATGGCGAATCCCTGCGTCGCGGCGAACGACGCGATCGGGATGTACGCGACCGGGGGCTGGTCCGGCCAGAGTCCCGCGAAGCCGGCCGGCAAGACGCCGATGACGGTGTACACGAGCGATCCCACGCGGAGCGTCGCGCCGATCGCGTCGTGTCGCCCGCCGAACGCGGTCTGCCAGTAGCCGTATGAGAGCACGGCAACGGGGGTCCCGTTGGGCGCGGAATCTTCGGCTGCGGTGAAGTAGCGGCCGACCGCAGGCGGCGCGTCGAAGAAATCGAAGAACGATGCGCTGACCGCGCCAACGCGCATTTCGCGCGCGTCATCGCCACCGCCGATCGCCATGTCGCGCGCCGTGAACTGGGCGAAACGGGAGAAGGCCGTCGTGGTCCGCTCGAAGTCCTTGAACCGTCCGTATGCGATGCTCGAGCTGGCGCCTTCCTTGCCGCGGTACGTATTCACGGTGTACACGCGGTGTGTGGTCGCGGCGTCGCGCAGCATGGCGGGCGCGCGGAACAGCAGTCGGTCGACGATCGAGAACATCGCCGCGTTCGCGCCGATCCCGAGGCCGAGCGTGAGGACGACCGCGATCGTGAAGCCCGGCTTGGCGCGGAGGCCGCGAGCCGCGTAGCGGAGGTCCTGGACGAACGCTTCCCACCAAGGGGCCCGCTCGGCGTTGCTGCTCGGGGTGCTGGTCATTGTGGTCGGTGGCGGATGGAGGCGGCACTCAACGGAATTGGACACTCACCCCGCTGAATCGGTTGGCAGGCCTACCTGCTCAGCCAGTACGCCAGCTTGACGATGAATGTATTCTCCGGATGCAGGGCGAAGAGGTTGCCGTATTCCGTCGTCCACCGCTCGTTGAGGTTTGTCGCCTCGGATCCATCGCGCCCGTGCGTCCAGACGATGAACAGGGTCGAACCCGGCCTGTATTCCCAGCGCAGGACGGTATTGGCGCGCAGCTGGCGAAAATCGAATCCCATCGATGTGCCTGCGGGCGGTGTGTACGGCTGGTAGCGCGCGCCGTATGACGCGGAGCGCGGAGTGGCGCTGAGCTCGCGCGGATTGGAGTACGTGCCGTTGGTCACGAACGGTGCGCCGTAGAACTCCAGTGTCAGGTTGGGGGTCATTGCGTAGCTCAGGCGCGCGGTGAACGAGAGCGTCTGCTGCTGGAGGTGCGCAAACGAATAGTGCGTGACTCCGAGCGGGTCGGTGAAGTTTCCGAGCCACTGGGCGTCGTCCATGTTGTCGGTGTAGTTCACGCCGATGTTGCCGAGCAGCGCGCTCGAAATCTTGATATCGGTGGACGGGTTCCAGTTGATCGACCGTGACTTCCCCTCGTTCCACGTCGAGTAGTTGAAGAACACGGAGGGTACCAGAGTCCGGCGGTCATCGCCCATGAACCCGGCCCACGGTGCGTACGTGCGCGAGACGCGGGTCGCCGGGCCGCCGCGGGCGCACCGGTCGCAATAGGTGCCGCCAAGGTTGGCGATCGTGCCGCCAACGTTGAGCCACCAATTGTTCGGCAGGTTGACGTGCTCGTTGGTGTTCACGGCCTCCTGAAGCTGCAGCCCGCCGGTCGTCCAGGAGTTCCACTCGTTGAAATTGAATTGGAGGCTGCGGTACCAACTCGTCGGCTTCTGGTAGGTGAGCGCCGCCCACGTGCTCCAGTTCTGCTCGTCAGCGCGAAGGAGAAAGCCGAGGTCGTTGGGTTCGTATCCCGCGGACTGGCGCTGGTAGCTCGTCTGAAAGCGCGTGACGCCGCCACCGAGCTTCGCGAAGACCAGCTCCTCTGCGTCGCCGTCGAGCGCCGTACGTGTCGAGTCGAATCGCAGCACGCCGTCCGGCCGCTGGTACTCGTGGACTGCGTCGAGCTGGGTCGCGGCGATCGCCCGGGCGCTTCCGGCGACGTGCGTTCCCGTCATCGAGCCGTTGAGTTGATAGTCGCCGTGATGGAAGAGCCGGCGAAAGTCGAGTCCGCCGACGTACGCCTCGCGCCGCAGCAGCGAGTCGGACCAGGTGTCGAGAGACCGGTTCACGGCCGTCGCGACCACGCCAAGGCTGCCGTTCCCGTTGTCGAAGTCCTGCAGGGCGCGCAGGACAGCGTACGATGTCTGCGGCTCGAGCGTCTGGTTGAGCGGGCCGTTCTCGCGATCCGTGACGGCCTCGAGCACGCCGACGGCGAGTCCGCCCGGCGTGCGTCCCGTGAACTTCGCCGCGCCGGCGATCGACGTGGCCTGCGGTGAGCTCGCGTCACCGTACCATCCCTGCAGCTGGGGCGCGCGGCCGATGCGCCGCGAGTAGAACAGCCCCTCACCGCTGCAGTTGACGATGTTGCAGTTCACGTCGAACCGGTACAGCCCAGCGCCCTCGATGAAGAACGGCCGCTGCTCCTGGAAGTACGTCTCGAAGTCGCCAAGGTTCAGCACGGACGGGTCGGACTGGACCTGGCCGAAGTCAGGGTTGATCGTCGCGTCGAGTGTCAGGTTCGGCGTGATACCGTACTTGACGTCCGCGCCGACGGTGCCGGAGTTGAGCTGGCTCCATTTCGCGGTCTGCTCCGACGCGTTCTTCGCGACGACGTACGGCGTGACCTCGACTTGGTGCGGCGGAGGGATATCTCGAATCCCGTCGAGCTGACCCATCTGCGACATGAAGCCGTTGAGGCTCTGTCTGTACACCGGCCACGACGTGCGCTCCTTGAACCGTTCGATGTCGCGCCATATCCCGAAGCCGAACACGTGCGTGCCCGGGCCGCCGGCGAAGCGGAGCTGCGAAAACGGGATGCGCAGTGCCGCGGTCCATCCGAGGGAATCAACCGTGGTGGCCGCGTCCCAAACGCCGTCCCAGGTCCCATCTTCGTTGACATCGGCGGACACGGCGTAGTCGCGCTTGACGCCGTCCGGGTTCACGGCAAACTCGTAGCCCGTGCGCCGGTCGTGATACGAGTCGATGACGACCTTGAGCTGATCGGACGACCCGCGGAAGTCGCGCCGGGAGAGCGCATGCATGATGCTGTCGGGGTGCGGATCGTATGCGCGCATGAACACGTAGATGTACCGGTCGTCGTAGACCACCCGAAAGGTCGTGCGGAAGCGCGGTGGACCATCCTCTTTCGGTTGGAATTCGCGAAATGCGTCGTATTCCGGCGCGCTTTTCCAGACGGGATCATCATCGCGTCCATCCATCCGCGGCGGGTGCGCCGCTCGTACGGCCGTGGCGGTCGCGACGGAGTCGGGATGGACTGCCGGCGCAGCGCCCTGCATCAGCCCCGCGAGGACGAGCAGGGTGGGAACAAAAACGAGAGCCATCGCGCGGTGAGCCGGGGTGGAGGTCAGTTCATTTGACATCCATACGCGCGGAATGGTTCGCCGGTGTCAGCGCGCGACAAGAGTTGCGCGCGCGGGCGATTCAGCGCTTCGGCCGCTCCGCGCGGGCCTCCTTCTCCGCATCGGAGATATCCACCGACAACGGAAAAAAGAGCGAGCGGTGGACGGCGGGGTAAGGCGTACTCCACCCACGCGCGTCGTGCCACAGAATGCGGTTGAGCAACTCGGTGGGTGCCGCGTCCGGATCGCGGAAGTTCATGCGTCCCGATGCGACCGTCGCCTTCCGACGCGCGGCGGCGTCCGGACCGGTAATCGCCCCGACCCGCTGGTTGACCTCGTAAAGCGACTGCCGCGGCACGCGCGCGTCGTAGGGCGTGAAGTCCGGCGCATCCTTGGCGCCAATGAAGCTCGCCCGCATATCCGTCGCGACGAGGTCGAACATGCTCAGGGCCGGCAGGCCGAGTATCAGCTCGATGGTCTTCACCATGCTCGGCTGGCTGTAAAACGTGCTGTCGATGACTCCGCGCCGCGCGTAGGGGCTCGCCACGAGCGCCACGGTGCGGTGTCCGTCGATGTGGTCGACGCCGTCCTGCGCGTCGTCCTCCACGACGAGGATCGCCATCGATTTCCAGAACGATGAATGCGAGAGCCCGTCGACGATCTGGCCCAGCGCGAGGTCGTTGTCTGCGACGCACGCCTTTGGCGCGCACCAGTCGGCGCTCAGTCCCTGCGTGTGATCGCTCGGGAGTATCATCATCACGAGGTCCGGCATCGTGCCCGACGATTCCCACTCGTGCAGGCGTCCGCGGACGACGTCCGCCTTGATCACGTCGGGGATTTCCTCGGTCCAGCCCGGGTATTCCCGAACCAGCGTGCGGTCGAGCGACGGGATCTCGGAGTGTGTATTGAAGCGGCGCGCCAGCACCGCGCGGAAAAACGCGGGGTCGTGCGGCTGCGAGTCGCGGTACTGTGCGAGCAGCCGCGCGCGAACCGATGCGTCGCTGCGCGGCGGAGCGGGGGCGTACTCGCCGAACACGGTCACCGTTTTTCCCTTCGCCTGCGCGGCCTCCCACAAGAATCCGCCCGACGAATACGTGAGCGCATCGTTCCCTTCGGACGGGTAACTCCGCCCCGTGTACAGGGGCCACATCGGATAGTCGGTTTCGTTGGCCTGCGTGAGCCACTGGTGTCCGTCCGCCGAGTTGCCGCCCGATGCAAAAAAGTGGTCGAGCAGCACATACCGGTTCGCGAGCGCGTGCGCGTTGGGCGTGACATCGCGGCCGTACTCCACGAGCGAGGGATCGCTCGCGCCCCGGCCGATGTCGCCGAGCACCTGGTCATATGTCCGGTTTTCGCGGATGATGAAGACGACGTGGCGGATGGGGGACGATTCGCCGGGCCGCTCGGGCAACACGCGGGCCATTGCTTCGCCGCGCGCCTCGGGCGCAGGCGCGATCGGCCCCGATCGCAGCGCGAGGCGGTTGTTCTGCGACACGGCGGTCGTGTACGCGGTGAGCTCCGCGTCGGTCGGGACGGGCATGACGCTGATCGAGCCGCGCACGGCGTGCACATAGCGCCCTTCGAGCGCGTGGGGGTGTCCGGTGCCTGAGCCCACGCCGAGCAGCGTGCCGACCGCGAGGGTTCGACCGTCCGCGCTCACGTCCAGCGTATTCGGATACCAGCCGGTGGGAATCAGGCCGCGCAGCCGCGCCGCGTGGCCGGACGATACGTCGTAGATCGCGACGGCGTTCGCGCCGCCGAGCGCGACGAACAGCGTTGTGCCATCCGGTGAGAGCGCCACGGCGGTGGGCGCGAGCCCGATGCGGTCGAGACGGAAGGGCGCGATGGCGATGGTCGCCACGACGGAATCGGCGTGGGTGTCGATCACGCTGACGTCGTCGCTGTTGCCGTTGGCGACATACAGTCTCGCGTTCCGCTCATCCCACGCGATCCCGGTTGGGTGAAGCCCGACGCGGATGGTCTTCACGACCGTCGCCGCGACGAGATCGACACGCGACACGCTCCCGCGGTCCGCGATCCCGCGCGCGTCAACGCGCACGCGCTCCGCGTTGGGATCGCAGCATTGCTGCGCCGCGCGATCCACGCTGTCGGGCTTCGGCCCGCCGAGGTTCGTCACGTATGCCGTGGAACCGTCAAATGCGACGACCGCGCCGACCGGGAGTACGCCCAGCGGAACTGTCGCGAGCAAGGTGCCCCGGTCCGCGTCGAGCACGGCGAGCGCGTCGTTTGCGGGAAGCGCCGCGACGGCTACGCGGTGCCCCGCTGCGTTTGCGCGACCGGCGACCGCTGTGGCGCCCGCGATGTAATCACCGAGTGCCGACGACGAGCTCACGACGACCGCGCTGTCGCCGCCGCCCCCGGCGCGCGGGACTCCGGTGTCTGCGGAGAACGCAAAGAGCTGCACCACGGACTTTGCGCGGGGAAGCGGCGGCCCGCCCGGCGCACGTTTTCTGGCCACATCAACGGGGAGCTTTCCTACCGTCGACACGAACGCGCGCCCCGTGACCGGATCCACGGCCACGCCGTACGCACCGGGGCGGCCGTCGAACCGCGCGCTCGCGATCACGCGGTTGTCGCGCCACGCGAGACGATACACCGCGCCGGGAACCGTGACCCAAAGTTCGCCCGGTTGCTTTCCAAACCTCACGCCGCCGACGCGGCCGTCGAACACGCTCTGCACGCCAGCCGGCGTGACGCGCTGGTCGGTTGCGATGACGCCGGGGTCGGGCACGCGACGGACAGGCAGCTTGGGCGGTTGCTGCGCGACCTGCAACGCGAATGCGAGGTGGAAGATCATGCATGGGAATGTGTGCGAATCGCACGGCCCGGGCTATCGCCCCATCGTCACGAACTGGTCGCTTCTATATGAAGGGGGCAACCGGCGCCATATTCTTCGCGGCATGAAACGCACGACGGCCTGCCTCGTAGTCCACCCCCGGTCGGGACAGAACCTGACACGCGTGCCCGACGTGGTGTCGGTTCTCTCGCGTGCGGGATGGGCGACGGACGTGGTGGTGAAGGAATCGAAGGGACAGACGATGGAACTCGCGGCGCGTGCCGCGGAAGCGGGGTACGACTATGTCATCGCGTATGGCGGCGATGGCACGGTGAACCACGTCGTCAACGGCGTGCTCGCATTCGCGGGCCAGCGGAGCGCGGCGGTGGGCGTCATTCCCGGCGGTACGGCAAACGTATGGGCGGCCGAGGTCGGCATTGCGGCGGATCCGGTCCGCGCGGCACAGACGCTGGTGGAGAGCGAAGTGCGCCGCGTGGACGTCGGGCACGTCGGCGTCGAGTCGCTGACGCTCGGCACGGGGTCGAGCGAATATGATCAACGCGGGGCCGCGGCGGCGGGGCCGCGGCGCCATTTCCTGCTGATGGCGGGACTGGGCGTGGATGCGGCGCTGATGAGCAGGACGTCAGTGAAACTGAAACACAAGATCGGTGTCGCCGCCGTCGTCCTCACCGCGCTCAGGCTGCTGCCGGAGCTGCGCACCTACGCGGTCCAGGTCCGCAGCGGCGACGCCGGCGCGCTGCTGTGGGATGGGCGCGCGCTGCAGCTCGTCGTCGGGAACACGCGATTGTACGGCAAGGTCGCGCGCATGACGCCCGACGCTCTGCTCGACAGCGGAGCGCTCGACTTGTCGCTGATCACGGCGCGGTCGCGCCTGAGCGCACTGAAGCAGGTGGTCACCGTGCTGCTGCGCGGGCACCCGGCGCACGCGCATTCCGTGAAGGCGCGCAGCGCAGGTTTTCGCGTGAGCGCGCCGGCGTCAGTGGACCTTCAGCTGGATGGGAGCGCCGTGAAGCTGAAGAAGTATCTGAACGCGGAATCGCGCGCGATGGTCGAGGGGGCGGCGCGGCCGGAGGATGTGGTGGTGAATTATCGGTTTGATGCGGTGCCGGGAGCGCTGAGAATCGCGGTGCCGAGGGAATATTGCGGGCAGTTGTTTGGAGAGAGGTGAGGGGCGAGGGGTGAGATGAGGGGGGAGG
>JBIOHR010000019.1:0-33486 GCA_044449085.1 Gemmatimonadales bacterium | reverse complement strand
GTCTCGCCGAGCATCACCCGCGCCGCATACGACGCGAGCGGCACGCCGATCGTTTTCGAGACGAACGGCACGGTGCGGCTCGCGCGCGGGTTCACTTCGAGTACGTAGACGATGCCGTGCTGAATTGCGTACTGCACGTTGATCAGCCCCACCACACCGAGCGCCCGGGCGAACGCCACGGTGTGCTCGCGCATCTGCCGGCCGTTCGCCTCGCTCAGCGACTGTGGCGGCAGTACGCAGGCCGAGTCCCCGGAGTGGATGCCGGCGTCCTCGATGTGATGCATCACGGCGCCGATCACGACCTGGCGGCCGTCGCTGATCGCGTCCACGTCGAACTCGTACGCGTCCTCGAGAAACGAGTCGATCAGCACGGGCCGCTCCCCCGAGACGCGCACGGCGCGCACGAAATAGTCCCGAAGTGTCGCCTCGTCGTAGACGATCTCCATTGCCCGGCCGCCGAGCACGTAGCTGGGACGGACGAGCACGGGATACCCGACCCGCGTCGCAATCTCCACGGCACCCTCCACGCTCGTCGCGGTGCCGTTCGGCGGCTGCGCGACGCCCAGATCGCGCGCGATCTTCTCGAACCGCCGCCGGTCTTCCGCTGCGTCGATCGAATCCGGTGACGTGCCGAGGATCTTCACGCCGGCCGCCTCGAGCGGCCGCGTAAGCTTGAGCGGCGTCTGGCCGCCGAGCTGCACGATCACGCCCACCGGCTGCTCGCGCTGCACGATCTCCAGCACGTGCTCCAGCGTGAGCGGCTCGAAGTAGAGCTTGTCGCTCGTATCCCAATCCGTCGAGACAGTCTCGGGATTGGAGTTGACCATGATCGTTTCGTACCCCTGCTCGCGGAGGGCGATCGCCGCGCGCACGCAGCAGTAGTCGAACTCGACGCCCTGTCCGATGCGGTTCGGTCCGCTCCCGAGGATCACCACCGACTTGCGCCCGGAACGCGGGGCTTCCGATTCGTCGCCGTACGTGGAGTACAGGTACGGCGTGTTCGAGGGAAACTCTCCCGCGCACGTGTCGACCATCTTGTAGACCGGCCGGATCCCCATCGCCCAGCGACGCTCGCGGACCGCAGTCTCGGTTTCGCCACGCAGCGCGGCGAGCTGCACATCGGCAAAGCCGAGCCGCTTCATCGCGCGCACCGCCTCCTCATCGGGCTCCGCGAGCCCGGCGTACTCGCGCTCCGCCTCCACGAGTTCGCTCATCTGCGCGAGGAACCACGGGTCGACGGCCGTGATCCCGTGGATCTCCTCCAGCGTCACGCCCGCGAGCATCGCGCGCTTCAGCTGGAAAATGCGCTCGGGCGTGGGGGTCGCCATCGCACCGCGAAGGGTGTCCAGCGAGTCGTCCGCCAGGCGGTCGTCCTGCAGGCGCTCGCCGATGACCCAGCCCGTACGGCCGCTCTCGAGCGCCCGCAGTCCCTTCTGGAGCGCCTCCTTGAACGTCCGGCCGATCGCCATCGACTCGCCCACGGACTTCATCTGCGTGGTGAGCGTCGGGTTGGCGCCCGGGAATTTCTCGAAGGCGAAACGCGGGCACTTCACCACGACGTAGTCGAGCACCGGCTCGAACGATGCCGGTGTGGTCTTCGTGATGTCGTTGGGCAGCTCGTCCAGGCGATACCCGACGGCAAGCTTCGTCCCGATCCGCGCGATCGCGAAGCCGGTCGCCTTCGACGCCAGCGCGGACGAGCGCGACACGCGCGGGTTCATCTCGATCACCACCATCTCGCCATTGGCGGGGTTCACCGCGAACTGGATATTGCACCCGCCCGCATCCACACCAATCTCGCGAATGACCGCGATGGCAGCGTCGCGCATGACCTGATATTCGCGGTCCGTGAGCGTCATCGCCGGTGCCACGGTGATCGAGTCGCCGGTGTGCACGCCCATCGGATCGATGTTCTCGATCGAGCAGACGATCACGACGTTGTCCTCGCAGTCGCGCATCACCTCGAGCTCGTATTCCTTCCACCCGAGCAGCGAGCGCTCCACGAGCACCTGCGAAATGGGACTCTCGGCGAGTCCGCCCTTCACGATGCGCTCGTACTCCTCGCGATTGTACGCGACGCCGCCGCCCGATCCGCCAAGCGTAAACGCGGGCCGGATGATCGCGGGGAACCCCGTCCACTCGCTGACCGCGAGCGCCTCGTCCCACGTGGTCGCAATGTGCCCCTCGGGGCACTTGAGGCCGATCTTGATCATCGCCTCGCCGAACAGCTTGCGATCCTCCGCCAGGGCGATCGCGCGCGCGTTCGCGCCGATCAGCTCGACGCCGTGCTTCGCCAGCACGCCGCTCTCGTGGAGTTTCATCGCCACGTTGAGCGCCGTCTGGCCACCCATCGTCGGGAGCAGCGCATCCGGCTTCTCACGGGCGATGATGAGCTCGACATACTCGGGCGTGACCGGCTCGATGTACGTGCGATCCGCGATCTCCGGATCGGTCATGATCGTCGCCGGATTCGAGTTGACGAGAATGACCTCGAATCCCTCCTCGCGGAGCGCCTTCGCCGCCTGGGTGCCGGAATAGTCGAACTCCGCACCCTGCCCGATGACGATGGGCCCGGAGCCGATGACGAGGATGCGATGCAGATCAGAGCGACGCGGCATTGATGAGATGAGTACCGGCGAAGATGGACGGCGACGCCATGCGGTGCGCCATGCGGTGCGCCATGCTATGCGCCACGCTGTGCGCCATTCAGGAGATCGGTGATGATGTCGGCCCTGGACCGTGTCGGACCCCAGCCGGTGTCCTCGCGCAGCCGGTCGTTCTGGCCGATGAGGCATGGCACGTCGACGGCGCGCTGGAGCGAATTGTCCGGCACGAGCTCCGCGTCCACGCCCACCGTCGCCATGACTTCCGCCGCGAGGTCACCGACCGAAACGCCTTCTCCGCTGCAGACGTTGTACACGTGGCCGGCAAATCCGTGTTCCGCGAGCAGCGTGTACGCGCGCACCGCGTCTTCGACGTGAAGGAAATCGCGGACGGTGATCGTGTTGCCGATCGCGATGCGCGGCGCTGCTGCGCCGCGCGCCGCGCGCACCCGGCTCACGAGTGCGGGAAGGAGAAAACTGCCGGCCTGCCCGCGCCCGCTGTGGTTGAAGGAGCGGGTACACACCACGCGGACACCCTCCGAGCGGAACGCCTCGAGGCCGAACTCCTCCTGGGCCATCTTGGTCGCCGCGTAGAACGTGCGCGGACGGCACTCGGCGTGCTCGCCGAGCGGCATGGCGGCGGCATCGTGGCGTCCGTACTGCTCGGCGCTGCCTACGAGCACGACGACCGGGTCGAGCACACCCGTAGCCTTCCGCGCGCGCACCACATCGAGGAGGCGAACCGCGAGGCCGGTGTTCACGTCGAACGCGAGCATCGGGTCGTCGCCTGCGGCCGGTACGAATGAAACGCCTGCGAGGTGGAAGATCGCGTCGGGGCGCGAGGCTTCGATGGCGCCTGCAGCGGCACCCTGTGCGCGAAGGTCCTCGTGGCGCCACGTGACAGCCGCGTGATCCTCGGCACCGAGGATTGCCGCGCCGGGATCGCCGGTGAGCGACGACCCGGTGACCACCCAGCCCCGGCGGACCAGGTCGCGACAGAGCCACTGGCCGGCGAACCCGCCGGCACCCGTGACGAGGGCGTGCTTCGCCCCCACTTCAGCCGTTGCCGTCGCCGGCGATTTTCCGGTGACGCGCGAGGTCGGCGTCGACCATCATCCGTACAAGCTCGCGGAAGTGCACCTTCGGCTCCCAGCCAAGGACGCGCTTCGCCTTGGACGCGTCCGCCACGAGAAGCTCGACTTCCGCCGGCCGCATGAACTTGGCGTCGGTCTTGACGAACACGCGCCAGTCGAGGCCGACGTGCGAGAATGCCTCCTCGCAGAACTGCTGCACGGTCCACTTTGCACCAGTGCCGATCACGTAGTCATCCGGCTTGTCCTGCTGGAGCATCCGCCACATCGCTTCGACGTAGTCACCCGCATAACCCCAGTCGCGGTGGGCCTGGAGATTCCCGAGGCGGAGCTCGCTCGCGCGGCCGAGCTTGATGCGCGCCACCGCGTCGGAGATCTTGCGCGTGACGAACTCGAGCCCGCGGCGCGGGCTCTCGTGGTTGAACAGGATGCCGCTGACCGCGAACATGCCAAATGATTCGCGATAATTCACCGTGATCCAGTGCCCGTACACCTTGGCCACGCCGTACGGCGACCGAGGGTAGAACGACGTCGTCTCGCGCTGCGGCGTCTCCTGCACCTGGCCGAATTGCTCACTCGAGCTTGCCTGGTAAAATCGCGCCTTTGGAGCCGCACGTTTCGCGGCCTCGAGCAGACGGGTCACGCCGAGCGCCGTGAACTCACCGGTAAGCACAGGCTGCGTCCATGAGGTGGCGACAAAGCTCTGGGCCGCAAGGTTGTAGATCTCGTCGGGCTTCGTGTCTGCAATGACGTCGACGAGCGACGTCTGGTCGAGCAGGTCGGCAGAGAGCAGCTCGACCTTGTCGACCAGGTGGGCGATCCGCTCGTACGGCGTCGTGGAACTCCGCCGCACGATGCCCACGACGCGATACCCTTTGGCCAGCAACAGTTCGGCAAGATAGGAACCGTCCTGGCCGGTGATGCCGGTGATCAGGGCTGTTTTCATTGGCTACGAATCTACTCCAGGTTCCGCTTCCCTGCGGACTGCAGAGGAGGATTCCTGAGGCATGAGAACACTCGCGATGGAACGCTTCTCCTTTCTCTGCAATCCTTCTCCGCAGTCCGCAGTGGGCGGTTGGGAGCGGATACAAAAACGGGAGCCTGTCGGCTCCCGTTTTGCGCGAAGCGAACGTCGGTCACGCGACGACGACCGCCGCTGCCCCTCTCGGCGCCCGCTGGATCTTGCCGGCGGCCAGGCAGCGCGTGCAAACCTTCACCTTCGTGATCTTTCCGTCGATGACAACCCGTGCGACCTGAAGGTTCGGCTTCCAGGTGCGGCGCGTCTTGTTGTTGGCGTGCGAGACGTTGTTGCCGAAGGCGATTCCCTTCGCGCAGACGTAGCACTTGTTGCGGGCGATCGGCATGGGCTAGCTCTCCATCAGTTCGATGCGCGCCATCTCCGCGCCGTCACCCTTGCGGTGTCCGGTCTTGAGAATGCGCGTGTAGCCGCCCTTCCGCGTCGCAAAGCGTGGGCCGAGCTCCTGGAAGAGCTTGTCCGACGCCGACCGCTTGGCAATATGGACGCCGGCGAGACGGCGCGCGTGGAGCGTGCCGGTGCGGGCCTTGGTGATCAGCTTCTCGACGAACGGACGGAGTTCCTTCGCCTTGGCCTCGGTGGTCTCGATGGCGCCCTCAAGAATCAGCGAGGTCGCGAGGTTCCGAAGGAGCGCGATCTTCTGCTCGGTCGTGCGGCGCAGCTGCCGTCCTGCTTTCTGGTGACGCATGTGGGCTATTCCTCTGGGACGTCGTCGGGCGCCTTGGCGGCCGCGCGGCTCGGCGGCGTGCCGAAGTCGGAGACGCGAACACCGTCGCCGTTCTCTTCGAAGCGCATGCCGAAGTTCAGGCCTTCACGCTCGAGCAGGTCGGCGATCTCCTGGAGCGACTTCTTGCCGAAGTTCTTCACTTCGAGAATCTGGTCCTCGGTCTGGCGCACGAGATCGCCGAGCGACCGGATGCTCGAGTTCTTGAGCGAGTTCACCGACCTCACAGAAAGTTCGAGGTCATCAATGGGCGTCTTGAGCAACAGCGCCATGCGGGCGGCGTCCGTGCCGGCGAACTCCCCGCTGCCCACCGGGGCAGCCGAGTGCGTGCCGAAGCCGACGAAGTACTGGAAGTGCGTCTGCGCCAGCGCGGCGGCGTAGCTGACCGCCTGCTCCGGCGTGACCGTTCCGTTCGTCTCGACCGTCAGCGTGAGGCGGTCGTAGTCCGTGCGCTGTCCGACGCGCGTTTCCGCGACGGAGAAGTTCACGCGGCGGACGGGCGAGTAGATGGAGTCGATCCGGACGAGGTCGACCGGCAGCGACCGGTCGGCCGGGTGCTGGTCGGCTTCGACGTACCCGCGCCCCTTGTTGACGTACAGCTCGACCGAGAGATCGCGATCGTCCTGCATCGTGAACAGGTGGTGCGACGGGTCGATGATCGTCGCGCCGCGCAGCGACTCGATGTCGCCGGCGGTCACGGGACCGGCCTTCTTCACCGTGATCTTGAGGATCGCGTCCTCGGAGTCGTCAGCGAGCGCGAGCGTCAGTGTCTTCAGGTTGCCGATGATCTGGTGCACGTCTTCGGCGACGCCCTGAATGGTCTGGTGCTCGTGCAGCACGCCGTCGATGCGGAAGCCCCACACGGCGGAGCCGCGCAGCGACGACAGGAGCATGCGCCGCATCGCGTTGCCGAGCGTGTGGCCGAACCCCCGCTCCAGCGGCTGAAGACGGAACTCGGCGATGTTCGGATCGTCCTCGCGCTTCGTTGCTTCGACGAGCTGCGGACGGACAAGGCCGCGGAGATCGATTGCCTGTACCATAAATTTCTTGAATCCTTAGATGATGGTCAGACGGCCAATGTGGCGCCGTCTACGCCCTACCCCGCCCCTGACGCGCGGTAGGATCGTGATGGGGTCAGGGCCCCGACCTGAACCAGCGTGCTACTTGGAGTACAACTCGACGACCAGCTGCTCCTGCGCGGCGACCGGGATGCCGGCGCGCTGTGGACGCTCGAGCATGCGGCCGCTGAAGCTGTCCTTGTCCACCGCCAGCCAGCTCGGCGTCGAGCCCCGTCCGGCTTGCTCGAGCGACGAAATGACGATGGCGAGCTCGCGGGACGCCGCGCGCATCTTGATCTCCTGGCCCGGCGCGACCGCGAAGCTCGGCACGTCCACCCGCTTGCCGTTGATCTCGATGTGGCGGTGACGGATGAGCTGGCGCGCAGCCTTGCGGCTCGGCGCGAAGCCCATGCGGTACACCATGTTGTCGAGACGGCTCTCAAGCGCGGCGAGCAGGTTGTGGCCCGTGATGCCGGGCAGCGAACTCACCCGCTCGAAGGTGTTGCGGAACTGCTTTTCGGACACGCCGTAAATGCGCTTGATCTTCTGCTTCTCGCGCAGCTGCTTGGCGTATTCGGAAAGCTTCCGGCGGCGGCCCGTATTCTGGCCGTGCTGGCCCGGTGCGTACGGGCGACGCTCGACCGGGCACTTTTCCGTGAAGCACTTGGTGCCCTTGAGGAACAGCTTGGTGCCTTCGCGGCGGCACTGACGGCAGCTGGGTCCGGTATAGCGCATGGCTCAGACCCTCCGGCGCTTTGGCGGACGGCAGCCGTTGTGCGGAATCGGCGTCACGTCCTTGATCGACTTCACGCCGAGGCCGGCGGCGGCCAGCGCCTGGATCGCGCTCTCACGGCCCGAACCCGGGCCCTGCACGCGAACGTGGACGCGGCGCACACCGAGCGTCATCGCTTCGCGCGCGGCCTGTTCGGCAGCGACGGTAGCGGCGAACGGCGTCGATTTCTTGGACCCCTTGAACCCGGCCTTCCCCGACGAGCCCCATGCCACGGTGTTCCCGTGCGCATCGGTGATCGTGATGGTCGTGTTGTTGAAGGTCGCGGCGATGTGGGCCACGCCTTCGGCTTCCACCACCCGCTTGGTCTTCTTTCCGATAGCCATTACTTGGTCACCTTCTTCTTGCCGGCGATCGCGCGGCGCGGGCCCTTCTTGGTGCGGGCGTTGGTGTGTGTGCGCTGACCGCGGGTCGGCAGGCCGCGACGATGACGAATGCCGCGGTATGAACCGATGTCCATGAGGCGCTTGATGTTCATCGCGACTTCAGTGCGCAGTGCACCCTCGACGCGATATGTCTTTTCGATTTCCTGGCGAAGACGGTTCACGTCCGCGTCCGAGAGATCCTTGATGCGCTGATCGGGGCTGACACCGGCGGCCGCAAGGATGCGGCGGGCGGACTCGCGACCGATGCCGTAGATGTAGGTAAGGCCGATCTCGACCTTTTTCTCCCTCGGGAGATCGACGCCTGAAATACGTGCCATGTCTGGTTAGCCCTGCCGCTGCTTGTGCTTTGGATTGCGCGTGCAGATGATGCGAGTCACACCGCGGCGCTTGACCACCTTGCAGTGCTCACAGATCGGCTTGACGCTGCTGCGAACTTTCACGAAGAGACTCCGAAAACGGACGGAAGGCGTTGGAGTGCCCCCGTTTGGGAGCAGTCTCACAACGTAACGGTCTGGAGGGCTTGACACAACCCCCCTGACTGACGTGTACGCATACGGCGCAACGTCGGCCCGATGCGGAGTGCGAAGAGGAGGTCGAACCCGGAAGCTACTTTGCGGCCACCAATGCCTTCACGGCCTTCCCGATCTTCGCCTCCAGGTCGCCGCGCGTCGAGCACGGAGTCACATCCCGCATCGAGACGCTCGGGTCGTTGCCGAGCGCCTGGATCCTGGTCCAGACTTGCGAGCCGCCTGCGCCGTCGGGTGTGACGTAGCTCGACAGGTCCATCTGGATGTCCCATGTCTCAGCGTTCGGCACGCCGATCTGCTCGCCGCAGTCCACGACGCTTTGCATCGACAATCCGCCTAGCGTCCTTCGCGCTTTGAGGCCGGAGTTGCCCACGGTACGGTGCGCCGAGTCCATCTGCGCGACAGGAATCGCGAGCTTCGCGTACACCGCGCGGAGCAGCTTGAACGCCGAGTCGGGCGGGACCGAAACCGCGGTCGAAATGGCGGTGACCTCTCCCGTCGCTCCGACATCCATCGAACCGCTGTTCGTCGGCAGCACTCCCGACGACATCGGTGAAACCGTCGTGACTGGTCCGCTCCCGCCGCCTGATGCGGAACACGCCGCGGAGATGAGCACGACGCCAAGCACTCGAGCGGGTCGCATACGCGGACTCCCGTTGAAGCGTATGCAGGGTCGTACTGTGCGCCCTGTAAATCGTTCCGCCGGCATGGCGGCGAATCGAAGCCGCGCGCGCGAACCGCGTGTCAGCCCAGGCGGGCGATCAGGGCCGCGAACGCTGCCGCCGGGTCGGCGGCCGACGTCACGGCGCGTCCGACGACCACATACGCGGCTCCGACCGCCGACGCTTCCTCCGGCGTCACGACACGGGACTGGTCGTCGCCGCCTATGGCAGCGGTCCGAATCCCGGGCACCAGCGGCAACAGGCGTTCACCGTGCGTCGCCCGAACGGCGCCGCATTCCGCGCCCGAACAGACGACACCATGCGCCCGGGCGCCCGCCGCCATGGCGGCCAGCCGGAGGACTTCATCCCGCAGCGAACTCAGCGGCCGGCCCACCGCCGCGCTCGCCGCCGGGAGGTCCATGGAGGTCAGCACTGTGACGACCAGCACCCCCGTCCGCTCGCCCGCGCCATCCACCGCAGCACGCACCATGGCGTCGCCGCCAAGGCCGTGCACCGTGAGGAGCGCGACGTTCATCCGCATCGCGCTCGACGCCGCCTTCTGCACGGTCGAAGGTATGTCGTGGAGCTTCAGGTCGAGGAACACGCGCTTCCCCTCTGCGTGCAGCCATTCGACCACCTCCGGACCCGCGGCGGTGAAGAGCTGCAGCCCCACCTTGTAGAAATCCGCGCGCGTACCGAGGCGCGTGACAAGCGCGCGCCCGTCCGCGAAAGAGGGGACATCGAGCGCGACGATGGGCTGGGGGGATGCAGGCATTCGCGCCGCAAATTACACCGGCGCAGTGCGTCCCGTCAGCCGCTCAGCGCCACTCCAGCGTTCCGCTGAGTTCGGCAAGCCGTCGCACACCATGCAGCGCGCACCACGCCGCGAGATCGCGAACGATCCGCTCCGGTGCGCGCGGGTCTGCGAGCGCCGCCGTCCCGACGGCCACGAGTGACGCGCCCGCGATCACGTACTGCAGCGCATGCTCGGCGCTCCCGACGCCGCCGAGTCCTATGATCGGCACGGTCACGGCTTTGCGCACCTTCCACGTCGCCAGGACGCCGACCGGACGGAGCCCGGGACCGCTCACGCCGCCGCTCCCGAACCCGAGCTTCGGACGCCGTGTCGCGAGGTCGATCACGAGTCCGGGCATCGTGTTGACGACGCTGATCCCATCCGCGCCGGCGTCCACCGCGCAGCGCGCCGTGAACGCGATGTCCGGGAGCGTCGGCGAGAGCTTCACGAAGATGGCGCGGCGCGTGGCCGCGCGCGCGCGCGAGACCACGGCGGTGAGCGACGCTGCGTCCGCGCCGAACTCGAGTCCGCCGGCGCGTGTGTTCGGACAGCTCACGTTCAGTTCGTACGCGTGCAGCCCCGGCGAGTCGTCGAGGCGCGCGACGACGTCGCCGAAATCCTCGACGATCCGGCCGATCACATTCACGATCACCTTTGCCTGTCGCAGCTCGCGCGCGAGCCACGGAAGCTCGGTGGCACGCACGGCGTCCACGCCGGGGTTCGCAAGGCCGACGGCGTTGATCATGCCGCCGTCGAACTCCGCGACGCGCGGCGCCGGCGCGCCCTCACGCGGTTCGAGACTCACGGCCTTCGTCACGACGCCGCCGAGGCGCTCGAGCACCATCACGTCCGCCAGTTCGCGCCCGTATGCCGCGGTGCCCGCGGCAAGGAGCACCGGGTTCTGGAAGTCGAGGCCGGCGGCGTGCGACCTGAGTGCGGGCGAATCGTACGGGGCGTTCGCGCCCCCGACGTCCGCGGGAACCGTCACTCCGGCTGTTCCTGCGTCGACTCCACCCCGGACACACGGCGCTCGTAGTGCGCGAGGTACTCCATGGCCGCGTCCGCGACGGCGCCTGCGATGGCGCGCTGTCCGGAATCGCCGGAGATGTAGGCGGCCTCGGCGGGGTTCGTGCCGAATCCGATCTCCACCAGCACGGACGGCATGAACGCGGTCACGAGCACCATGAAGCCGGCCTGCTTCACCCCGCGGCTTGGCCCGGGGTGGATCCGCCTCAGGTGCGACTGGATCGTCGCCGCGAGATCGCTCGACTCGCGCAGCTGCTCGTTCTGCGCCATGTCTTTCAGGATGAAGCCCAGCCCGCTCTCGTCGGCGGGATCGGCATTGCGCTCGAACCGAACCACTTCGTTTTCCATTTGCGCAACGCGGCGCTCGTCCTCGGTCTTGGCCTCGGCGAGAAAATACGTCTCGAATCCGCGCGCGGCACCGGGGTCCTTCCAGTTCGGGTTCGCGGCGTTGACGTGGATGGAGATGAACAGGTCTCCCTTCGCCGCGTTCGCGATCTTTCCGCGGTCGCCGAGTGCGATGAGCGTGTCGGTCGTGCGCGTCATCAGGACGCTGACTCCGCGGCTCTCCAGTTCCCGCGCGAGGCGCTTGGCGACAGCGAGCGTGATGTCCTTCTCGTAGAGCGTCGTGCGCCGGCCGATCGGTCCATGCATCCCGGCATCGGGCCCGCCATGGCCGGCGTCGACGACGACGAGACGGCGGCGCGGCCGCTGCTCCACGCGGGCCGCGGACTGCTGCGCGGCAGCGCGCGGCTGCTGCGCAGCGGAGCGCGGCTGTGCGGCAGATCCCGCGACCGTCTGCGCATGCAGCGCGAGCGCGAGCAGGACGGGCGCGAGCACTACCGCCGCACCTTCACGGCGCGCGCGATTTCGCGCTTGTCGTCTTTCTCCTTCAGGTCAGCCCGTTTGTCGTGCAATTTCTTCCCCCGCCCGAGGCCCAGTCGCACTTTCGCTCGGCCCCGCTTGAAATAAATCTCCAGCGCGATCAGGGTGAGTCCCTGCCGCTCGACTGCGCCGATCATTCTCTTGATCTCGCGACTGTGCAACAGCAGCTTCCGCGTGCGCGTCGCTTCGTGATTGAAGCGGTTCCCCTGCTCGTAGGGCGCGATGTGCAGGTTGAGCAGCCAGACTTCGCCGTCCTTCACGATGCCGTACGCGTCGGTGATCTGCGCCTTGCCGTTGCGCAGCGACTTCACCTCCGTGCCCGTCAGCGCGATGCCGGCTTCCCAGGTCTCGAGGATCTCGTAGTCGAAGCGCGCGCGCCGGTTGCGCGCAATCGACTCGATCTCATCGGTGTCCGGTTTGCCGGCGGGCTTTGCCATGGTGGATTATACCCCTCGATGAAAGACGACCGTGTCCACCCTTGGGTATCGGCCGCGCCACCATTAGCTTAGACACGCAAGCCGAAGTGGTGGAACTGGTAGACGCGCTGGCTTCAGGAGCCAGTGGGTGCAAGCCCGTGCGGGTTCGAGTCCCGCCTTCGGCACTGAGGGATGGCTGTGTGTCAGGGGATGGCCAACTGCGCGCAAAAAAAACGTCATTGGTCATTGGTTCTTGGTGAACTTCTTGCCAAAGACCAATGACCAATGACTTTTGCGCTTCCGTACGTTCGCTAGCGCGCGGCTGCCTCGGACGGAGGCAGGTGCTCGGGGAGCGCGGCCTCCCCATACTCGGCGCGCAGCGCCCCGTTCGCCTCGGCGATGTACGCGCTGAGCACCTCGACCGCGCGTGGCAACGGCGTACCCGCGGAGCGCGCGCCGTCGGATGCAAAGGCGAGGAGCACGCGCCCAAGCCGTTCCCCGCTGCCCACGGGCCCGCCGCGGGCGATCAGCGCCTCCTTGTATCCCGACAAGCGGTCGTTGAGCTGCCGTCCGACGAGTTCGAGCATCATCGGATCCACGCGCTCATCGGTGGCGAGCGTTTCGCCAAGCGCGGCGACGACGTCGGATCCGGTGCGGTCGTCGAGCGCATCGCGCTGCGCCACCAGCACCGCCAGCGCGAGGCGCGCGTACCGGAGTTCCCAGCGCGCGTGGTCGAAGTCGCCGCGCGCGGCGGCGTCGGCGAGCCACTCGACGTCCGTCTCATCGGGTTCCCGCCTTACCGCGGCCAGGAACGCCACTGCCTTCCGCTTCCGTTCCCGCGCGGCTCGCCACTCGGGAGTCAGCGGGAGCAGCACGATCAACCCTGAAGCACCGGCAAGCCGACGCGGTGCCGAACCTTCGGCTCGGCCTCGAGCAGGTCGCTCAGGCGAACGCCCTCGAGCACCTCGTCGATTCGGCGCTGGAGCATCACCCACACGGGGCGGATGCTGCAATCATGCGACGCCGCGCATCGCTCCGAGTCCACGGGATGCGTCTCGCAGTGGAGGTCGAAGGTTTGCAGTTCCGCGGCGGCGAGAATTTCGCGAACCGTAATCTCGTCCGCGGGCCTGGCAAGCGCGTAGCCGCCCTTGGCGCCGCGCGTGCTCGCCACGATGCCCGCGCGGCGGAGGCGGAGGAGGATCTGCTCAACATAATCCGCGGGCAGCTTTTCACGCGCCGATAGATCGCGCCCGGTCACCGGCCCTTCCTCTGCACGCTTCGCGAGGTGCAGGGCGCAGATGACTCCGTACTCAGCCCACGTGGTTATGCGCATACTGCAGAATAGAGAGTTAGAGCCGAAAAGGCGAGTAATCGGTCGTTGGTCGTTGGTGACTGGTCATTTGCCAACGGCCAATGACCAACGACCGATGCCCGATTACCCACCGTTCGCTTTGTCGCCCCCCGGGACCCCGATTTCCGTCATCCTGCGCAAATCCAGAACGCGCGCCAGCTCGTCCGGCGGCAGGACCTTCTCCCGCTCGGCCAGGTGCCGGATGAGCTCGCCGCTCTTCACGGACTCCTTGGCCAGTTCCGCCGCTTTCGCATAGCCGATCCGTGGTGCCAGCGCCGTCGCGAGTGCGGCAGATCGCTCGAGCCAATACGCACACTGGTCTTCGTTCGCCTCGATCCCCCGCACACAGCGTTCGTCGAGTGCGCGAGCCGCGTTCGCGAGGATCCGCATCGAGAACAGGACGTTGTGCGCAATGACGGGCATCATGACGTTCAGCTCGAGCTGCCCGTGCTCGGTTGCGATCGCAATCGTGGTGTCGTTGCCGATTACCTGAAAGCAGACCTGGTTCACCATTTCGGCGATCGACGGGTTCACCTTGCCCGGCATGATGGACGAGCCGGGCTGCACCGCCGGGAGGACGATCTCGTCGAGCCCGGTGCGCGGACCGCTGGCGAGCAGGCGCAGGTCGTTACAAATTTTCGACAGGTCGAGCGCTAGCGAGCGCAGCGCCGCGCTGAACGACGCGACGTCGGTCATGCATTGCATGAGCTGGATGCGATCGCCGGTGCGCAGCTGAAGTCCGGTCATGGCGCGCAGGTGCGCGACAATCCGCGCCGGATACTCCGGCTGCACGTTCACGCCGGTGCCGACCGCACTCCCGCCGATGCCGAGGTCGCGGAGGTAATCAGCCGCCTCGGAGAGGCGCCGAAGGGCGCGCTCGACCGTCGCCGACCACGCCGCAAACTCCTGGCCGAGGCGAATCGGCATGGCGTCCTGCAGGTGCGTGCGTCCCACCTTGAGCACGTGGTCGAACCGCTCGGCCTTGTCCGCGAGCGACGCGCGGAGACTGGACAGCGCTGTGGCGAGCGGCGCGAGCTCGCCAAGCACGGCGAGGCGGATCGCCGTCGGGATCACGTCGTTGGTCGACTGCCCCATATTGACGTGATCGTTCGGGTGCACGGGGGCGTACGCGCCGCGCTGCGCACCGAGGATCTCGTTCGCGCGGTTGGCGAGCACCTCGTTGACGTTCATGTTGTGCGACGTGCCCGCGCCGGCCTGGTAGACATCCACGACGAACTGGTCGCGATGCGCACCGGCCAGGATTTCATCGCACGCCTCGACGATCGCCGCCCCGAGTCGGGCCTCGAGGCGGCCGGTCTCCACGTGCGTCAACGCCGCCGCGCGCTTGATGCGCACGACGGCGTCGACGTATGCCGGAAGCGGCTTCAAGCCGCTCACGGGAAAGTTCCCGACGGCACGCAATGTCTGCACACCGTACATCGCGTCCGCCGGCACTTCTAGCGCACCGAGCGGATCACGCTCCGTGCGGGTGGCCGGCGCAGGCGGCATCAGGGCGAAACCGGCGTGGGGACTTCGAAGGTCGAGATCACGTTCAAGTACCCCAAGGTCCCGGTGCCGCTTGTGAGCAGCAACGCAGACCGGACGCGCTGTGCGCGCATGACGAAGGGCACGCTCGACGACGTGAGGGCTGGAATGAGATACGCCTGGACGGACCCCTGACCATCGTCCCTGAAGTCACAGAAGACCTGCGTATTCAGCGTACCGTCCCCGCGCGCGTCATAGAGCAGCGATATGTACATCGCCGCGTTGAGGTCCGACGCGGCGTCCCAGGAAATCGACATCGCCTGGCCGGCGGGCGGGGGCGTTGGCGCCGCGATCGTGAACGGCTCGGCCGTGGGCGCCTGCCCTGTCAACGGCGGGAAACCGGCGCCGTCGCCCGCAATCTGGAACGAGACTGAATCACCCGGAACGAACGCGAAACCCCTGAGCGTTGTCGGCGTGTACGTCAGGTCGGTCGTGGTCGCCTTGTAGAGTGAATCGGTGTCCCCTTCGACCGTAATGCGCATGAGGGCTCCCGCACCGATGCGCGTCGGCAAGCCGGTCGCAGTCGCCGTCGAATCGTACGGCGCAACGATGCAGGTGTCAGAGTTGGTGTTGGAGAACGTAAAGGTCGCCGACCCGACCGCGTAGAAGTTCACCTTCGGGTAGGTCGTGTATCCCGACGCCAGCGTCCGCGCGTTCATGAGAACGACCCCGACCGGCGTGCCCTTCGATTGCGGCGAGTCGAAGTTGTTGCATGCCGCGACGAGCGCGACGAACGCGAGAACGAAAAGCGGAGAGGAACGACGCAGCATAGTCGGGTCCGGTCGAGTGGGAAAGCAGTTCAGCGGCGTGGACGCAGTGCAGACGACAAGAAGACCAGGCAGGTAATGGCACCCGCTAAGGCCAAACCCAGCCCTGCTACGCTATACCCATGCAGCAGGCCAAATGCCACGCGCCGAGGATCGTTGGCCGCCAGGGCGTCGACCGGCCCCCCGATACGCACCCGCAATCGATCGAGCTTCGGGGTGACCACAAACTGAGCAAATCCACATCCGGCAGCCACCACGAGGGCCGAGATGAACGCCTTCCGGGACGGCCCCGCTGCCCGCGATGGCGCGGCAAGCATGACCGCGACCGCCACGCCAACGACGATGCCGGCCGCGAACAACGCACCCAGCACCCGTCCCACCAGCGCCCCGGCCATTGCCCCCGACGGCAGGACGGCAAATGCGCTCGGTGCCACGACGCCTGCCGTCATCACCGCGGCACCGATCCAGACCGCCGTGATCACGGCCGCGACCTGAACCCGCGTGGGATGTGTCACCCGCGAGCGGTGCCGGAGATCCGTGCGGCTCCCGTCAAGAACGGATTGGTCCGAAGTTCGGCGCCGACCGTTGTCCGCGGCCCATGCCCGGCATAGACGTGCGTCTCCGGAGGAAGCGACGCGAGGCGCGCGAGCGACCGCTCCAGGTGGGTCGGGTTGGCGAACGGCAGGTCGGTGCGGCCGATCGAGCCCGCGAACAGCACATCTCCACTGAACAGCGCCCCGTAGCCGTGAAACGCAACGTGACCGGGTGCGTGCCCGGGCAGGTGCATGACGTCGAACCGGAGCGCGCCGACCTGCACGATGCCTCCCTCCGCGAGCTCGCGGTCGGGCACGGGCGGCTGCTCAAACGGCACACCGTAGTCGGCCGCATGTGCCTCGCCGTCGTCAAAGAGCGGCCGGTCGAGCGGATGCATGTGCACCGGAACGGGCCATGCACGGAGCACGGCGGCGACGCCCCCGATGTGATCGATGTGCGCGTGCGTGAGCCAGATCGCCTCGAGTTTCGCGTCTACGGCCTTCACCTCGCGCAGAATGCGCTCGCCTTCGTCGCCGGGATCGATCAGCACCGCCTTGCGCGTCGCGGTTTCCATGAGAAGATAGGTGTTCTCCTCAAAGGGACCGACGGTCAGCGACGAGACGATCATCCCGCCTTCCGCATGAGCATCGGCATCGGCGCGGGAGCCGCCTCGCCGTTCTTCCGCGCGGTCAGATACTTCTCGACCGCAATCGCCGCCGTCGTGGCGTCACCAACGGCGGTCGTCACCTGGCGCGTGAGCTGAACGCGAACGTCGCCGGCGGCGAACAGGCCGGGGATCGATGTCTGCATGTTCGCGTCCGTCAGCAGGTAGCCCGCCGCGTCGTGTTCGACATGACCGTCGATGACGCCGGTGTTCGGCGTGAACCCGACGAAAATGAAGACGCCCGTCGCAGGAAGGTCGCGCGTCGCTCCCGTCTTCACGTGACGCAGCGCCGCGTGCGTCATGAGGCCATCCGCCCCGCCAATCCTGTCGACGACCGTGTCCCAGATGACTTCGATCTTCGGATTCGCGAACAACCTTTGCTGCACGATCTTCGACGCACGGAACTCGCCGCGACGGTGGACCAGCCAGACCTTGTCGGCATAGCGGGTGAGGAAATCCGCCTCTTCGCATGCCGCATCGCCTCCCCCAACGACCGCGATCGTGTGGCCCTTGAAGAACGCGCCGTCGCAAATCGCGCAATACGACACGCCCTTGCCCGCATATTCGATTTCGCCGGGCACCTCGAGCTTCACCGGCGTGCCACCGGCGGTCACGATCACAGCGGGCGACCGAAATACGTCTCCGTTCTCCGTCGTCGTCTCGAACGCACCGTCGCCGGCTTTCCGCACCTTCTCGACGCGCACCGACGTGCGAATCTCGGCGCCAAATTTCACGGCATGCGAGTTGAACTTCTCCGCGAGCTCCCAGCCGAGGATGTGTTCGAAGCCGATGTAGTCCTCGATGACTTCCGTGTTGAGCAACTCGCCGCCGGGAAGCCCCTGCTCCAGTACGACGGCCTTGAGCATCGAGCGCCCGGCATACATCCCCGCGCACATACCGGCGGGTCCGGCGCCGATGATCACGACGTCGTAATCGAAACTCGCCACGTTTTTGTCCTTTATCTAGTTACGTGCAATTTCACTCAGTTGCTGCCACGAAGCAACGAACCGCATCGGTCGAGTAGCAGGCCAGGTTGCGAATGGTGACGTGCGCTTGGGTATGTGGTGGGTTTGTGGGCAGTCGTTATTGATGCGCGGTCCAGGGTTCATCGTTGACGGGGCTTGGTGGATGGTTCGTGGCGTGAACGGAATCGATACAGTCCGCGAGACGATGCCCACGCGCCCCCATCCACCAACCACCGAAGACCCGAGACGAGAAACCAGATACCGCGAACCACAGACGAATGACGACTGCCCCACCACCGTCGCGGACACTACTCGACTCTCAGCACTCCCAGCGCCCCGTGACAGTGCGAGACGGTGCCGACGAGCAACCTGCCGGCTGCGTGAACAACGCTCTCAATCAGCATTGGTTCCGCGGCGAGCACCTCGCGCACGTCGATCATCCCCACGCCGTACGCGCGGTGCGTGCAGTGGAATATCGCGGGTCCGTCAAGGCCGCCGCCCTCCGCGCGCGCCGCCTCGACGTGCGCGGCAATCGACGGCGGAAGGCTCCAGGTCCGCTCGCCACGTGTATGAGGACAGATCCGCGGCTCGATGCAGTTCACGGGGCACATCCATTCGGCGAAGCTCACGTAACGCGTCGACTCCGCCCCCTCCTTCTGCCACGGGACTCCGCGCATCGCGCCGGGCATTTCCAGCGAAACGCTCCGGGTCGGCCAGAGCGCGCGGGCCCGTTGCTCGAGCCACTGAAACAGGAGATGCGGCATGAGCGGCGACGGGACGATCGCGTCGTGGTCCCGCGCGCCGTGCGCGCCGAGGTACGCGGTGAAGAAGTCCGACCATTCGGCGACGACGATATCGAGATCGTCCCCGCCCGCCCGCGCGATGGCACAGTCCTCGTCATGGTCGACAACGATCAGGCGCTCGAACGCGATCGCGTCCCGCTCGCGTGCGCGGCGCAACTGCCGAACGTAGTACCCGCCGTAACAGCCGCCGCCAACGACGACGATCGTGCCATAGTGCTGCGCGGCAGGCGGCGTCTCGTCGCGGTCTGACGCGTCAACGGGCGTCATGGCGGCCGCCGTCGACGAACAAGGTCTCACCGGTCACGTACGACGCCGAAACCAGATAGCGAATCGCCGCGACCACGTCGTCCGGCGTGCCCAGCGTGGCCAGGGGCGTCGCCTTCGCGTAGCGCTCGCGCTCGGCCTCGGGCCAACCGTCCGGCGCGAGCACCGCCCCGGGAGCGACCGCGTTCACGCGAACCCGCGGTGCGAGCGCGCCCGCGAGGAGGTGCGTCATCGCCGACACGCCGGCCTTGCTCACGCCGTGCGGAACGAACCCCGCCCACGACTCGAACCCCATGTGATCCGAGACGTTCACGATGACTCCGCCGCGCTCGCCCATTGCGCGCGCTGCCGCCACTGACAAGAAGAAGGGCGCGCGCAGGTTCAGCGCGAACACCTCGTCCCACTGCGCCGGCGTGACCGTGTCGAGCGGCGTGCGCATCATGGATGCAGCCGAGTTCACCAGCACGTCGAGGCGGCCGCAGGCCGTGCACACGGCGTCCGCGAGGGCTGAGGCGGCAGCGGGGTCGCGCAGATCGGCCCGGAAGGTCGAAGCCGATCCGCCAGCGCGTTCGATGGCTTCCGCGGTCGCGCGCGCCGCCGATTCGGATCCGTGATAGTGCACGGCGACGTGCGCGCCGTCCTCGCCCATCGCCAGCGCGATTGCGCGCCCAACCCTGTGGCCGGCCCCCGTCACGAGCGCGACGCGTCCGCCGCGCGGCATCATGCGATCGCCCGGGCGCGCTGACGCTCCACGCGTGCGTCCTGCGCGTTGAGCCACGCGGCCGGCACGCGCATCCCGCCAAGCACGCGCGGTCCGCTCGACGCACCGTGCCAGTCGGACCCGCCGCTCTTGACGAGCCCGAAGTGGTCGGCGAGCGCCTCGATGCGCAGCATGTCCTCGGCCGAGTGGCCGGGATGCCGGACCTCGAGGCCGTCGAGGCCGAGGGCGAGCAGCGGCTCCACACGCTCGCGCCGGCCGTCGCCGCCAGGGTGCGCGATCACGGCCAGGCCGCCGCAGGCGTGAATGAGCCGGATTCCGTCGGCGATCGTGATGCGCTGCTTCTCCACGTTCGCCGGGCGGCCCGCGCCGAGGTAGCGGTCGAACGCGTCGCGCTGGTCGCGCACCCACCCGCCCGCGATCAGTGCGCGCGCGATGTGGGGCCGGCCGACCGCGCCGCCGCCCGCCTGCGCGTACACCGCCTCGACCGTGACCGGTACGCCGAGTGCGTTGAGCCGCGAAACAATTTCCTCCGCGCGCGACTTGCGTGAATCTCGCACGGCTTCGAGTTCCGACTGGAGCGCATCGACGTTCGCGATGTGCAGCCCGAGCATATGCACTTCCCGCTCGCCGTCCATCAGGCTGAGCTCGACTCCCGCCACAACACGCACCCCGAGGCGGCGGCCGGCAACCTGCGCGGCCGCAATCCCCGCAAGGGTATCGTGATCGGTGAGCGCGAGTGCCACGAGTCCCGCCGCGGCAGCGGTCTCGACCACGGCTTCCGGGGCGAGCGCGCCGTCGGACGCGGTGGAGTGCGAATGGAGGTCGACGAACTCCTGCTTGCCGGGCGCGCCGTCACCCGCGACGGCTGGAGACCCGGTCCCGGCACCGGCCGTCACGGTGCGTAACCGGCCTCGGGCGACGTGAAGCTTGGCTGCGACTGGCCGAACAGCGCGCGCACGTCCGCGTCTGTCAGCGCGGCAAGCGAGGCCTCGCGCGAGTGCGCACCCTGCGGCGAATAGCGCGTCAGCCGCACCACTCGTTCCGCGCCCGCACCCTTCACGAAGAGCACGCCGAATTCGTCCGCGTCGTACTGCGTCGTGTAACCCGACGGGTATACGTTCCAGCGGGCGCCGTCTATTTCGATGCTGCGCGATGGCATGTCAGGTCAGCTCCACTTCAGTGTAGATCCGGGCGGGGTCGAGCACGGGCTCCGGCGCCGCGGCATGCGCCGCCTCAAGCGCAGCCGGGTCCGCGGCCTCGACAAATTCAATGAACGCGCCCGTGAGCGCCGCTTCCTCGAACACCCAGAACTCGCAAGCGGCGCGCTTGTAGTGATCCTTGCGCGCCTTCAGCCGCTCGAGGTACTTCGTGCGCTCGGACAGCGGCACGATCGAGCGCTTGATCGAGAGCGCACGCGGCATTGGCTAGAAGCCCTGGTCGGGGATCGACTCGAGCGTGCGCTTGAGGTCGCCCATGAACCGGTCGGCGTCTGCGCCATCCACCACCTTGTGATCGAACGAGAGGAAGACATACGCACAGGTGCGGATCGCGATGGTATCCTCGCCGTCCGGTCCGGTCATCACCTTGGGCCGCTTCTCGATGGTGCCGAGTCCGAGGATCGACGTCGTCCCTACGGGAATGATGGGCGTCCCCATGAGGGATCCGAACACTCCGGGATTCGTGATCGTGAAGGTCGCGTCCTGCGCGTCCGCCGGTCCGAGTTTTTTTGCGCGGGCGCGGCCCGCGAGATCGTTCGCGGCCTTGGCTATGCCGGAGAGCGACAGGTCTTCCGCGTGCTTGATCACCGGCACAATCAGGCCCGTGGGTTCGAGCGCCACCGCGAGGCCGATATTGTAGCGCCGGCGCAGAATGATCTCGTTTCCGTTGGCCGCCGCGTTCACGATCGGGTGCCGCTTGAGTGTCATCACCACGGCCTGGATGATGAACGGGAGGTACGTGAGCTTCTGACCGGTCTGCGATTCGAAATCGGCCCGCATCGCGGCGCGCACGCGCGCAACGCGGGTGAGGTCGATTTCGAAGAAGGTCGTCACGTGCGTCGCGACGCGGATCGCCAGCCCCATGTGATCGGAGGTGAGGCGGCGCAGCTTCGACATCGGCTCCACGACGTCGCCCGGCCACGCGGCAGCCGTCGATGTCGCGTGCGAGTCGCCCGGCGGCGGTGGGACCGCCGCGTGCCCGCCGTTTGACGGAACCGCCGTCGTCGCGCCGCTCTCGAGAAATCCGAGCAGGTCGCGCTTGGTCACGCGGCCGGCAATGCCGCTCCCGGAGAGTTGCGAGATTTCCACACCATGCTCCGCGGCGATGCGACGGACGAGCGGCGAGCTTTTCGTGCGAATGCGCTCTTCAAAGCTGCCGGCAGCGCCGCGAGGTGCAGCGACCGCGGGCTTCGCGACCATCACGGGCACAGGCACCCGGGCCGCCGCACCGGGGGTGGGAACGGCCGCGGGAACGGCGGCGGATGCGGCCGGCGGTGCCGACGCGACGGCCGGCGACGCTCCGATGGAGGCTCCTTTCTCGGTCTCGATCCGCGCCACGACGGTCTGCACCGTCACCGTCTTCCCCTCGCCGACGATGATCTCCGCGAGCACACCGGCTGACGGCGACGGAATCTCCGCGTCCACTTTGTCGGTGGAAATCTCGAAGATCGGCTCGTCGCGCTTGACCTCGTCACCGACCTTCTTGAGCCAGCGAGAGACGGTTCCCTCGGCGATCGACTCGCCCATCTGCGGCATGATAACGTCAACTCGAGCCACGTTTGCACCCTCAATTAGAGTCCCGCATTCCGAAGTACAGCGCCACTGGAGTCCCGCATCCCGCAGCAGAGCTCAAAGCTCCCGGCGTCTAGAACTCGCTCTTGCGCGCGCCCGCCTTCGCCGGCTTGCCGAGCACCCACAGCACCAGCACCGGCAGCGTCACCGCTCCGATCGCGCCGCCGGCCGCCGCCCAAATGTACCAATTGCACGACGGAACTTCCGCACATTCGGGCGCCCTGGTCACGAACGCGGCGAGTTTCGACAACAACGCTGCAACCATCGCGCCGCTCACGAACCCGAGCCATGCCGTGAAACAACCTATGGCCGCCTTTCGCCTGAACGACACCTTCGACGGCGCGCCACTCCGGTTCGCCGCCGTCCCCTGATTCGGTTCTTCCATGGCTAATTCTAGTAGGTCCCCACGCGGCGCGCCGCCGTCACGATATCCGCCGTGCTGGGGAGCACATAGTCCTCGAGCGCCGGCGCGTTCGGGAGCGGCACATCGAGCGCGGCCACGCGGAGCACCGGCGCATCGAGCCACTCCCAGCAGTTTTCATTGATCCGCGCCGTGATCTCACCGGCGATTCCCCCGGTCCGCGTATCCTCGTGGACTATGACGACGCGGTTGGTCTTCTTCACGGTCGCGGCAATCGCTTCGTCGTCCAGCGGAGCGAGCGTCCGCAGGTCGATCACCTCGGCCGAGAGTCCCGACGTCGCCAGCTCGTCGGCCGCCTCCAGTGCCTTCCAGACCATCGCGCCGTACGTGATGATCGAAAGATCGGTGCCCGCGCGCGCGACGCGCGCCCTGCCGATCGGCGTGAGGTGGTCGCCGGCCGGCATGACGCCCTTGATCCTGCGATAGAGGTACTTGTGCTCGAAGAAGAGCACGCAATCGTCGTCGCGGATCGCCGACTTGAGCAGCCCCTTCGCGTCCTCCGCGGTCGCAGGGCAGACGATCTTGAGGCCCGGCGTGTGGAGGAAAGCCGCTTCGGTGTTTTGCGAGTGAAACGGACCGCCGCGCACGTATCCGCCCGCGGGCCCGCGCACGACCATCGGACAGCCGAGACCAGTGCGATAGCGCGACGTCGCGACATAGTTGGTGAGCAAGTCGTACGCGCACGAGATGAAGTCGATGAACTGCATCTCTGCCACGGGACGCATCCCCATGTGAGCAGCGCCCGCGGCGGCGCCGGTGATCGCGATCTCCGAGATGGGCGTGTCGATGACCCGATGGTCTCCAAACCGCGCCTGCAGCCCTTCCGTCACCTTGAACGCGCCGCCGAACAACCCGACATCTTCGCCGAGGCAAAATACGTTCTGGTCGCGCTCCATTTCCTCGATGAGCGCCTCGCGAATGGCTTCGAGATAGGTGATCTCTGCCATCAGCGCCTGTACCAGTGCGGCTCGACACGCGACGGCGTCGCGAATAGACCGGTCAGCGCATCGGGGCCTGCAGGGTGTGGTGACGCGAGCGCTTCATCGGTTGCCGCGTCGACTTCGGCCTGCACGCGCGCGTCGATCATGGCGATCTCCGCCTGCTCGACTTTCTCTCGGTCGATCAGCACGCGCACGAACCGGTCGATCGGGTCGTTCTCGCCTGCCCACCGCTCTACTTCCCCCGCCGGGACATACGCCTGATTGTCGTGCTCGGCGTGCCCGCGCCGCCGGTAGGTGACGAGTTCGATCAGCGTGACGCCCCCGCCGGAGCGGGCGCGGTCCACCGCGCGTTTGGTCACGTCGTACACCGCGAGCACGTCGTTTCCGTCCACGCGGTCGCCGGCGGCGCCATAGCCCAAGGCCTTGTCCACGAACTGGCGCGCGGCGCTCTGCTTCGCGACGGGCGTCGAGTATGCATAGCCGTTGTTCTCCGCGACCACGACGAGAGGACACTTCTGCACGGCGGCGAAGTTGATCCCCTCGTGGAACGCGCCCGTGCTCGTCGCGCCCTCGCCGACGTAGACCAGACCGACGCGCGCCTCGCCGCGAATCCTGAACGAGAGCGTGACGCCGGCCATCACCGCGACCATGTCGCCGAGCGGCGAGATATGCCCGATGAACCCGCGGGTGATGTCCGCAAAATGCAACCCGAGGTCCCGGCCCCGCGTAGGCGAGTCCGCGGTCGCCATGTGCTGACGCAGCACCTCGACCGGCGTGGCGCCCTTCACGAGCAGCGAGCCGAGGTTTCGCGTGAGGGAGGAGACGACGTCGTGGTCTTCGAGCGCGAACGCCGAGCCGACGGCGTCCGCCTCCTGGCCAAGCGAGCGGAACACGCCGCCGACGAGCTTGTTCTGCCGGTGCAGGTTCACGAGCCGCTCTTCGAGCGTGCGCGTGAGGCGCATCCAGTAGTAGAGGTCGAGCTTGTCGGAGTGCGGGAGCTTTCCGGCGACGGCAGACGCGGCGGAGGACCGTTTCGCGCCGCGGGCGTCGCCCTTGGCGGGCACGGTCAGTACGACGCGCTCAGCGCGTGCCTTGGGTCGGCCAGCCGGTGCAGCCGCGTGAAATAGTTCTTCACGCCGCGGTCGAGGCGGCTCTCACCCATCGCCGATGTTTGCGCCTCGACGAAGGTGTAGTGGCCGCCCTCCATCCTGACGGAGAGATCGAGGGCGACCTGCTCGCCCGGCTCACCCACGGTGCCCTCGAACCGCCGGCTGCGCACCGTCGAGGAGACCGGCTTCATGCCGATCGTCGGGAAAAAAGCGTCGGCGGCGGCGAGCGCCGCACCGGGCAGGACGGTCGTTCGGTGAAAATGATTCATGGCTTGGTGTCCCCGGGCTCGGCGGCGGGATTCACGGTCTGCCGCCAATCGTAGTCAGGTTTCTGGAGGGCTTTGGTCGAGTCGCGCCGGAACTGGAGGTTCATCGCCCAGTCTCCCGCCGTGACGAAGAACAGCGTGGCGTGGTATACGCCCACTTCGGGGCCGTACGTGAAGCCGTCGTAGATCGAATGCCCATCCGCATTCGTCGCGAAAATCCGCCCCTGTCCGTTCGCGATCGGTTCGTGCGTTTTCCGGTCGCGCACCGTGATCCGGTAGTGGATCGGTTCGATCGCGCGCGGCGGGACGACGTCCGAGGCGATGCGCATCTCGAACTCGTCGGTGAAGGCCCGCATGTCCGTGGCGTTGGGGCCCGGACCGCAGCCGACCACCGCCGCGAGCAACGCCAGACACACACGCTTCACGCGTAGTACTCCAACCCAAGATGGGTGATCTGCTCTTCTCCCATGAGATGACGCAGGGTGTTCTTCAGCTTGGTCTGCTGGATGAAAAGATCGTGCTCTGGTTTCAGGCCCGCAGCGGCCATTGGCGACTTGTAATAGAAGCTTAACCATTCCTGAATCCCCTTCATCCCCGCGCGGTGGGCGAAGTCGGAGAAGAGCGCCAGGTCGAGCACGATCGGCGCCGCGAGAATCGAGTCGCGGCACAGGAAGTTGATCTTGATCTGCATCGGGTAGTTCATCCACCCGACGATGTCGATGTTGTCCCACCCTTCCTTGTTGTCGCCGCGCGGTGGGTAGTAGTTGATGCGCACGACGTGGGAAAAATCCTTGTACAGGTCGGGATACTTGTCGGGTTGCAGGATCGTGTGCAGCACCGAGAGTTTCGACTCCTCCTTCGTCTTGAACGAGGCGGGGTCGTCGAGCACCTCGCCGTCGCGGTTGCCGAGGATGTTCGTCGAGTACCACCCCTTCAAGCCGAGCATGCGCGCCTTGATGCCGGGCGCGATGACGGTCTTGAGCCAGGTCTGGCCGGTCTTGAAATCCTTTCCGGAAATCGGCACGCCTTTTTCGTTCGCAAGCTCGAGCAGCGCGGGGATATCCACGCTGAGGTTCGGCGCGCCGTTGCAGAAGGGCACGCCTTCCATGATCGCGGCCCAGGCGTATAGCATCGACGGCGCGATCTGGTCATCGTTGTTCTCCATCGCCTTCTCGAACGCCGCGACGGTCGCGTGTGCCGGGCCGGGCTTCAGGTAGATCTCGGTGGACGCGCACCAGACGACCACGAGGCGATCGAGCGTGTGCTTCGCCTTGAAGTCGCGGATGTCCTTTCGCAGCGCCTCGCCAAGTTCGCGCTTGTTCTTGCCTTTCTTCACGTTCGCGCCGTTGATGCGCGTCACGTAATGGTTGTCGAATACGGCCGGCATCGGCTTGATGCCCGCGAGGAACTCCGCGATCGGCGCCAGGTCGCGTTCGTCGAGCACACCCGCTTTTCGCGCGGCAGTGAGCGCATCGTCGGGAATCGGGTCCCACGCGCCGAAGACGATGTCGTCGAGCGCGGCGAGCGGGATGAAGTCCTTGATGAGCGGCGACCGATGATCGGTGCGCTTGCCGAGGCGGATGGTCGCCATCTGGGTAAGCGAGCCGATCGGCTTGCTGCGGCCGGTGCGAATGCTCTCGACGCCGGCCATGAAGGTCGTCGCGACGGCACCGAGGCCGGGCGTGAGGATTCCGAGCCGGCCTTTGGCGGGCCGGACCTGCGTATTGGTCTGCTTCGACGTCATGGCTGCGGAGATGGGGCGTGCACCGCGGCGCGTGCGCCGTCGGGAGCGGGCGTGTTGGTCGCGGCGTGTTCCACGGCCTGGTTTCGGGCTTGGTTGCGGCGTTCGCCGGCCGGTGTGGTCGCCGCGTAGACGAAGGCGATGCGCTGCACCGCAGTGATCCACGAGGTGACGGCGAGCAGCGTGACGATCGCCGTGAGAACGAGCCCGTGGAATGCGAGGCCGAACAGCGCCTGCGGCGCGGAGAGAAGAACGACCCGTTCGACGCGCTGGATCATCCCGACTTTTGCGTTGATGCCGAGCGCGTCGGCCCGCGCCCGCGTGTAGGACGTGAGGAAGGTTCCGATGATCGCGAGCAGGCAGATGATCACCATCGCGACGCTGTGCCGGGGCGTGTCGGTCGCGTAGAACACGGCAAGGCCGCCGAGGATCATACCATCCGAGACCCGGTCCAGCGACGAGTCGTAGAACGCGCCGAACTTGGTCTCTCGCCCGGTGCGCCGGGCGACGATGCCGTCCAGCACGTCGAAGAGCGCCGTGAGTCCGAGGATCCACCCGCCAATGCTGATATGGCCGAACGCGTAGGTCACCGCCGCGGCGATGGTGCACACGGTGCCGATCGTCGTAATGACGTTCGGGTTCACGCGCCGCCTGACGAGGAATTCGGCCACCGGCTCAATGAGACGGAGATAGCCTCTTTTCACCGAGTCCCAGAGTGATTTCATACTCGGGACAAGCTACGGAGGGGGCGCGGGGGCGGCAACGGTGGTGCCCTATCGATACAGAAGGTAGCCCGCAATCGACTCGCGAAACGCAATGATCGCGGGAAGTTCGCGATCGATCACCGTGTCGGGATCCTCGCCTCGGAGCAGCGCCTCGCGGATCCGCGCGGCACCGAACCGTTCATCGAACGTGGTGTCGCTGATCTTCAGCGAGTCGCGCGAGGTCTGCAGGATCGCCCATAACAGCGTCGCTCCAATACGCGCGGGGTTCACCCGGTCGCGATCGGTGACGATGATCCTCACTCCCGGCAGCGACACGCCGCCGTACTTGCCGTCGGTCGGGGAGTCCGGCGTAAAGTGGTCGGCTTCGAACTTCACGCCCGGGATCACGCGGTCCTGCAGCAGGTCGACGATTTCCTTCGACCGCATCCAGGGTGCGCCGATGCGCTGGAACGACTCTCCCGTTCCACGGCCAACGGAGACGTTCGTCCCCTCGAACGCGACGAGTGCCGGATACAGCAGGACGCTCGTGAGTGTCGGCAGGTTGGGCGACGGCCGCACCCACTTCAGTCCGGTTTCATCGTACCAGCTCGAGCGCGACCACCCTTCCATCGGCACCACGGTCAGGTTCGCCGCGATATGCAGCCGGTCGTTGAACAGGAGCGCCATCTCCCCCATCGTCATTCCGTGGCGCAGAGGAACGGGATACAGCGCGTACGCCTTGCCGGGCTTCCCCGGCGCGGGTTCATCCGGATTCGCGAGCGCCGAGTCGAGCAGCGGGCCTTCCGTGCGCGTTCCGGTGATGGGGTTGGGCCGGTCGAGCACGAGCACCGGAATGTGGTGGCGCGCCGCGGCGCGGAGCGTGTACAGCATCACGCCCGTGAAGGTCCAGGTGCGGGTCCCGACGTCCGGCAGGTCGACGATTATCGTTTCGACTCCCACGAGCAGCGAATCGGGCGGTGCGATGGTCTGTGCGCCATACAGCGAGTGCACGACGAGCCCGCTCTTCGCGTCGACCTCCTTGGCAACGTTGGTGTGGTCCTCGGTCCCGCGAATTCCATGCTCCGGTGCAAAGAGTGCCACGAGGTCCACCCGCGCTTTCATCGCGCGCGGATCGGTGCGCAGCAGGTCGATGTCCGACTTCCCTTTCTCGTCCTGTCCCGCCTGATTGGTGATCAGGGCAACCCGTCGGTGCTGGATGAGGCCGATGCGCTTCTCCAGCAGCACCGTGATGCCGGGCTTTACTTTCTGGACGGTGCGGCGCTCGGGCTCCGGGCCGCGCTGGGCGGCCAGTGAGGAGCCTCCGATGGAAACACCAACGCACGCACCAACGGTCAGGAGCCGGATACCGCGATGAGGATTCAACGTGTGCTCCCGTTGTTCGTGATCGGCGCGATCGCCCCGCTGCACTCCCTCGAGAAGTTACAGCGCGATACGCCGATGTACGACTCGCTGCGCGCGACGCTCGACCGCGCCGTGGCGGACAGCGCGTTCCCGGGCGCGTTCGTCGTCGCCGGCACGCACGACCGGATTCTCGCCGCATACGGCGCGGGACATCTCGACTGGGCACCGTCGCCCGTTCCGGACGACAGCACGCTGTGGGACATGGCGTCACTGACGAAGGTGATCGCGCTCACGTCGTCCATGATGCAGCTCGTGGAAGAGCACAAGGTGGACCTGGACGCTCCGGTGCAGCGGTATCTTCCCACTTGGACAGGCCCGAACAAGGACAAGGTCACGGTCCGCGACCTGCTCACGCACTCCTCGGGTCTCCCCGCCTGGCGCCCGCTGTACAAGGAGGCGCAGGACGCGACGTCGGCCCTCGCACTCGCCTACGCGACGCCGCTCGACACGCTGCCCGGTGTCCGGATGGTGTACTCCGACATCGGCGGCATCCTGTTGGGCGAGATTGTACGCGCGGTAAGCGGAGAGCGTATCGATCAATACTTCTCGAAGCACATCGCGGTTCCCCTCGGCCTGCACGACTCGATGTTCCTGCCGCCGGCCGCGCTCCTTCCGCGCATTGCGCCCACCGAGATCGATCCGTGGCGCCAGCGTCACCTCCGCGGCGAAGTCCACGACGAAAACGCGGCCATGCTCGGCGGCGTGTCGGGCCACGCGGGACTGTTCAGCAGCGGACGCGACCTCGCGCGGATCGCGCAGCTGTACCTGAACCACGGCACGCTGGACGGTGTCCGAATCTGGAGTCCGGAGACGATCGGGCAGTTCACGACGGTGCAGGACTCGGTCTTTTCGAACCGCGCGCTGGGATGGGAAACGCCGACCGGAAAAAATTCCGCCGGACACCTGATGACGCGGCCGGCGTTCGGTCACACGGGGTTCACGGGGACGTCAATATGGATCGATCCGGCGCACGATGTGTTCGTGGTGCTGCTCACGAACCGGGTGAACCCGACGCGGGCGAACAACAAGATTTCCGCTGTGAGACAGGAGATCGCGGATACCGTGATGGTGTACCGCGGGCGGTGAAAAGCGAGCAGTCGGTAGTCGGTCACAGGTGATTGGTCGTAAGCCACCACCGACAACCTGCGACCTATTACCGATTACCCGTTCTTGAGCTTCTTACTGGTGCACGACGACCGGCGCCGTCTTCTGCGATGCCCCCTCCGGCGCGACGATCATCGAGAACTCGACCGTCTGGCGCGGCTGCACCGTCACATTGACGCTCGTCGCGCCCGGCCGCGGAAAGGTGCTGCCCGTCCAGCCGACCGTGATGGTCTCACCGCGCAAATCCGGCGACGATACGCGCAACTTGTAGTCTCCCCACACCGGATTCTGGAGCGTGATCGTCGCGGTGCACTCGGTGTCGTCCTGCTTTCCCGATCCAAATCCGGCGCAGTCCACGCGCCCCTCCGCACCCGGTGCGGGTGTGATCGACGTGTCACTCTTCGACGCAGTGTGCACGCGCCGGCCGTCCGGCGCGATCAGCTCCAGGTCGACGGCAGCAACCGCAACCGTAAGGACGCCAGGGCCGAGTCGGTCCTTGTCCACAATCACCTGCTTCGGGCGCGCCTGGGGCTTGGTGAGCCCCTTCCACGCGAGCGCAGCGCTCCCGATCAGGACACCGAATCCCAGTACGATTCGCAGCCCGATCCCCGCCCGCCGGAGCAGCCGTTTTCCTTGAGATTCGATTTCCATTGGTGTATAATTACGGCGTAGTGCGTAGAAGCGCTCGCTAAGGTTGCACTAAGGAGGCACAGCGATATGAGCACGATCAACCAGCCGGAAGTGCTGCTGGCGATGACCCCCGCCGCGGCCGTCGAGGTCAGGAAGTTCATGGTGGCGGAGAACGTATCGCCCGACGTCGGCGGACTGCGTGTTTCGGTCCAGCCCGGCGGATGCTCGGGCTTCAAGTACAGCCTGCTGATCGAAGACAAGCCGGCTGACGACGACACGATCGTCGCACAGGACGGGTTCAACGTGTTCGTCGATCCGTTCTCGATGCAATACCTCAGCGGCATGACGGTCGATTACGTCACGTCGATGCAGGGTTCGGGGTTCACGTTCAAGAACCCCAATGCGACCGGCGGGTGTGGCTGCGGCAGTTCTTTCTCCGCGTAAGCCGGAATAGAAGAATTTGCCGGCGAGCGGGTTTGGCGCCGTAGACTTCGCAGTCCTCGTCGCATACCTCGCCGGCACCACCGCGCTGGGGGTCTGGCTCGGAAGAAACCAGAAGGACGCACAGAAATACTTCGTCGCTGACCGCTCACTGCCATGGTGGGCGGTCATGTTTTCTATTGTGGCCTCGGAGACGAGCGCGCTCACATTCATCTCGTTCCCCGGCATCGCCTACGCGGGGAACCTCGGCTACCTGCAGATCTGCGCAGGCTACATCGTCGGCCGGGTCGTCGTCGCGTTCGTGCTGTTGCCGCGCTACTTCGACGGCAAGCTCGTTACCGCGTACACGCTGCTCGAGACGCGCTTCGGTCCGGAGACGCGCCGCTTCGCCTCGATCGTTTTCATGGGAACGCGGGCACTGGCCGATTCGGTGCGGGTGTTCGCGACCGCGATCCCGATCGCGCTGATCATGGGGCCGGTGCTGCCGAGACAATACCTGATGCCGTCGGCGATCCTCGTCCTCGGCGCCCTCACGATCGCGTACACCTGGCGGGGCGGCATGCGGGCCGTGGTGTGGACCGAGCTGCTGCAGGCCGCGGTATACCTCACCGGCGGTATCTGCGCCATTGTACTCCTCGGTGACGCCGTTCATGGCGGATGGGGGACGATCCTCTCGCAGGCGGGACCGGCGGGGAAGCTCAAGTCCGTGAGTCTTTACACCGGGTTCGACCAGCCGTACACGCTTTTCGCAGGGATCATTGGCGGTGGATTCCTCGCGATCGGATCGCACGGCACGGACCAGCTGATTGTGCAGCGGCTCTTGTCGGCGCGCTCGCTCAAGGACGCGCAACGGGCGATCATCGGCAGCGGGCTCGTGGTCTTCGTGCAGATCGCGCTCTTTCTCACGGTCGGCCTCGGTCTTTGGGCGCTGTACGCCGGCCGCGCGTTCGCCACTCCCGACGCGATTTTCCCGACGTTCATTCTCGAGCACATGCCGCGAGGGCTGCTCGGCCTGATCGTCGCGGCGATCGTCGCCGCCACCATGAGCACGCACTCGGGCGCGATCAACTCGCTCGCTGCTGCGACCACCATCGACATCTGGGTTCCGCTCCGGCGCCGGCCGCCCACAGAGGCGGCGACGTTTCGCGCGGGACGGCTGTTCGCGCTGATGTGGGGCGTGGTGCTCACGGGCGGTGCCCTGCTCTACCCGGAGAGTCAGACGCCGGTCGTGGTCGTCGCGCTCTCGATCGCGTCGTTCACCTACGGCGCGCTCATCGGCGCGTTCTTCCTGGGCATCTACAATGCGCGGGCAAGACAGCGTGACGCCATCCTCGGCATGGCGGTCGGGATCGTCGCCATGGCCGTCGTGGTATTCGCCAAGCAGTTGGGGACTGCATTCCCATCGGTCGCCGCAGCGCTCGGCCCGTTCACAAACATCGCGTGGCCGTGGTATGTGCTGATCGGCACGACGATCACGTTGTTGGTCGGCACTCTGTCCGCCATGCGGAATCCAGTGATCAGGCTGCCCTGAGCCTCGGCTTCGCGTTGCAAAAATGTCCGCACCCTCTTTGCTTTCCCCACCATGACGAATCTTGTGGTTGGTGTCGACGGCGGCGCGTCGAAGACGCGCGTGATCGTGGCGGACGGGAGCGGTGCGGAACTCGCGAGCGTCACGGGCGTGGCCAGTGCCGTGCGCCCCGGTGAGGCCGGACATTCAGCCGACGTGATCGCGCGTCTGGTGGGCGAGGCGCTCGCCGCGTGCGACATGGACGAGACGATGCCGTCGGCACTCTGCGTTGGCGTGGCCGGCGTGGGCCGCGACGCCGAGTACTCGGCGTTCGAAGACGCGCTGTCGAAGCGTGCCCTAGCCGACGAACTCGTCGTGCTGCCCGACGCGGTCATCGCGCTCAACGATGCGTTCGGCGAGGAAGCCGGCATCGTGCTGATCTCGGGCACGGGCTCAATGGCGTATGGGCGCGGCCCGAGCCAGAAGATGGCGCGCTGCGGCGGATGGGGACCGGTGTGCGGCGACGAAGGAAGCGGCGCGTGGATCGGGCGCAAGGCGCTCAGCGTGGTGACCGGCTCAGCGGACGGACGCGAACCCGAGACGGGGCTCCTCGGCGCGATCCTCCGTCACCTCGAGCTGGAGAGTCCCGACGAGCTCATCCCGTGGGCGGCGGGCGCCACGCCACGCGACTTCGCGCAGCTCGCGACGCCGGTCATGACCGTCGCCGCCACGGGCGACCTGCGCGCGAACTCGCTGTGCACGCTCGCGACGGAGGAGCTCGTCGTCCACGTCCGGACGCT
>JBIOHR010000018.1:0-33519 GCA_044449085.1 Gemmatimonadales bacterium | reverse complement strand
TTGCACGGACTTCGCGTTCGTTTGATCGGTGGCTTGTTCCGCGAGATCCGTGGGGTAGTTGCAGTTGCCGTTCCGGCTTCACCGTCCACAGGTCTTGCGGACCTCGCCGTTGAAAACGCTTACCACAGATTGCACGGAACAAGCCACTGATCAAGCCCTTGGGGAACAGCGTTCTTATTCAGCGCACTCATACCTTCATTTTCTTGCTTGACCGGTGGCTTGTTCTGCGAGATCCGTGGGGTAGTTGCAGTTGCCGTTTCCACCGCACCGTCGACAGGTCTTGCGGACCTCGCCGTTGAAAACGCTTACCACAGATTGCACGGAACAAGCCACTGCTCAAGCCCCTGGGGAACAGCGTTCTTATTCAGCGCACTCATACCTTCATTTTTTTGCTTGATCGGTGGCTTGTTCTGCGAGATCCGTGGGGTAGTTGCAGTTACCGTTCCACCGCACCGTCCACAGGTGTTGCGGACCTCGCAGTTCAAAAAACGCTTACCACAGATTGCACGGAACAAGCCACTGATCAAGCTACAAATGGGGAACTACGGTGCCCCGAGAAGGCACGCGCAGTTCCCCAAAGGTCCGATCAGTGGCTTCCTCCGCGAAATCCATGAATCCGTGGAGCACTTGGTGTTGCTGTTCCCCACCTCACCCCGCCGACACCTACGACTTTTTCGCGATCGCGTCGAGAATGTCGGCGGTCGTCCGTCCGGTCTCTCGCGCGATGCGGCGGACGTCCTCGTACTCGGCCTTGGAGCGCTCCCCGCCACCCGGAAGCTTGACGGTCTTCACCGCGACTGCGTGTCCGAACACATCGACGGACCCCGTGGTGCGCGGGAGTGCCCGCCGACTCACGGAGGTACGCCGCACGCCGATCGTGCTGCTCTCGCGAAGCAGGAGCTCCTCCAGGCGCCCAGTGTCGCCGGGACGGCACAGCACTTCGATTCTCACCCCCGGCCGGCCCTTTTTCATGATCGTCTGGAGCAACGTGACGTCGAGTGCGCCGGCATCGCGCAAGAGGTCGGCCGCCGAGGAGACGTACTCACCGGTCATGTCGTCCAAATCCGCGGCGAGCACGTTCAGCGTCTCATGTTCATCATCTCCTGCCTCAGCGAGCTCGCCGAGAGTGATGCGCAATACATTGGCGCGCCCCTTCGGGTCCTTCGTCCCCGCACCATAGCCGCTCTTCAGCGGACGGTACTCCGGCGGCGGCGCCCCGAGCGAAAGCACCTTCACGAGTGCTGCGCCCGTCGGCGTGGTGAGTTCCCCGCTCTCCGGTGGCCCGTTCCGCACGGGCTGTCCTTCAAGCAGACGCAGCGTTGCCGGCGCTGGAACGGCTAGCCGCCCGTGCGCAGCGTCGACGAATCCATCGCCCAACGCGATCGTCCCGCAATACACGGCGGTCACGCCGAGCAGGTCGAACCCCCACACCGATCCGACGATATCGAGGATGGCGTCCACCGCGCCCACTTCGTGCAGGTGCACTTTCTCGATCGTCGTGCCGTGAATCTCCGCTTCGCACGACGCAACCGCCTCGAACGCCGCGTTCGCCTTTTCCTTCACGTGCGCCGGCGCCGGCGACGCATCGACGATCGCCCTGATGTGCTTCAGGTGCCGGCCATGCGGCTGCGGTGGGACGTCAAAATCCACTTTCCAGCTCGCGATCTCTCCGCGCTTCACACGCTCGATGCGCACCGTGATCCCTTCAAGCCCCAGTGTCGCCGGGAGCGCCCGAAGCCATTCCGGATCGAGGCCGAGATCCAGGAGGGCTCCCAACGTCATGTCGCCCGCTATCCCGCTGAATGGATCGAGTATCGCAATCATCGAGTCGGTCGAACCGTTGCAGGGTGCGGAAAAGGAATTCGGGATGCGGACGCTACCAGCGATAGCTCACGCCCGATCCGGTATTGAACACTACCACTTCAGCATCTTTCGAGACGAGCCCGGCCTCGACCATCTTCTTCGCGACGCTGATGCCGCAGCCGCCTTCGGGCGCGGCGTCGATGCCGCTGGTGGACGCCAGGTGGAACGTCGCCGCCCGGATCTCCTCCTCCGACGCCGAGAACGCGCCGCCCTTGCTCTCCTTCAGCGTACGCAGCGTCCAGCGATCGCCGAACGGGCCGGGTACGCGCAGTCCGCTCGCGTGCGTCGCCGGGTTCTCCCACGGGGCTGCACGGTCAGCGCCTTCGTTGAACGCGCGCACCAGCGGCATGCACCCGGCGGCCTGCGCGATCACCATCTTCGGCATCTCGGTCTTTGGCGCCAGCCAGCCCCACTCGACCATCTCACCGATCGCCTTCCAGATGCCGATCGTCCCTTCGCCGCCACCGGTCGGATATACGATCGCATCCGGCAGCTTCCACCCGAGTTGTTCCGCAACTTCGAATCCCATCGTCTTCATCCCTTCCACGCGATACGGCTCGCGCACGGTGGCCACGTTGAAGAACCCGCTCTCCTTCGCAAACTGCGTCGTCGCTTTCCCCGCGTCGCCGATGTGACCGTCGACGAGCTCGAGCTGCGCCCCGTACGCGCGAATGCTGCCGAGGATCGGCGGCGGCGTGGTGGCCGGCGCATAGATGCGCGCGGGCATGCGCGCGGCGGCGGCGTACGCGGCGAGCGCAATGCCCGCGTTCCCCGCCGTCGGGACGCACACGCCGGGCAGGCCGAGCGCCTTTGCGCGCGTCACCGCCATGCAGAGGCCGCGCGCCTTGAAGCTGCCGGTCGGGTTCTGCCCTTCGTCCTTCACCCACAGGCGTCGCACGCCCGATTCCTTCGCGATGTGCGGAAGCTCGATGAGCGGCGTCATCCCCTCGCCGATCGAGACGCGCTGTTCGCCGTCGAGAATCGGCATGGCGGCGTGATAGCGCCACATCGAGCAGTCGGAGCCCACCGCGGACCGCGGCACGGAGGCAAGACGAACGGTGAGCGGCTGCCCACAGTCCGGGCAGACGGAGGCGAGGCGGTCACCTGGCGCCGTGTATGCGCAGGCGGAGCAATGCAGGGTCCACTTTGATGCAGTCATTTGTCGTTCGATGGATGTGATTCGCTGGATGGCGGCGCCTGAGCGTCGGGCGCGGATGCCGTGGGATCGGACTGCTTGAGCGCGTCGAGCATTTTCGCAGCGGCGCTGACAGACCAACCCGGCAGCTCTGCGACTTGTTCGGGAGTGGCCGCGCGCACGCCCTGAATGCTGCCGAACGCGGTCAGCAAGGCCCTGCGCTTCACCGGACCGACTCCCGGGATCTTCAACAACTCCGACGTCACCGTGCGGATCGCGCGGCGCTTGCGATTGTAGGTGACGGCGGTTCGGTGCGCCTCGTCGCGCGCCTGCTGCAGTAGTCTAAGCGCGGGGGAGCGCCTTGGGAGGCGCAGCGGCTCCGATTTTCCGCTGACGAAAATCTCCTCTTCACGCTTGGCGAGCGAGATCAGCGGAAGCGCGGTGAGGTCGAGCGCCGCGAGCGCCTCGGCGGCGGCCGAGAGCTGGCCCTTCCCGCCGTCCACCATCACGAGGTCGGGGAGTGTCTTCTTCTCCTCCACGCGGCGGCGAAAATAGCGGGTGACCACTTCGCGCATGGATGCAAAATCGTCCGGCCCGTGCGCCTCATCCACGCTCTTCACTCGCATCGTGCGGTACTCCGAGCGGCGCGGCCGCCCGTTCTCGAACCAGACGATGGAGCCGACGTTGTCACGCCCCTGCGCCGTGGACATGTCGAAGCAGACGAACGCCCGTGGGATCCGGTGCAAGCCGAGTTCGCGGCCCAGATCGTACACGGGGTCCGCCGCGCGCTCGTCGGCCTCGAGTCCGGCGAGCTTGAACTCTTCCAGCAGATGGCGGGCGTTCTGTTCCGCCAGGTCGATCAGCTCGCGCTTCGACCCGCGCTCGGGAATTCGCACGTGCGTCTGCTTCCCAAGCGCTTCCTCGAGCAGCGGACGGTCTTCGAAATCGAACGGAATGAGCAGCTCCTCGCCCTTCTCCGCCGAGCTGAGGTAACTCGCCACGAGGAACGCGCCGAGCACCTGCGGGTCGGGTTCGTCTTCGATGTGCTCCAGAAAACGGTGCTCGCGGCCCAGCAGCTTGCCGCCGCGGATCCGCAGGATGGTCACGCAGGCGTCCTCGCCGTCGCGCGCGAACCCGACCACGTCACGCTCCCCGCCGTCCACCTCGAGCACGACGGTCGGCTCCTCCATGTGCTGGAGGTGCGCGAGCGCGTCGCGAAGTTCCGCCGCCCGTTCGTAGTCCATGGTTTCCGACGCCGCCTGCATGCGCCCCTTCACGCGGCGCACCACTTCATCCGTACGCCCGTCGAGAAAGACGAGCACTTCCTCGATCATCGCGCGGTAGTCCTCGAGCGACTGTGCGAAAATGCACGGCCCCTTGCACCGCTTGATGTAATAGTCGAGGCACGCGCGCTCCGGCATCTGCGCCGGCATGTCCCAGCTGCAGGAGCGCACCGTGAAGATGCGCTTCACGATATTCAGCGCGCGGCGCATGGCGCCCACGTCGGTATACGGGCCGAAGTAGCGCGCGCCGTCGTTCAACAGGCGCCGCGTGACGAACACGCGCGGGTACGGCTCCTGCACCGTGACCTTCACGTACGGATAGGACTTGTCGTCGCGCAACAGGATATTGAAGCGCGGCCGGTGCTCCTTGATCAGGTTGTACTCGAGCAGCAGCGCCTGCGCCTCGGAAGGCACCACGATCGTCTCGAGGTCCGTGACGAGCGCCATCAGCATCGCCGTCTTGGGACTCTGCGGCTGGTCGGCGTAATAACTGCGCACGCGCGGCCTCAGCCGCTTCGCCTTTCCCACGTAGAGCACCGTGCCGTCCGCGCCCTTCCAGAGATATACGCCCGGTGTTTCGGGAAGGTGGGCGAGCTTCGACGCGATCGCGTCCGGCATCTGCTGCATGGCGTCAGCCCGCGCGCTGAAACACCCGTGCGATCCGCCCGCGGAGTTCGGCGGCCTCGGGTACGGCCACTGCGCTCGTGAGCAGCAAGTACGCGGCACCGAAGACCGGGAGCACGAGGACGGCCAGCTGCACCGGATGCGCAATTCCCGCCACGGCCTTCACGCCAAGCGCGGGAACCACCGCGGCGAGCGCGGCGAGCCAGAGCGTCGCGATCCGCTTGAGAGGGACTCCCGTGGATCCGATGCGCGCGTTCATCGAGCGGCGCAGCAGCCAGAACTCCACCCATCCCGAAATGCCCGCCGACGCCGTGAGTCCCGCGACGCCCCACTTGGGTGAAATGCCGAGCCAGTGCGGCAGATGCAGTGCGGCAATGTAGCCGAGCCCGAGCGTCAGCATGACGCGGATCATCGCAAACTTGAGCGGCGTGACCGTGTCGCGCAGGGCGTACCACGCGGAGCTGTAGAGGCGGCCCATCGTTCCGGCGAGCAGTCCGACGGCCGATCCGCAAAGCACTCCCCACACCCACACGGTTCCCTCGCGCGTGAATTGCCCGCTCTGATACAGCGCGCCAGCGATGACATCACCGAGCAGCACAAACGCGGCGGCAGACGGGATGATATAGAACGCGATCCTCGCGAGCCCGTGGTCGAGGCGCTGCCGGATTTCGGATGACACCCGGTCGCCTTCGCCGATCGCCGAAGACATCGCCGGAAGCTCCGACGCCGCGATCGCCATGCCGAACAGGGAAATCGGCAGGAGCGCCACGGTCTGCGCGTAACCGAGCACGGACACGGCGCCGCCGATCAGGAACGAGGCGAGCCACTGGTCGACGTACGCGCTCACCTGCACCACGCCGCGCCCGAAGAACACGGGGACAAAGTTCGTCACGACCGTCCGCACATTGGCGCTGCGCACGGCGAGCGAGGCACGCAGTTTCTTCTCAAGCTTCATCAGCACCGGCAGCTGCACGATCAGCTGCAGCGCGGCCCCCGCGACGGACGCGACCGCGACGAGCAGCACGAGGTTCGCCTGCAGCACGCGGCCGCCGAACATGAGCAGCGTGCCGATCATCACGGCGTTCCACGCGACTGGCGACACGTACGAGAGAAAAAACCGGCGGTGCGAGTTGAGAATGCCGAGGCACCATGCCGAGAGCACCAACAGTCCGACGCCCGGGAACATCACCTGGACGAGCTTGATGGTGAGCTCGCGCTTGTCGCCGCTGAACCCCGGCGTGAGAACGTCGATCAAGTACGGCGCGGCGAAGATGCCGATCGTCACGAGGACCGTCGCAACCATCGCGAGCAGCGAAAACACCGCGCCCGCCACGCGCCCCGCCTCCGCCTCGTCGCCTTCGGCAAGGAGGCGCGCGTACACCGGAATGAAGGATGCCGACAGCACGCCCTCGCCGAACAGGTTCTGGAGGAAGTTCGGAATCCTGATCGCCGCCGTGAACGCGTCCGCGGAATCGGAAGTCCCGAGGTACCGCGTGAAGTAATGCGAGCGGATGAGCCCCATGATGCGGCTCAGGAAAATTCCGGCCGCCACCAGCGCTGCGCCGCCGGCCGCCTTGCGCGGGCGCTCTGCCACGGCCGCCGCGCCGCCTGCCACGACCGTCACTTGCTCCCGATCAGCCCGCCGGCGTGAATCGCGGCACCGGCCTGGAGCTGCTCGATCAACACGTCCCCGTGGCGCGCGAGGAGCGGCAGGTAGTTGAGGCGCCGTTCCTGTCGGGCGCCGCCCGGCATGAGCGCGGCGCGGATCGCCGCGAGATCGTTCATCGCGGCGGTTTCGCCGCGCCCGGCGGCAGCGCGGATGCGACGTTCGAGGCGTTCGACGCGGTGGCGCAGCTGCACCCGCGCGCCCTCGATCACTTCCTTCGTGACCAGCGGGGGGCTCCCGAGGCTCGCGGCGACGGCGTCGACGCGCGTTTCCACAGACTTGCGCAGTTCTTCCAGCGAATCGCGCACGGCCGCCGGCATCGCACGATCGGCGATCCGCCGCTCGGCCGCATGCGGCGACTTTACGTCGTCGAACATCATGCCGAGGCGTCCGAGCATCCGGTCCACGGCGGGCTCGATGACGGTCGCCGACCAGCGCGGCACGATCAGCGGCAGCGCCGCGCCGAGGGCCTCCGCGACGGCGGTGACCTGCGCGAAGTACGCGATCTCACCGGCGCCGCCCGCGTAGGCGACAGTGGGAAGGAGCCGCCGTTCGACCACCGGACGCAACAGCACGTTCGCGGAGAGCACGAGATCGTCGCGGCGCGCGGCGTCGCCGGCCTGCGTGAGCGGGACGCGCTCCTTGACGCCGACCGTGCTGCGGAACACGAGCGAGAGGCGCGGAACGCGCGCGACTTGCGCGCGAAACCCGGCGCGCTCGATCGAGACGCCGCGGAGCGCGACGGCCTCGTCGATCATCGCAGCGCGGTTCAGCGCCTCGACGAGCGTCGGGCGCGACGCCGAGCGCACGGCGGGGTGCCACGCGTCGAGCACGGCGATTCCCAGCGGCTCGAGCACGGCGCGGAGCAGCTGCACGTACGCGCCGCCGACCGTCGCGTCCTGGTGGTACGCCGCGCGCAGCGCGTCAAGAATCCCGGCCTGCGACGCGGATCCGGCGGCGTCCGTCAGCATCGCGATCTGCGCGCTGCAGTCGCCGGTCGGCACCTGCGCCATCACGAGTCCTTCCTCGCCCTGGCGCTCGATGGCGATGCGCCGGACCTCCGCGCCGAGCGACACGCTCGTCGAGGCGGCTTCGTCGAAGTCCGCGTCGTCGGTCGCGGCCCAGAACACGGGCGCGACCGGGACGCCGATCTCACGCTCGAGGCGGTTGGCGAGCTCGAGCGCGGAAATCGCCTTGAGCCAGGTGTACCCGGGCCCGCCGAACAAGCCGGGCTGCTGGCCCGTCGTCACGACGACGCCGTGCCCCGCCGCCACGCGCTCCAGCCGCTCCGCGGCCGCGCCGCTCGGCGAGAGCGCCGGACGCAGCGTCTCGAGCCAGCGCGCGCCGGGGAACGCGCTGCGCACCGCCTCGGCGTGGCTGCGCCACTCGTCCACTCCGCGCGGCGCCGGAAGAAACCATCCTGCCGGGGCGCTGCCGTCGAGCGCGGCGCGCGCGAGCGCCCCGCCGCCGATGGACTCACCGATGACGCGCGGTGCGCTCACGTTCCCATCTCCGTCATTTGTGGTAGGGCTCGCGCTTTACGATGGAGCCGGCGCGGTAAAGCTGTTCCGTCAGCACCAGCCGCGCGAGCTCGTGCGGCAACGTCCAGGGCGCCAGCGACAAGCGCGTGCGCGCCCTCGCACGCACGGCCGGCGACAGCCCGTACGCACCGCCGATGACGAACGCGACATCGTGTCCCCGCTCCCGCTCCCCCTGCAGCCATGCGCTGAACTCCTCCGAAGTCTTCGATGCACCGCCCGGATCACAGGCGACGAGGTGAGCCGACGCCGGCACCGCGTCGGCGAGCCGCTGCCCCTCTCGCTCGCGAACGAGGTCCGCGGAGACCGATTTCGCCGGCTCCTCGCGGACCTCGTGCACTTCGAGCGGCCAATAGTGCGCGGCACGGTGTTCGTAATCCTGGATCGCGGCGGCGAGAGCTGTGTTACGCGGCTTTCCTACCGCAACAATCGAAACTTTCACCGACGACACGAACTTCGATGGAAGATCGAAGATGAAAGATGGAGGGTCGGCCGATCCTCCATCTTACATCTTCCATCGCCGTTCACGCGTAGATCCCGCGCAACCTGTGCACCGTCGCCACGCGGCTGATCGAGAGCATGTACGCCGCCGTGCGCATGTTCACCTTGTGCTGCTTGGAGAGGTCGAGCACCGCCTTGAACGAGTGCTGCATGATCTCGGTGAGGCGCTCGTTGACGACCTTCTCTGTCCAGAAATATCCGCCGCGATCCTGGACCCACTCGAAGTACGAGACGGTCACGCCGCCCGCGTTGGCGAGGATGTCCGGCACGACGAACACGCCCTTTTCGTCGAGGATCGCGTCCGCGGCCGGCGTCGTCGGCCCGTTCGCGCCCTCGCAGATGATCTTCGCGCGGATTTTCGGCGCGTTTTTCTTCGTGATCACGTTCTCGAGCGCGGCCGGCAGGAGCACATCGCACTCGATCGTGAGCAATTCGTCGTTGGTGATCTTGTCGCCCTTGGGATACCCCTCGAGCGTCTTGTGCTTCGCGACGTACGCGATCGCATCGTCCACGTCGATCCCGGTCTTGTTGTGAATGCCGCCGGTGCGGTCGCTGATCGCGACGATCTTGCATCCCTCGCGCTGCAACAGCTGCGCGCCGATCGACCCGACATTGCCGAACCCCTGCACGGCGACGGTCGCGCCCTTCACCTCCATTCCCATGTGTGCGAGCGCCCCCTTGGTAACGATCGAGCAGCCACGGCCGGTGGCCTCGCGACGCCCGAGCGACCCGCCCATCTCAACCGGCTTGCCAGTTACGACCGCCGTGACCGTGTGCCCCATGCGCATGGAGTAGGTGTCCATGATCCACGCCATCACGCGTTCGTTTGTATTGACGTCGGGCGCCGGGACGTCCGAGTCCGGGCCGAGCGTGGAGATGATCGACGCCGTATAGCGCCGTGTGAGGCGCTCGAGTTCGGATGCGCTCATCTTGAGCGGATCGCAGATCACGCCGCCCTTTGCGCCGCCGAACGGAATGTTCACCACCGCGCACTTCCAGGTCATCCATGCCGCCAGCGCCGTGACTTCGTCGAGCGTGACGTTCAGGTCGAACCGGATGCCACCCTTTGCCGGCCCGCGCGACGTGTTGTACAGGACGCGGATCCCCGTAAACACCTCGACGTCACCATTGTCCATCATGACGGGCGAATGGGTGATGATCGAGCGTTCGGGCTTGCGGAGCACCTTGTAGATGCCCGGCTCGAGGTCGAGCAGTTCGGCCGCGCGGTCGAACCGCGCCATCATGGCTTCGAACGGGTTTTCTTCGGAGAGGAACCGATCCTTGTCGGGTCGGACGATGGTGTTCGTCGGCAGCAGCAGGTCGGGGGCCATTCGAGTCGTATGTTGGGCCGGATGCGCCCGGCGTGAAACGTCAGTTGGCTGGTTTTGGGGTGCTGAACATGGCGAGGATTGCGTCCAGATCAGAGGCGCCGAACTCCACCACCACGCGCTGTGAAAGATACCATAGTGGGGGCGCGGCGCGAGGCCACACGGGACCCAGCTTGACCGCGTCCTTCAGTGTGCACACGAGCATGCCGATTTTCTCGCCTCGGCCGGCCAGCGCCGCCGCGTCCGCCGCCGTGTATGCATGGTGGTCCCGCTCGGCGACGAGTTCGACCTGCGCACCGGCATCCGCGAGCTGGGATGCGAACGCGCGGGGATCGCCGATCCCCGCGGCCGCGAGCACTCGCCGTCCTCCGACCGATGCCAGGGCCGTCGCTTCCCCCGTTGCCCAGTTCACGAGGCGGTCGGCCGCCAGATGAATCACGGCGCCACCGGCGGCCGGAGCGAAACGCCGGGCATGCAGCAGGAGCTCGCGCGCCCGGACCGGTGACGCGCTCTTGCGGGTCACGACGATGAGCGAGGCGCGTGCCAGCGACGCGAGCGGCTCGCGCCACGGCCCCGCAGGAAGCGACCGCACCGGCCCCGCGAGGTCCGCGGAGAGAAGGACGACGTCCGCATTGCGACGTGCGCGACGGTGCTGGAACGCATCGTCGAGCACGGCAACGTCGCGGCCGGCCCCTCGCGCCTCCATGGCGCCCCGCACGCGGTCCGCCGCAATGATGACCGGAATGCCCGGATTCAACCGTGCGTGCACGAGCGATTCGTCACTGCCGTAGCCGCGCATGACGATCGCGGGCTTCAGCCCCCGCTCCGCGAGGCGCGCCGCAAGGTGCGCGGCGACCGGCGTCTTTCCGGTTCCACCGACCGTGAGGTTGCCCACGGATATCGACGGGAGCGCGAGCTCGGCCGACCGAAACCACCCGTGATCGTACGCGGCATTGCGCGCCGCAACCACGCCGCCATACGCCCACGCGGCAGGCCGAAGCGCCTCGCGCGCGATTCGGGCTGTGAGCGACGACGACTCCCACACGCGCTGCGCGAAACCTTCAGGCATCGGCGGCCGCCTCGGCCCGCGCCTGGGCCTGGTGCATGATCGCCTCGAACCTCGCCGTCTCCGTCGCCGCTTCGCGCGGCGACGCCCCGCTGACCATGGTCGGTTCGCCATATGCGAACGTCACACGGGCGAAAAATTTCGGGATCATGAACCGGTCCCAGCTCTTCAGCCGCCACGCGCGATCCGCGTGCACCGCGATGGCGATCACCGGAACGCCCGCACGTTGCGCCGCGATCAGCGCCCCGGGCTGGAACTCACGGGCCGGCCCCTTCGGTCCGTCCGGCGTGACCGCCACCGGAATGCCCTGCTCCAGTTCCTTGATCATCGCAAGCAACGCACGCGAGCCGCCGCGCGTGGTCGACCCGCGCACGGTGCTGTTGCCCCAGGCCGCGAGCACGCGCGCAATGAGCTCGCCGTCGCGGTGCTGGCTGACGAGCACCGCGACGCCCTCGTCGCTGTGCTTGTACGCGACCGGAAGCAGCACCGCGTGCCAGAGCGCGAACACCCACGGTTTCTTCTCGGCGCGCATCCGCAGCCATCCATCGGCGTTTCGCGCGCGAATCCGCCACGTTCGCGCGAGGAGCCCGACCATCAGCAGCCCGATCGGGAGGAGAATGCGCACGCGCCAGTCGACCGCCTTCGACGGTGTCTCGTGCGCATCTGCGGCGCGCGTGGTCACCGCGCCATCTCCGACGCCATGCGCGCCACCCGCGCCGCAGCCCCAGGCTCGCCGAGTTTCGCGCGCACCTCGCCGAGTCCGGCGAGCATCGCCGCGCGCTGCGGCGAGCCCGAATCGAACAGCGGAGCGAGCGCATCTGCCACGGCCACCGGCTCGAACGCCTCCTGCACGAACTCGCGCGCCACTTCGCGTCCGGCGACGATGTTGAGCAACCCGATGTGCGGGATTGTCACGATGCGCCTGGCGATCGCATAGTCGACGGCCCCGGTGCGATACACGATGGCGCACGGGCATCCCGCGACCGCGGCCTCGAGGGTCGTCGTGCCGCTCTTGCAGAGGGCGACGTCGGCGGCGCGCAGCACGTCGAGACTGGCCGACCGGACCATCTGGTACGGCACGTCAGCCGGATCGAGCGTCACGGATGGAGCGACGCCCACCACGACGTGCAGGCCCGGCCTCCTGCGCTCCAGCTCGCGCGCGACGCCGAGAAAGTCACCGAGCAGCCGCTTGATCTCGCCCGCCCGGCTTCCGGGAAAAAGCGCGAGGACCTCGGCGGCGGGCGGAATGCCGAGGCGGCGGCGCGCCTCCGCGCGATCAGGCATGTCCCGCGCGCGATCGAGCAGCGGGTGGCCGACGAACGTCGCGTCGATCCCGTTCGCGCGCAGCAGCTGTTCCTCGAACGGGAGGATCACCGCGGCCCTGGTGATCACGCGGGCCATCGATCTCATCCGACCCGCGCGCGACGCCCACACCTGCGGCGTGATGAAGTAGAGCACCGGTACGCCGGCCGCCTTCGCCGCGGCACCCACTTTCAGGTTGAAGAAGCCGTAGTCGATGAGCACCACGAGCGCCGTGTCGCCGCTGCGCAGGCGTTCGCGAATCCTGCGGTAGAGCGCGATGTGCGCCGGGATGTACCGGAAGAGCGCGAGAAACCCGACGACGCCGTCGAGCTGCGCGAGCAGCGTGACGCCCGCCGTCCGCATCCTCCCGCCGCCCGTCCCCGTGAGGCGGAGGTCCGGGCGCAGCGCGTGCAGTTGTTCCGCGAGCGCGGCGCCGTGCAGGTCGCCCGACGCCTCGCCGGCGAGGATCAGGACGTCACGCACTGATCCGCGCAGCCGCGGCCGCGGAGACGCGCCCCGCGGGGAGCGACCGCTCGATGTCCTGCACGATTTGCAGCGCCACCGCCAGCGCGTCGCGGCCGTCCTCCGCCGTCACGGCGATGGGTGACTCTCCGCGGAGCGCGGCGACGAAGCTCTCGAGTTCCAGCTTCAGCGGCTCACCCTCGGGCGCGTCAATCGCCACACGCTCGACGAACGCCTCGAGCGGCTGCGCCGAGCGCGCGAGCGCCGCGAGATCCATCCCGGTGCGCAGCCGGTACATCTCGCCCGTCCCGGCGGCGAGATCGAGCGAGAGATATCCGTTGCGCTGAAAAATGCGGAGCTTGCGCATCCGGTCCTTGGACACGCGACTCGCGGTGATCGTCGCGACGGCCCCGCTCTCGAACGTGATGCGCGCGTTCGCGATGTCGACGGACGGCGTCAGCACCGGGATCCCCACCGCCGAAATCGCACTCACCTTCGCGCCCGTCAGCGTGAGCAGGAGGTCGATGTCGTGAATCATGAGGTCGAGCACCACCGCCACGTCGGATCCGCGCGGATTGAACGGCGCGAGCCGGTCGCTGTCGATGAACAGCGGATGGTCCACGTGCGGCAGCGCCGCGCGGATCGCCCGGTTGAACCGCTCGATGTGGCCGATCTGCACCATCACGCCTTTCTGTTTCGCGAGCGCGATCAGTTCGTCGGCTTCGTCGATGGTGGCCGTGATCGGCTTCTCGATGAGCAGGTGCCTGCCCGCCTCGAGGGCCGCCTTGGCCACCGCGTGGTGGAACGGTGTAGGTGTCACGATCGAGAGCGCGTCCACGCTCGACAGGAGCGCGTCGAGCGACGCGTGCGCCATGACGCCGAGTTCCGCCGCGACGGCGGCTGCGCGCTCGGCGTTTGCTTCGTAGATCCCCGCGAACGTCACGCCCTCGACGCCGCGCAGCAGCCTCGCGTGATGGTATCCGAGGCTCCCGGTGCCGGCGACGCCGACGCGGAGCGGCTTGGTCATACCGTCACGCCGCGGCCGCTCGCCTCGACGAACGCGATCAGCATCTTCACCTCGTCGTACGGCTTGAGCTCCGCGGCCGCGCGCTCGAGCGCCTGGCTGACGTTCAGTTCCGAGCGGAAGAACAGCCGGTACGCCCGCTTCAGCTCCGCGATGACCTCCTCGCTGAAGCCGCGCCGCTGCAGGCCGATGGTGTTGAGCCCGTACAGCTTGATCGGGCTGCCGACCGCCTTTACGAACGGCGGCACGTCCTTCTGCACGCGCGACATCCCGCCGATGAACGAGTGGCGGCCTATCTTCACGAACTGGTGCACCGCGCACACGCCGGAGATGATCACGAAATCCTCGACCGTCACGTGGCCGGCGAGCTGCGTGGCGTTCGACATGATGACGCCGTCGCCCACGTGACAATCGTGCGCCAGGTGTGAGTACGACATGAGGAAGCAGTTCGCGCCGACCGTCGTCTTGAACGAATACGACGTGCCGCGGTTGATCGTGACGTACTCGCGGATCGTCGTGTGGTCGCCGACCTCCACGTGAGTCACCTCGCCACGGAACTTGAGGTCCTGCGGCTTGCCGCCGAGGACGCTGCCGATCCCGACGATCACCTTCTTGCCGATGCGGACGTTCTCCTGCAGCGTCGCGCGCGCCTCGACCACGCTCCCTTCGCCGACGACGCAGCCCGGGCCGACGATCGCGAACGGCCCGATCTCGGCGTCCTTCGCGATCTCGGCCTTCCTGTCGACGATCGCGGTGGGATGGATGTGGGCGCTCATTTGGTGCGCACCATTGCCGCGACGTCGGCTTCGCAGGCCACTTCGCCGTCGACGGTCGCCACGCAGCGCACCCGGCAGACCTGCCCCCGCACCTGAACCATGGTCACCTCGCTGCGCAGCTGGTCGCCCGGACGGACCGGCCGGCGGAACTTCACGTTGTCGAGCGACATGATGTAGACCACGCGGCTCTCGGGGTCGTCGATCGCTCCCATCAGCAGCACCCCGCCGACTTGCGCCATCGCCTCGATGATGAGCACGCCCGGCATCACGGGATGCCCGGGAAAGTGGCCCTGAAAGAATGGCTCGTTGATCGTGACATTCTTGATGCCGACGACCCGCTTCTTCTCCTCGAATTCGAGAATGCGGTCGACGAGCAGGAATGGATACCGGTGTGGCAGCACGCGCATGATTTCTTCGATGCCGATCACGCTTCCCTCCGAGTGACTGTGGGCGAGCAGCTCGCGCACGAATGTCACGGTTCCACGATGACTGGGTTTGACTGCTGAAATTCGCGCCTTGACCCTGCGTCCCGCCAGCGCGAGGTCGCCCACCATATCCAGCGCCTTGTGCCGCACGAACTCGTCGGGCCAGCGGAGGGTGTTCCCCACCACGCCGTGGTCGTCGAGTGCCAGCGTATTTTGCGCCGACGCACCCTGAATGAGTCCCTTCGCCCGCAGCGCCTCGACTTCGCGCACGAATCCGAACGTGCGCGCGCCGGCGAGTTCCGCCGCGAAGGTCGCCTCGTTCACCACCCATCTTCCCTTCTGTGCGCCCACGATCGCATGCGGGAAGTTGATGCTCACTTCGATGTCGAGCACCGGCGACGGGTGCGCGATGTACACGGACTCACCGTCCACCACGCGCACGCACTCACCGAGGCGCAGTTCCGCGGCCGTGCCGCCATGCTCCACGATCCCGGCGGCCAGCAGCGCCTCGAGAAAGGGGCGCGCGCTTCCGTCGAGAATCGGCGGCTCGGCCGCGCTCATCTCAATGATGACGTCATCGATCCCCGCGCCCGATACCGCCGCGAGCACGTGCTCGACCGTGTGCAGCGCTCCCTCGCCGTCGCCGAGCTGGGTCCGCCGCTCCGAGAGCCGGGCGCGGTCCACGAGCGCCGGCGTCTCAGGATGCCCCGCGAGATCCATGCGGCGGAACACGATGCCGCGCCCGGCCTGCGCCGGCACGAACGTCAGCGCGCAGTCGCACCCGAGGTGAAGCCCCACCCCCGAGAGCTCGGCGCGCACGCGAATCGTTCGCCGGCCGCTCACTGCTCTTCGCGGTCGAGGAGGCGCTCGATGCGCTTCATCATGTCACTCAGCTTGAACAGCGCGGCGCTCGCCTTGAGCGATTCACGATGCGGCCGCGCCGGGTACCCGCCCCAGGTTTCACCAGCGGGGATATCGCTGATCACGCCGGCCTGCGCCGCCAGACGCGCGCCGGCACCGACGGTGAGGTGGCCCGCGATCCCGACCTGGCCCGCGAGGATCGCCCCGTCGTCGACGCGGCTGCTCCCGGCCACTCCGACCTGCGCCATCAGCAGGCAGAGGCGTCCGATCCGCACGTTGTGCCCGATGTGCACGAGGTTGTCGATCTTGGTGCCGTCGCCGACAACGGTGTCGTCGATGCTGCCGCGGTCGATCGCGGAGTTCGCCCCGATCTCCACGTCGTTCCCAATCAGGCAGCGGCCCGCGTGCGGAATCTTCTCGTGCGCCCCGCCGCGGAACACGTAGCCGAAGCCGTCGCTCCCCAGGCGCGCCCCGCTGTGCACCGTGACGCGGTCACCGAGCCGTGTACCCGGGTAGAGCGTCACGTGCGGGAGGAGCCGGACATCCGCGCCGATGGTCACGCCCTCTCCGATCACGCTGTGCGATCCGATCCACGCGCGATCGCCGATTTCCGCGCCGGCGCGGATCACGGCGTACGCCTCGACCGTCGCGCCCGCGCCGACGCGCGCCGCGGGCGACACGATCGCCGTCGGGTGCACACCGGCCTCGCGGGCCGGCGGGCTGTAGAAGCGGGGAATCAGTGAGAGCAGCGCGTCGTGCGGCTTGGCAACGACAACGCGCGCCGCGCATTGCCCCGGCGCTGACGCGAGTTCGGCGGTCAGGAGCACCACGCCCGCGAGCGAACGCTCGAACAGTGGCGCGTACTTCGCCGTCGCGAGAAAGCTGAGCTCGCGCGCGGACGCACGGTCGAGCGGCGCGATGCCGTTGACGACGGCGTCGCCCGATCCGGTGAGCGTCCCTCCGACCGCCGCCGCAACTTCCGCGGCGGTCATGGAAAAAGGCGCTGCGTCGGTCATCGCGGTGGGGGGTCCGCGCAGTCGACGGGTCGCCGGTCTGCCGCGGCTACTCGCCGGGCGCCGTCGAACCCGGCTTCTTGGTGGTATTCGTATCGACTCTTGGCGGCCGGCCGATTCCCGACGGCGCCGCGATCGGCACGCCGGACGGCTTCGCGGGGCCAGCCGGCTTCGGCGCGGCCTTTTGCGTTTCGGCCTTCGTTGCGATGGTTGGCGGGCCAAGCACGCGCAGCCGCGCGATGACGCGGTCCGAGACATCCAGGTTCTTGTCCACCGCGACGATCGTGGCATTCTGCCCGATGTCGAAGATCGCATCCACGCCGGTCGACTTTCGCACGTCCTCGAGCGCCAGCTTGATCTGGTCGAGGATCGGCTGGAGCAGCTCCGTCTTCCGCTTGTCCGCTTCGGACTGGATTTCGTCGTTGCGCTTTTGCCACTCGGCCTGCTTGTCCTGGATGAACTTGGTCTGCTTGTCGCGCTCGGCCTGGGTCATCGTCCCCGACTTTTTCTGGAAATCGGATACCAGCGCGACGTTGGAGTCCTGCATCTTCTTGACTTCGGCATCCCATCCCGTGGCTTCCTTCTGCAGCTGCGCTTCGGCCTCGGCACGGCCGGGCGCGGCGTCGAGAATCTTCCGCGTATCGACATACGAGAAGCGTTGTGGCGCCGCGGATTGCGCCGCGAGCGGGGCGGCGGCGCCGGCGGCGAGGACTGTTGCTGCGCCGACGAGCGCGCGAAGGATCGAGGACATGGAAACTCCCAGGTGTTAGTAGAAGATCTGGCCGAGACGGAAATGGATCATGAACTTCGGGTCGGGATTGCCGAGCGCATCGGTGCGGTCGAACCCGTACGCCCAGTCGAGGCCGAGCGGGCCAAGCGGTGTGATCGTCCCCACACCGATGCCCGCACCCCGGAACAGCCGCGTAGGATTGAAGTCCCGCGGATGCGCCCAGAGGTTGCCGGCGTCGTAGAACAGGTTCACGTAAAACTGTGAGCTGATGCGCAGGCCGAGCTCCGCGGTCGACGTGAAGAACACGTTGCCGAACGACTGCAGCAGGGCGTTTGAAATGCTGGTGTTTGGATTGTATCCGAGCGGCGTGATCGAAAACTCGGGATACCCGCGCAGCGGCTCGCCGTACTGGACGCCACCGAGCGCGAACTCCTGCGTGGAGAAGAACGGGCCGGTGTTGCCCATCACCATGCCGCCGCGCTCGGTGAGGCCGACGACGAGCTTCATGCCGTTCGGGCCCGACTTGTCGCCGCCGAGCTTCGCCAGCGTGGCGTACGTCTTGAACTCCGTGCGGTATTGCTGGAACGACGCCGTGCCGCCGAGCGGCCCGCCGTTGAATTGCGCCGTGAACGTCTGCAGCGAACCATCCGTCGCGAACGGCATTTCGATGCGCGTATCGCGCGTCAGGCTGATGCCGAGCGTCGACCGGAGGCACCCCCGGCAGTCGTTCGACGTGACTTCGCTGAGCAACCCCGTGCCGCCATAGCGCACGGCTTCGATGCCGTACGACACGCCGAGGCGTGTGTAGTGTGCACCGAAGAACGGAAAGGTGAACAGCAGCGACCCGCCGGTGCGGGTGGACTGTCCGAGGTTCGCGATCGTGTACTGCGACTCGGAGCGGTACAGGTTGTCCGTCATCGACGTCCGCGTCTGAAACAACGACGGGTCGGTGTACGAGAGCTGGAGGTCGTTGATGAACTCGCCGTATTGCCAGTTGATCGAGCCCCGTTTGCACCTGCCGAACATGTTCGGCTGATCGAGGCCGATAAAACCGCCGAGCCCCGTGCCCTGGCCCAGCGACGCCCCGAAGTTCACGTTTCCGGTGCGCTTTTCCTTGACCTTGAAGATGATATCGACGTCGCCCTGATCATCCGCCTGCCGCGTCTCGGGAAGCGGGATGGGCGACTCGAAGAAGCCGAGGTTTTCGATGCGGCGGTAACTGTCGATCAATGCCTGCTGATTGAAGACGTTCCCCGGGATGATCGAGAGCTGGTCGCGAATGCAGGTCTCGGTCGTGTAGTCGTTGCCGAGGATCTCGATACGGTTGATGATCGCCGGCGTCCCCTCCTGCACTTCCCAGCGGAGGTTCGCGCGCGCGCCGGAATCGGTCTGCACCTTGTCGACGACCGGCCGCACCTGCGAGTAGATGTATCCCTCGTTCGCGTAGGCGTCCTTGATCTGGCGCGTGGCATCGTCCCACTTGGTGGCGTTGAACACGTCCTTCGGCGTCTGCTTCCCCTTCACGAGCGCCGCAAGCCGTTCCGTCAGCGAGGGGCTCTGGTCGGTGAACGGGTACATCCGCGCGATGTCATCTGCGGTGAAGCGCCTGTTGCCGACGATCTCGAAGGTGCCGACCTTGTACTGCGGCCCCTCGGCGACGTTGAGGTCGATGAGCCCCTTCCCGCGTGTCCGGTCGACGACGAGCGTGTCCTTCTGGATCTGGAAGTCGATGTACCCGCGCGAGGCGTACATCTGCGGAATCAGCTCTCCGAGATCCTTCGAGTAGTTCTCCTGGTCGAACTCGCCCCTTTGCCAGAAGAAGAATCCCTCCGGCTTCACCTTCATCGTCCCCACGATGTCCCGCGTGGGAACGGCCTTGTTTCCAGAGACACGGACGCCGGATACCGCCAGCCGGCTCCCCTCGTCGATGTGAAAAATGATCGAGGCGTGCGCGCTGTCGCTGTACGTGGTCTCCGCGGCTATCCGGGCCAGGTAGTAGCCATTGGCCTGGTAGATCGAGTCGATGTGTTGAATCACGAGAGCGACTGCCGACGGGTCGATCGGCCTGCCGAAGACGAGGTCGACCTTTTCCTTCACCGTCGATGCGGGGATCGCCGAGGTCCCGATGACGTCCGTCGCCTCGAGGAGCGGCCGCTCGACGACACGGATGAGGATCGTCGCCTTGACCGGCGTCGTCTTGGACAGAACACACTCGATGTTCACCGCATCGAACTGCCCGCCCGCGAACACGTTCTTGATCGCGCGCTGGACCATCGGCGCGTTCAGCTGGGTGCCCGGTGTCAGCCCCGCGTCGAGCAGGATCGTTGTGCTTGCGACGCGCTTGTTCCCCAGGATCGCGATCGAATCCGGCGTCGCGCAACTCCGTTCCGCGCCGCCTTCCTGGGCACGAAGCGGCGGGCACACGCACAGAATGGCGAGCGCGGCGACGGAGAGTTTTCGCATAGCTCCATAATATAACGTGAGGAAGGGCCGAAGGGGTGTGTAACCCCTTTCGGCCCCGCAAGTTCCGGCGCTTTTGGCGGTCAGGCTTTGGGCGAGCTCGCCAGCACGCGGAACTCCAGCTTCTCCCCGTCTGGAGCGACATCCACGTCGATCTCGTCGCCCTTCGAAAACTCGGCGAGCAGGATCTTTTCGGAGAGCGGGTCTTCGATCCATTTCTGGATCGCTCGCTTCAGGGGCCGTGCCCCATAGTTCTCGTCGAATCCGTTCTTCACGAGGAAGTCCGTCGCCGGCTCGGAAAGCTTGAGCGTCAGCTCTTCCTCGCCGAGACGTTTCTGCACGTCGCGGAGGAGGATCGACACGATGAGCGAGATGTGTTCCTTCGACAGCGGGTGGAACACGATCACGTCGTCGAGACGGTTGAGGAACTCGGGATTGAACGTGTGGTTGAGTTCCTCCTTCACCTTCTCGGACATCTTGTCGAACGACGCGCGCGTGTCCGCGTTTCCGAATCCGAGCGTGCGGTTCCGCGTGATGTCCTTCGCGCCGACGTTCGACGTCATGATGACCACGGTGTTCTTGAAGTCGATCACGCGTCCGTAGTTGTCGGTGAGGTGTCCTTCATCCAGCACCTGCAGCAGGATGTTGAATACGTCCGGATGGGCCTTCTCGATTTCGTCGAGGAGCACCACACTGTACGGCTTGCGGCGCACGGCCTTGGTGAGCGTCCCGGAATCCTCGTAGCCGACATACCCCGGCGGCGCGCCGATGAGACGCGACACCGAGAATTTTTCCATGTACTCGCTCATGTCCACGCGAATGAGCGCGGACGCGTCGGCAAAAAGGAACTTCGCCAGCGCACGCGCGAGCTCGGTCTTGCCCACACCCGTGGGCCCGCAGAAGATGAACGAACCGATCGGGCGCTTGGGATCCTTCAGGCCGGCCCTGCTGCGGCGGATCGAACGCGCGATCGCCTTGATCGCCTCGTCCTGCGCGACGACCTGCTCGTGCATTTCCTCTTCCATGCGCAACAGCCGTGCCGTCTCCGCTTCCTGCAGCCGCGTTACCGGGATGCCCGTCCAGCGGCTCACGATGAACGCGATTTCCTCCTCGCCGAGCACCGGGCGGAACGACTGGCGGCGCTGTTCCCACTCTTCCTGGCGCGCGCGGATGTCGCCCTGCAGCTCGCGCTCGGTGTCGCGCAGCGCCGCCGCGCGCTCGAAGTTCTGGTCGCGCACCGCGGCGTCCTTCTCCGCGTTCACACCCTCGAGCTTTGCCTTGAGCTCGGCGACTTCGGGCGGCGGAACCTGCGCCGCGAGGCGCGCTCGCGCACCGGCTTCATCGATCACGTCGATCGCCTTGTCCGGCAGGAACCGGTCCGTGATGTAGCGCTCCGAAAGCTTGGCCGCGAGCACGAGCGTGTCGTCGGGAATCGTGACGCGATGGTGGTCCTCGTACCGCTTGCGCAGCCCCTTGAGGATTTCCACCGTCTCGTCCACCGAAGGCGGCTCGACGACGACCGTCTGGAAGCGCCGCTCGAGCGCACCGTCCTTCTCGATGTACTTGCGGTATTCGTTCAGCGTAGACGCGCCGACGCACTGCAGTTCTCCGCGGGCGAGCGCGGGCTTGAGCATGTTGCTCGCGTCTATCGCACCTTCCGCGGCGCCGGCTCCAACCAGCGTATGCAGCTCGTCGATGAACAGGATGATGTTCTTGTTCTGCGCGATCTCATTCATGACCGCCTTGAGGCGTTCCTCGAACTGGCCGCGATACTTCGTTCCGGCGATCACCGCCGCCATGTCGAGCGAGAGGACGCGGTTGTCGCGGAGCGAATCCGGGCACGTCCCGTTCGCGATGAGCTGGGCCAGGCCTTCGACGATCGCCGTCTTGCCCACGCCCGGCTCACCAATGAGCACGGGGTTGTTCTTCTTGCGGCGCGTCAGCACTTCCATCACGCGCTCGATTTCCTTCGCGCGCCCGATGGTCGGATCGAGCTGTCCCTCGGCGGCGAGCTGCGTGAGGTCGCGGCAGAAATGATCGAGCGCCGGCGTCTTGGATTTCTTTTCGCCCTTGGTGGAGGGCGTCTGTGCCGGCGGCGCGGACCCGCCCGCAGTCGCCGTTCCAGTCTGCGGCATTTCGGTGCCGAGCAGGCGAAGCGTCTCGGCGCGGGCGGCGTCGAGGTTTACGCCAGCGTCGGTGAGCACCTGCGCGGCGATCCCCTTCTCCTCGCGGAGCAGCCCGAGCAGGAGGTGTTCGGTACCGACGTAGCTATGGTTCAGCTCGCGGGCTTCGCCCATGGCGAGCTCGAGAACTTTCTTCGCACGCGATGTGTATGGGAGGTCGGGCCCGGTGGCCTGCGACGCCTTCCCCTTCTTCACCGTCTCCTCGATCTTCTGCTGGATCTCGTCGAGGTCGACGTTGAGGTTCTGGAGCACCGCCGCGGCGACACCTTCCCCCTCGCGGATCAGCCCGAGCAGGATATGCTCGGTCCCGACATACTCGTGGTGGAGGCGCGCGGCTTCCTCGCGTGCCATGGCGAGGACTTTGCGGACCCGTTCCGTGAAGTTGTAACCGTTCATGAGTTCCCCAGTCGTAGGAGCCGCTGCCGACCGGTCACCGGTCGGCGAGCCCCGCCTCGCTCGCGAGTACCTGCCTCACGTGCCGCGCACGTGCCAAGTTCGCCTCGCTCTCCGTCAGCGTCCGCCCCGCTTCAAGCGAGAGGTGCGCCGACTGACTGAATATCAGGAGCTTGTTGAGGGTATATACACTGAGGCCCGAAAGCAGTTGCAGTCCTACAGCCAGTCTGACCCCGCTCAGCAGGTTCATGGCTTCATCGGCCGGCAGGCTGCGGGCATGCCGCAGCGTGCCGTACGCCCGCCAGAGCTTGTCCTCTATAATATAACCCGCGTCGCGCAACAGCACACGGCGGGCTTCCGCCTCCTGTTCGATCACGCGCCGGACCACCCGCGCCAGGTGCTCCGCGAGCTCGTCTTCGGAGCGCCCCAGCGTGGTCTGGTTCGAGATCTGGAAGAAATTCCCGATGACTTCGCTTCCCTCGCCGTAAAGGCCGCGATACGTCAGCCCCATCTGCTGGAGCCCCTGAAGGACCTTGGCGACCTCTTGCGTCAGCACCAGTCCGGGCAGGTGGATCAGGACCGATGCGCGCATACCGGTGCCCGTGTTCGTCGGGCACGAGGTGAGGAATCCGAACTCCTGGTGGAACGCGTACGGCAGCTCCCCGCCGATCTCGCGATCGAGCTTCGTTGCCGCCTGAAAGGCGCCCGCGACGTCGAATCCCGACCGGAACACCTGCAGGCGGAGATGGTCCTCCTCGTTGACCATCACGCCGGCGTCGTTCGACACCAGCACGGCCGATCCGCTCCGGGCGTCCACGCCGCTCTCGAGTGCGGCGAGCTCCTTGCTGACGAGGTGCCGCTCGTGGAGCAGCTGGCGTTCGATCACCGTCATCTCGTCCAGGCGGAGCAATGCAGCACCGGCGAGACTCGGCACGCGCGGCACGGCATCGCGCACCTGGGCGAGCACGCGAAGCCGTTCGCCGTCGCGCGCTCGCGCCGTGAACGCGTAGCCGGCCACATTGCGCGCAAAGCGGATGCGAGACGACAGGACGATGTCCGCGTGCTCGCCGCTCGCCGCGAGCCATGGCACGCCGCCATCGGGCAGGAGCGAGAGGTCGAGCGTCATCGCGTTGTCACCGTGCGCTGAGCTCGAGCGTGCGAATCTGGTCGCGCAGCGCGGCAGCCGTCTCGAAGTCTTCCCGCTCGACGGCCTGCTGGAGCCGGGCGCGCAGGGCGCCGATGCTCGCGTCGCGCTCGAGCAGCGCCGGGTTCGGGACCTGGTAACGGCGGCCCACGTGCTGGGCGTTCCCGTGCACGCGGCGCAGCAGGTCGCGCAGGCTGTGCTCGAACGCGCGATAGCACAGTGCGCATCCGAGGCGGCCGCTCGCGCGAAAATCCTTCAGCGAAGTACCGCAGTTGGAACATGTCGCGGCGTCGCCAGGATGCTGCAGCGCCTGCTGTTGCACCGCGTCGAGGAAGTCGCCGAGCGGATGCTTCGGCATCGAGACCGTGGTCTCTATGCCCTGTTCCGCGGCGCACTTCTCGCACAGGTGAACCTGCGTGACCGCGTTGGCAACGATCCGCGTCAGGTTCAGGACGGCATCCCGCTCATGGCACTGTTCACAAAGCATCAGACGGCACCCTCGTTACCTGAATTATCGCGAAGGTGACCGCTTTCGAGAAGTAGTATCCGGTCGGCCCGGGCGGCGAGCGACGGGTTGTGGGTGACCATCACCAGGCCGATCGCCAGCTCGGCGGCCAGTTCTGCGAACAGGTCGTGGAGCGCCTCGGCATTGTGGTGGTCCAGATTTCCCGACGGCTCGTCGGCCAGGAGCAGCGGCGGTTCCATCGCGAGCGCGCGCGCGACCGCGGTGCGCTGCTGCTCGCCGCCCGACATCTCCGCCGGCCGGTGGCTCAGGCGGTGCTCGAGCCCGACGCGCACGAGCAGAGCCCGGGCGCGGTCGCGCGACTCCCCCACGCTTCGCCCCGCGATGCGGAGCGGCATCATCACGTTCTCCAGCGCGGAGAACTCTTTCAGCAGGTGGTGGAACTGGAATACGAAACCGACGGTGCGGTTCCGCAGCTCCGCGAGCGACTCATCGTCGAGCGCCACGACTCGCTCGCCACTGAGGCGGACCTCGCCGGCGGTCGGGCGCTCGAGCGCCCCGAGCACGTGCAGCAGGGTGCTCTTGCCGGCGCCGCTCCCGCCAATGATTGCGACCATCTCGCCGCGCGAGACGGCGAGGTCCACACCTTCGAGGACGCGCACCTCGGCACCATCGCCGCCATGGAAGACCTTGACGACGCCGGTGGCCTCGAGCATCGGCGCCGCAATGGGCGGGTCCGGGAGCGCAACGATCTCGGGAGCGATCATTCGCTGCGGATCGCCTCGATCGGGTACAGGCGCGACGCCTGAATAGCCGGGTAGAGCGTCGCGACCATCGCGACCAGCAGGCCGAACACGACGATCAGCACGACGTCCAGCGGCTGCATCTGCACCGGAAGGTGGTCGATGAAGTAGGTCTGCGGGTCGAGCGCAATGAGCTGCCACCGGCCGATTGCGAGCCCGACGACCAGCCCGATCACGAGGCCGATCCCCGTGCCGACGATGCCGATCACGAGGCCCTGCGCGAGAAAAATTCGCTTGACGGATGCCGACGGCAATCCCATCGCCTTGAGGATGCCGATCTCACGCGTCTTGTCGCGCACGACCATGGTGAGCGTGCCGACGATGTTGAACGCCGCCACGAAGACGATCAGGCTCAGGATGACGCTCATGCTGAGCTTCTCGAGCGACAGCGCCTTGAACAGCGACGAGTTCTGCTCCTGCCAGTCGACCGTATGGTAGGGGAACTCGAGCTGCATCCCCTCCGCCACCGCCGGCGCCGCGGCGCGGCTCACCGCGCGGACTTCGAGGGCGGAGACGGCGGTGTCGAGACCCGCAAGGTCCTGCGCGGCAGGCATGTCCATGTAAACGTACTGGTTGTCGTACTCGTACATCCCGGTCTCGAAAATTCCGGTGACTTCGAACGGGACGATGTGCGGAACGGGCATCCCGGTGACCGGATTCACCTGCGCGCTCGTCATCATCACGAGCTTCGACCCGATCGAAGCAGAGAAGCGATTGGCGAGGAGCTTGCCGAGAACCACGCCATGGCGCGTACCGTCGGAGCTCTCGAACTTGAAATCGCCTTCGACCGCGTGATCGCGAATCGTCGTCACTTCGGGACCGCCGGCTCCCCGGGGAGAGATCCCGGCGATCTGCACACCCTCCATGTAGTTGCCGGGCTCCTTGCGCATCAGCGCTTGCGTCAGCACGACCGGGGCCGCCGCCACCACACCCGGTTTCGCGCGAACGGTGTCCAGCAACCCCCGCCACGCAGGCAGGCGAAGTTCCTCGCCGTACGCCAGCACCCGGATGTCCGGGCTCCCGACGAGGATTTTCTCGCGCAGGTCGGTCTGCAAGCCGTTCATGACGCCGATGATCACGATCAGCGCGCTCACGCCGACGACGATTCCGCCGATTGCGATGACGGTGATGAACGACAGGAGCCTGGAGCCGCGCCGGCTTCGCAAATAGCGCCACGCGATCTCGAGCTCGAGCCGCGAGAGCGGCTGCTTCACGGCGCGTTCACTCGGGGCGCATCGTCGGGAAGAGGATCGCGTCGCGGATGTGGCTCGTCCCCGTAAGGTACATGAACAGGCGGTCCATCCCGATTCCCACACCGCCCGTCGGAGGCATGCCGTATTCCATTGCCCGCAGGTAGTCCTCATCCACGCCGCTGGCTTCGTCGTCGCCCGCGGCCTTGAGGCGCGCCTGCGCCTCGAACCGCCGCCGTTGGTCGAGCGGGTCATTCAGTTCGGAGAATGCGTTCGCGAGTTCACGGCCGCGCGCAAAAAGTTCAAAGCGTTCCGTGAGCGCGGGGTTGCCGCGTTTGGGCTTCGCGAGCGGCGAAAGCTCGAGCGGGTAATCCACCACGAACGTCGGCGTGTCGATCTTCGATTCCACGTGCGCCTGGAACAGTTCGTCGAGCAGCTTGGGCCGCGAGAGTGATCCGACGTGCTGCACTCCCGCCTGCTCCGCCCCCGCGGCAAGCGCCTTGGTGTCGAGTTCCATGACGTTCGCGACCCCCATGGCACTGCTCAGCGATGTCAGCCAGTCGAGGCGCGGAAAGGGCGGTGTGAAGTCGGGAATCGCGCCGCCCGTGCCGCGCTCCTCGCCGGTGCGGCTCAGACCGCGCCCGCCGCCGGCCCCCATCACGCGCGCAACCGCGGCGCTCGCGCACACGAGCAGGTTCTCGACCCGCACCATCATGAGCTCGTAGTCGGCGTACGCCTCGTAAAACTCGAGCATCGTGAATTCCGGGTTGTGCGTCCGGTCGATTCCTTCGTTCCGGAAGTCGTGCCCGATTTCATATACCCGCTCGAGTCCACCGACGATGAGCCGCTTGAGGTACAGCTCGTCGGCAATGCGCAGATAGAGCGGCATGTCGAGCGCGCCGTGGTGCGTCGTGAACGGTCGCGCCGTCGCCCCGCCATACAGCGGCTGCAGCACCGGCGTTTCGACCTCGAGATAGTCGAGCTCGTCGAGGAATCCGCGGATCGCCGTGATCATCGCCGAGCGCGCGCGGAACAGCTGTCGCACCTCCGGATGCACCGCGAGGTCCGCGTAGCGCTGGCGCGACCGGAGTTCGCCATCGGCGAACGCCGAGTGGCGGACCGTCACGCCGTCGACGACCTCCTCCTTGCCGAACGGGAGCGGGCGCAGCGACTTCGCGAGGAGTTCCACGCGCTCGACGCGCACGGTCACCTCGCCGGTGCGCGTGCGGAAAAGCGGCCCGCTGACGCCGACAATGTCTCCGAGGTCGAACAGGTCGAGCTGCGCATACCGTGCGTCGCCGATCTGGTCCTTCTTGAAGTAGAGCTGGATGCGTCCGGTCGGGTCCGCCAGATGCGCAAAGGTCGTCTTGCCGTGCGCGCGCCAGGCAACGAGCCGGCCGGCGACCGCCACCGTCGGGCCTTCCGCGTGCTCGCTGTCCGTCGCGGGCGGCATGAGCGCCGCCGCGGGAACCGCGAAGTGGGAGCGCTCGAACGCGTACGCGAACGGTGCGATCCCGAGCGACACGAGGGCGTCGAGCTTGTCGCGACGCGCCTGCATCACGAAGTTGACGTCGGTTTCCCCGCCTGGCGTCTCGCCGCCTGGCGTCTCGTGACCGGGCGTCTCGCCACGCGGATTGTTCCCGCTCACGACTTCGCTCCGTTGCTGTGTCCGGCACCGGTCATCTTGAGGTACGCCTCGATGAAGGGATCGATTGCGCCGTCCATCACCTTCTGCACGTCCGTGATCTTGAGCTCGGTGCGGTGGTCGTTCACCATCGTGTACGGCTGGAACACGTAGCTCCGGATCTGGCTCCCGAACGTGACGTCGGCCTTGTTCGCGTCGAGCTTCGCCTTCACCGCGGCCTGCTTTTCCACCTCGAGCTGGTAGAGTCGGTTCTTCAGCTGCTTCATCGCGGTCGCCTTGTTCTTCCCCTGCGACCGCTCCTGCTGGCACGTCACGATGATCCCGGACGGCACGTGCGTGAGGCGGACGGCCGAACTCGTCTTGTTGACGTGCTGGCCGCCCGCACCCGAAGCACGGAAGACATCCATCTTCACGTCCTCGTCGCGGATCTCGATGTTGATCTCGTTGTCCACTACGGGATACACGAAGATCGAGGCGAAACTCGTGTGCCGCCGCGCCTGCGAGTCAAACGGCGAAATGCGCACGAGACGGTGCACGCCGGCCTCCGGGCGCAGGAACCCGTACGCATACTGTCCCTTGATCTCGAGCACCGCACCCTTGATCCCCGCCTCCTCTCCCTCGCTCAGGTCGAGGATCTCCACGCCAAAGCCCCTTCGCTCGGCCCAGCGCGTGTACATGCGCATGAGCATCTGCGCCCAGTCCTGCGCCTCCGTGCCGCCAGCGCCCGCGGAGATTTCAATCTGTGCGTCGCGATAGTCGTCCGCGCCCTGCATCAGCGACTTCAGCTTGAAGGCGTCGGTTTCCTCGCGAATCGCGCCGTTCTCGCGCGCGACTTCCGCAATCATGTCCGCGTCCGGGTCGCCCTCGAGCAGCGCGTCCATCTCCAGCGCGCCCTGCACGCGGCTCCAGAGCTTGTCGAACGGCTCGGTCCAGTTCCTGATGGATTTCGTCCGCTGCACGACGGCCCGCGCGCGTTCCTGGTTGTTCCAGAACGCGCCATCCGCCATTTCGGCTTCGAGTGTCGTCAGCGCTTCGCGCTTGCCGTCGAGGTCAAAGAAACCTCCGCAATTCCGTCAGGCGATCGGCGTCGGCTTTCAGGGATTTGCTGCGCTCGGATTCGGCCATGGGAATTGAGATGGAGGGTCAGCTCGAAAGGTAATCAACGGCAACTGCAGCTGTGAACGGCCAAGGTGTGGGCCGCTCAGCCCTCGAAAAAACCAAAGCTGTGAGATAGCGCGCTATCTCACAGCTCCGGTCTCGTTATGGCACGCCCACAGCTTGGCGGTTTCACGGCTCGCCGCGTCGCAGCTCGCAGCCCGCGGCTAGAAAATCTTCTTTCCTCCCGCGAGGACATCGTTCAACGCGTCCTGAAAGTGCGTCGTACTCTCGGCGAATTCCTTGCCGATCTGGTCGACGAACTCTTCGTAGCTCTTCTTGATCTCCTCGCGAAACAGTTGCTTGAGCGTGTTGTTCTTCAGCCCTTCCTCACGCTTCTGCGGCAGGTACGCGACCATGTCCGACACGAGCGCACGCGCGAGCCGCTTGGCTTTCTGGTTCGGATCGTTCGCGAGGAATGGGTTCGGCGCGCGCCTCGGCGATCCGTCGGCCGGCGTGACGCCCGGCGTGGGCGTGGTGATCCTCGGAGCCGCCGGTGGCGTGATTGCCGGGGCGGAACGCGGTGTCGCGGCGCTGGCGCTGGCCGGGCGGCCAGCGGGCGCCATCGGCGCTGCAGGACGCACTGGAGGTGCGGGTGTGCCCGGAGGCTGCGGCCGCGGCGGCAGCACCGGCGGCTTGAACGGCTGTGATGTGATGGTGCGCGGCTGCGTGATCCGCGGCGTGACGGGCGGGATAGGACTCAGCGGCGTCGGACGCGCGGGCGCAGCCGGTGGCGCCGCCGGTGGCACGAAAGGCATCGAGCCAGACTGAGGGCGTTGCGGCGGCGGTGCGCCGGGAGCAAACGTGGGCCGCGGCGGCGCGAACGGTGCGCGCGGCGGAGTGCTGCCCGCGATCCCCACCGACGGAAACGGCCTCGGCGTGCTCCCTGGACCAGATCCCGGCATTGGCGGCGCCAGTGGCGGCGGCTCGGGTCGCGGAACCGCCGTCGCGGTCGGTGGCGGCGGCGGCGCGAATGGCGGCGTCGTTGAGCGTGGCGGCGTTACCGCGGGCGTGTACACCGGCGTTGCCGCGGACGGAGGCGGAACGCGCGGCGTGAATGCCGGCGTGGCCCCACGCGGCGGAAGCGCAGCAGGCGCCACCGGCAGCGCAGCTGCCGGAGTCGGTGTCGGTGCACGCGGCGGCGGCGCTGCAGGGGCCGGTGTCGGTGTCGGTGTCGGTGTCGGTGTCGGTGTCGCGGCACGCGGCGGCGCAACGAGCTCGTCGGGAAAGTCCAGCTCGTCGGCAACCGGCTCTGGCATCGCCTCGAAGTCCGATGCCAAACCGGAGTCTTCGAGCAGGACGTCCGCGGCAGGTGCGGGCGGCGCATCAACCGGCTTGAACGCGCCGGCACGCGCGGTGCCCCCGATCGCACTCGCGCTCGCGACGGCGGCGAACTCCGGCGCGCTCACAGCGATGACACCCCCGCACACCGAGCAGCGCGCGCGCACGCCGCCGAGCGGCACCTTCGCGGGATCGACTCGAAAAATCGAGCGGCAATCAGGACACGTTACGTTCACTGCTCCTCCGCCATGGTCGCCGCGTCGACCGTATCGATCGGGAGCGGCTCATCATCCGACGTGTCGCCGCGACGGTCGATCGTGAACACCGATCCCGGCAGCGTTTTCGCGTAGCTCTTCATTTCCGTCGCGAGTTCACTCACCTGGGCCGCGTGCGTGAACTTGCGCCGTTCGTTGGTCACCACTCCGATCGACACGGTCATGAGCGGCACCTTGTGCAGCGCGCCGCGCCGGTCCTTCCCAAAATAATACCCGGCGCGCCGATCCTGCTCGGAATACTGGAACGGAATCAGCGCGTCGAACGTGGCGACAATCTCCGCGCACGTCTCCTGCAAGGGCTCGAGCGGCATCACGAACAGGAAATCGTCGCCGCCGATGTGCCCGACGAAAGCGGTGTCTTCGCACGTGCCCTTCACCACGTCGTGGAGAATCCGCGAGAGAATGCGGATGACCCGGTCGCCGTCGTAGTAGCTGTAGCGGTCGTTGTATTCCTTGAAGTGGTCGAGATCCGCGTAGCACACCGCGAACAGCTCGCCCGCCTCCAGGCGGTGCAGAATGTTGGCCTCGATCTCCGTCGTGCCCGGCAGGCGTGTCGATGGGTGCACGTGCGTGTCGCGATCGGAGCGGCGCAGCATGGCGGAAAGCCGCAGGGGAACGTCGGTGGCGAGCATGTCATCCCGAAGCACTTCGTCTGCGCCGGCGTCGAACGCGGCGGTAAACGAAGTGTCATCATTGCGCGTGCACACGACGACCGGAACGATGCCGGTATATGAGTCGGACTTGAGCCGCCTGCACCCTTTCAGCGCCGCGACAGGGTGCGTTCGGGCGTCGACGACGACCAGCCGCGGGCGACTCCGCAGGGCCGCGGACATGAGTTCTTCGGGAGATCGCACCGTGGCCACCGGAAACTGCTGCGCCTCGAGCCAACTGCGAACGGCGGCGGGAAGCGGCTGGCCATCGGGCGCAAAGACGAACGCGGTGGTTAGCGCCACGTACTCCTTTGGGCGACGGGTATTCGGGCAAGATACGGAGCGTGCCCAAAGCTGTCAAACATTGAAGCGGCAGGCACTTGCGTCACTTTACCCAGTGTTTTACCCGCGTGGGCTACAAGGGTGTCGCCTCGTCCACCAGCATGACCGGGATGTCGTCGCGCACCGCATAGCGCAGCTTGCACGCGGCGCAGTCGAGCGCGGACTCGCTCTGATGGTATTCGAGCGCCCCCTTGCATCGCGGGCACACGAGGATTTCCAAGAGGCGTGGGGCAAGCGTCATCTGGCATCCTCTCTCAGTCGATGTGATAGCCGAGGCGGCGAAGCGCGGCCGCGTCGCGCCTCCAGTTGGGGAGGACTTTCACGTGTAGATCCAGGTACACCGGCGACCCGATGAGCGCCTCGATCTTCGCCCGTGAGCGCGTGCCGATGGCCTTGATCCGTGACCCGCCGGCTCCAATGAGAATCCGTTTCTGGCTGTCGCGCTCGACGTGCAACACCGCCCGAATATACACGGGCGACCGCGTCTCCCGGAATTCCTCGATTTCGCACGCGATGCTGTAGGGCACCTCGTCCTCGAGTTGCTCCAGCGCGGTCTCGCGCACCATCTCCGACGCGAAGAATCGCATGTTCTGCGTGCTGAGGTCCTCGGCGTCGTAGTAGAACGGATGCTCCGGGAGGAGCGCCCGAACGCGGTCGAGGAGCGTTGGCACGCCATCGCCGGTCAGCGCGGAGATGACGACCGCGCCAGGATTCTCGGCGAGGAGCGCGGCGCGGCGGCCGGCAGAGAGGCCGTCGGACTTGTTGAATGCGAGAATCGTGGGAGCGCGCGGCACGGCGGATCCCTCGAGGCCTGCGGCAGTGGCGAGCGTCTCGACCACGCCTTCGAGCGCGTCGATGAGGTGCACGACGACATCGGCGTCGGCCAGCGCCTTCCGCGAGGAGTCGCGCATTGATGCCTGCAGTGCGTAAGCCGGCTCGAGCAGGCCGGGAGTGTCGAGCAGGATGATCTGGGTGTCGTCGTCGGTAATGAGGCCGACCACCCGTTCACGGGTGGACTGCGGCTTGGGGCTCGTGATCGCGAGGCGCTGTCCCACGAGGCGGTTCAGCAGGGTGGACTTCCCCGCATTCGGCCTGCCCGCGACGGTGACGATTCCGGCTCTGGTCATCGTGGTACGACGACCATGGGCTGGGAGCGTGACCCGGCGTGCTTGACAGCGCGCGCCAGGGGCGAAAGCGTTAGCGACATGACTTCCGTTCCAGCCTGCCCGGTATTCTTGCGATCAATCCGCCGCGCAGCGGTGTGCGCGCTCGTGACCGGCGTGCTCGCGTCACCTTCGGCGTGCGCCGGCCGCCGCGCGCCTAAGACGGCGCCCGAGACGGCGCCAGGGACGGCGCCGGAGACGGCGCGGGCGGTCCCGGCTGTTGCACGCGCGAGCGCGGAGCAGTCGTCGCTGAGTGCGCCGCCGCGAGCGCGCGGGTGCCGCGGGTGCTCGAGCCTTCCGATGCCGCCCGAGCTGGCGGCGGCAATCGAGACGCGCGTCGTAGAGCTGAAGGCCCGCGGCGGCGACTGTGCCGCATATGGCGCGGTGCTCGAGGACGCGCTCGCGAGCGGGCACATCACGATCAAGGCGTACATGTGGCGGGTGCGGGGCAATCTGGCGTCGGCGGAAGGAGAGTCGTCGGGCGAGATGACTCTCGCGCGCGACATAGACTCACTGAATGTAGGCGTGCGCGCGCTGGATGATGTGCTGCGGAGCGCGGAGCACGAGGCGGCGCACATCGCCCTGCGGATCGCGTCAGGGGACGAGGTGCGTGAGGCGCGGGTGGACGAGCGGGTTCGAAGGTGCGGGGGCACTGAGCGACGCTGAGGGCGTCGGCCGGTCTGTGTAGTTTGGTGGTTGGTGATTGGTGGTTGGCGTTGACGGAAAAGACAAAGCCCCAGCCATTTCTGGCTGGGGCTTTGTAATAGGTGCCGGC
>JBIOHR010000017.1:0-33927 GCA_044449085.1 Gemmatimonadales bacterium | reverse complement strand
CGGGAAATAGTTCCAGCCGCCGCGAAAGCGGCACGGAGGGTACGCGATGCTCACGCCGGAAACGCTCCCCGCGGTACAGTCGGCGCTCGCGGAAGCGGGTGTGGATGGCTGGCTGCTGTATGACTGCCGCGGGATCAATCCAATTTCGCAGGCGCTCATGCGGGCCGAGGGGCTCGCGTCGCGTCGCATGGTCGCCTGGATCCCGCGCCAGGGCACGCCGGTCGCGATCACGCATGCGATCGAACCCGGGTCGTGGGCGCACTGGCCCGCGGCGTGGGACCGGCGCGTGTACGCGTCGTGGAAGTCACTCGAGTCCGAGATCGCTTCGCTCGTGCGCGGCAAGACGGCCGCCATGGAGTACTCGGCCGGCGACGCCGTCCCGGTGGTGGATCGCGTACCCGCGGGAGTCATCGAGATGGTGCGCGCCGCGGGCGCGACGGTGGTGACGTCCGCGAACCTCGTGTCTCGCTTCTTCGCCGTCTGGACGGAGGCGCAGCTCGCGGCGCACCGGCGCGCCGCGGAAATCATTGCTCGCATTGCGAGGGACGCGTTTGCGCGCGCGGGCGCCGCCGTGAGGAGCGGCACGCCGCTCGCCGAGCACGAGCTGATGGCGTGGATCCAGCGCGAGTTCACGGCCAACAATCTCTCGACCGACCACGGTCCGAACGTGTCGGCGACTGAGAACGCGGCAAATCCGCACTACGAGCCGTCGGCGGGAGCGCCGCGCGTGTTGCGCGCGGGCGATACCGTGCTGATTGACCTGTGGGCCGTTGAGCCCGGCGGGATCTACGCCGACCAGACCTGGATGGCGTCGATCGGCGCGCCGTCGCCGAAGGTCCGGCAGGTCTGGGACGTCGTGCGCGACGCCCGCGATGCCGCAATCGCCCTGATCCGCGAACGCGTCGCCGCCGGCAAGCCGGTTCGGGGTGCGGAGGCGGACGACGCGGCGCGCGGCGTGATCGATCGCGCCGGATTTGGCGCGGCGTTCACGCACCGCACCGGCCACTCGATCGATGTGCGCGCCCTGCATGGGTCGGGGCCGAACCTCGACAATCTCGAGACGCGCGAAGAACGGATGCTCATCCCCGGCGTCGGGTTCTCGATCGAGCCGGGTGTGTACCTCGCCGGTGAGTTTGGCATGCGCACCGAAGTGAATGCGTACATCGGCGAGGGCGAGCTGATCATTACGCCGAATGACATTCAGCGGGAGCTGATTGTCGTTTGACCGGTCGGATTGCGTCAGGGTGCTATCAGCGGCGAACGGTCAGCTGATAGCCGTGAGACAGCGCGCGTGAGCGAACTGCGTCGGGAGCTCGGCGTATTCTCGGCCTCGCTGCTCGTCGTCGGCGGGATCATCGGCAGCGGGATTTTCTTCACGCCGGCGGAAACCGCCCGGGCGCTGCCGACCTCGGGCTGGGTGCTCGCCGTCTGGTCGCTCGGCGGCGTGGTCGCGCTTGCCGGCGCACTGACGTACGCGGAACTCGGCGCGATGATGCCCGAGGCGGGCGGCGGGTATGTGTACGTCCGCGAGGCCTTCGGCAGGCTACCCGCGTTCCTGCTCGGCTGGATGACGCTCCTCATGATCGCGAGCGGCGCGATCGCGGCGGTGGCGATGAGCTTCGCCGGATACCTGGAGCGCTTCGTTCCGATCGGTGTGGCCGGAGGGCGAATCGGCGTCGCCGCGATCACCATCCTCGCGCTGACCGTCACGAACTATCTCGGCGTGAAGCCGGGGACGGTCACGGCAAACGTCTTCACCATCGCCAAGATCGCCGCGCTGGGCGCGCTGATCGCCGTCGGCCTCGCGCTGAACCCGGGTGCGCCGCCGACCGTCGTGGCGCCCGCGGCGCCGCCGCTCGTGAACGGCGTCGCGGCGGCTTTTGTGGCGGTGCTCTTCACGATCGGCGGTTGGCAACAGACGAACATGGTGGCCGGCGAGATCCGCGATCCCGGGCGGGCGCTCCCGAAGGCGCTTGCCGTGGGCATCGGCATCGTGATCGCCGTGTATCTCGGTGCGAACGTCGTCTACCTCAAGACGCTCGGACGTGACGGCCTCGCGGCCAGCACGGCGGTCGCCGCGGATACGGCCGGCCGACTCGTTGGGCCGGCCGGGGCGACCGCGATCACCGTGGCGGCGATGCTCTCGATCTTCGGCTTCGTCAACGTCGCGCTGCTGACGAACGCGCGCGTCCTCTACGCGCTGGGACAGGACGGCGCGTTCCTTCCCAGCGCGGGGAAGGTGCATCCCCGTTACGGCTCGCCGCATATCGCGCTCATGATGCTCGGTGGATGGTCGCTCGTGCTGCTGTTCGCGACGCGCGGCAGGATCGGAACCCTGCTCGGCGGCGTGGTGTTCGCGGACTGGATCTTCTTCGGGCTGGGTGCCGCGAGCGTGTTCGTGCTGCGCCGCACCCGCGCGGAGATGCACCGGCCGTACCGGGTGCCTGGCTATCCGTGGGTGCCGGCGTTTTTCGTCGTGTGCGCCCTCGTCGGGATCGTGAGCGCGTATGTCTCGGCGCTCAGGATGTCGCTCGTCGGCACCGCGATGGTCGCGGCCGGCGCACTGCTCTACAAGTGGCGGTCGGCCGCCATCGCGACGAACAGCAGCGCGAGGTAGAGCAGGGAGTAGCTGAACACCCACCACGCCGGCTTTTCCCAGGCGCCATCGCGCGCGCGACGGACTTTCCAGACGCCGACGATGAGCAGCGCGCCGAGTACGAGCGCGGACGCGAGGTAGACCAGGCCGAACACGCCGAAGCACACGGGAAGCACCGTGAGCGCGACCAAAAGCAGCGTGTAGTACCACATCTGGTCGATCGTCTCGTGGATTCCCCAGACCAACGGCGCCATCGGCACGCCGGCGTTGCCGTAGTCGCGCTGCTTGTTGAGCGCGAGCGCCCAGAAGTGCGGCGGCGTCCAGTAGAAGACGATCGCGAAGAGGAAGATCGAGGCCAGGTCTATGCGGCCCGTCACCGCCGCCCATCCCACCAGCGGCGGAAAAGCGCCCGCCGCGCCGCCGATCACGATGTTCTGCGGCGAACTGCGCTTGAGCCAGCGCGTGTAGATGAAGACGTAGAAATAGAATCCCGCGAGCGCGAGCGCGGCCGTGAGGATGTTCACGAAGTGGGCGAGCATGTACGTCGCGGCGGTCGCGATCAGGATGCCGAACGCGATCACCGCGCGCGGCGTCATGCGCCCGCTCGGGATCGGGCGGGCACGCGTGCGTGCCATGACGTCATCGATGTCGCTGTCGAGGTACATGTTCACCGCGTTTGCCCCGCCGGCCATCAGGTAGCCGCCGATCGTCACCCAGATGACGGTCGGCCACGACGGGGTCCCGGCGACGAACATCGGCGCGACCGTCGTTACGAGCAGCAGCGAGATGATCTTCGGCTTCGTCAGCGCGAGCAGGTCGGATGCGAAGCTGTGCTCCGCCGCCGGCACCGCGGCGTCAGCGGTCACGCGGTCACCCCGACGCCGGGCGCCTTCGCGTCGAAGGTAAACGACCCGGCGTGCATGGTATGCCAGGTCCAGACCAGAAGCGCCGCAAGGCAGATCGCGGGGAGCAGCGCGAACGTCCATTCCAGCGCCGAGCCCGATCCCGGCGGGCCGACTTTCATCCCACGGCGCGTGGACCGCAGTATGAAAAACTGCGTGACCGCGATGACGGCCGTGGCGGCCCAGAAGAGGAAATCGGCTGCGGGAGTTGGCATTGCACCATGAAAGTTCGCGGGTCGGGGGGGCGCGGGGAAGGGTCGAGCTGAACTGATTGCGGGCGCGGGGTGCGGAGACCACTGCAACCCCATGAGCGGACGGCTTCTCGTCCGCGGCCTCTCGCGCTGGACCCGCTCCGGCTATAAGGTTGGCGAATGTCCATTCCGGCGAACGCAGGCCAACCGCGGCGGAACGAACTCCAGCGCAAACTCGGCGTGTGGAGCGCGACCGCGGTGGTGATCGGTTCCACGATTGGATCCGGCATCTTCCGGTCGCCGGCGGGGATTGCCGACAAACTCCCCGGGCCGCTCCCGATGATGGCGGTATGGGTGGCCGGCGGCATCTTCGCGCTATGCGGTGCGCTCACGATGGCCGAGGTCGCGAGCGCGCTCCCGCAGACGGGCGGCATTTACGTGTTTTGCCGCGACGCCTGGGGGAGACTCCCGGCATTTCTGTTTGGTTGGGGGCAGATCTCGATGATCCGGGCCGCTTCGCTCGGCGGAATCGCGATCACCTTCGCCGAGTACTTCTTCCGCGTGATGGGGTTCGATCCGCTCGCGGCGGCCAATGTGTCGCGCGTGCACTGGACGGCGGCGGGTGCCATCGCGCTCACCGGGGCGTTCAACTACGTGGGGGTGCGATTCGCCGCGAACGTGAACAATCTCACCGTCGTCGCAAAGTACGGCGGCCTGCTGTTCATCATCATCGTCGCCTTCGCGTTCGGGCTCCCGCATGGCGGTACGGCGCACTATGCGCCGGCGGTTCCGCCGGGCAGTTTCACCCTTCCGGCGTTTGGCCTCGCGCTGGTCTCGACCCTGTGGGCGTTCGATGGGTGGGCCGATCTCGCCTACAACGCGGGCGAGGTGATGAACCCCGGCCGGAACCTCCCGCGCGCGCTCATCGGAGGCACGCTGGCGGTGCTCGCCATTTATCTCGCGGCGAACCTGGCGTACATGGCGGTACTCCCGATCGAAGAGATCCGCACGTCGCGCCTCGTCGCGGCCGACGTCGCGCAGCACGTGCTCGGCGCCGCGGGCGTCGCGTTCGTTGCGATCACGGTGATGATCTCGACCTTCGGTACGCTGAACACGGTGCTGTTCACCAGCCCGCGCGTGTTTTTCGCGATGGCGGATGATGGCCTCTTCTTCCGTCCGGTCGCGAAGATTCACCCGCGGTACGGGACGCCGTTTGTCGCGATCACCCTCGTCGCGGCGCTCGGCATGGTGTTCGTCCTGCTGCTTCCGTTCGAGCAGCTCGCGGACACGTTCGTGACGGCGTTCCTGCCGTTCTACCTGCTCGCGGTCGCCTCGGTTTTCAAGCTGAGGGGCACACCGGGCTACAGCCCCACATTTCGCGTGCCGCTGTATCCACTTGTACCGCTGTTGTTTATCGCGTCGGTCCTCTACCTGCTCGGCAATGCGCTCGTGCAGCAGTCGAGCCGGATGAGCACGATCGCCGTGCTCGGCGTGCTGCTCGTGGGAGTTCCCGTCTACTATTTGACGGTCGGGCGCGCGCGAAACCAGTCGGCCTGACCGACTGTCGAAGGGACGTCGCGGCGTAAGGTTGTCGCGGGGATCGATTGTCAGGAAACGTGACGCGTCGGTTACTGGAATCGACGTTGACCGCCTGCGGCGAGCGACTGTAGTTTCTTGCGTACTGACTGCGGCCTATCCCCTCATCAGGAACCAGCAAGATGAACAGACTTGGCTTCAAGGCGGTCGCCACCGCGCTGATCGCGTTTGTTACATTCGCGGCAGCAGCAGGCGCCCAGGTCACGACTGGTGGCATTGGAGGGACAATCACGGACGAGTCGGGCAAGCCGATGGCGGACGTCCAGGTGCGGGTGACCAACACACAGACCGGCTTCAAGTCAGGCTCGGTGTCGCGCGCGAACGGCCGATATATCGTCGGTAACCTCGACGTCGGCACCGGATACACTGTCGAGATCAGGCGCATCGGTTTCGCGCCGATTACGCGCGAGAACGTCGTCGTGACCCTCGGCGAGAACGCGCAGCAGGACTTCATGCTGCGCGCGCAGGCGGCGCAGCTCGGTGCGGTGAGTATCACCGCGGACCCGTCGAACGTGTTCACGCCGACGCGCAATGGCGCCGAGAGCGAACTGAGCGCCAACCAGATCACCCACCTTCCGAACCTCGGCCGCGATATCACCGGGCTCGTGAAGTATGCGCCGCAGGTGAACAACCAGACGGGTGGCGGCCCGTCCGCCGGCGGGCAGTACAACCGGTACAACAACTTCACGATCGACGGCGCCAACCAGAACGACGCGTTCGGCCTCGCGGGCAGCGGCGGCGTTCCGGGCGGCGCGACGAACGCACACATCATCTCGGTGGATGCGGTGAAGGAGTTCCAGGTGCTGATGGCCCCGGCCGATGTGCGTCAGGGCAACTTCACCGGCATGGCCGTCAACATGGTGACGAAGAACGGCACGAACACCTGGCACGGCGGCGCGGGCTACGCGTACCGGAATCCGGACTTTGCGGCCGATCAGGCGTTTATCAAGACCGGCGACCTGCGCGTCTCGCAGTTCGGCTTTTATGTCGGCGGGCCGCTCATCAAGGACAAGCTCCAGATCTTCATCGCGCCCGAGTTCCAGACCAAGACGAACCCGTCGAGCGGAACGTACATCGGCGCACCGTTGACCGATCCGGGCCTCATCAGCGCCGACTCGATCAACCGTATCGTCAACGACTTCAAGGCGAAGGGGATCGACATCGGCGGCGGGCAGCAGGTCAAGATCCAGAATCCGCTCACGAACCTGATGGGCCGCGTGGACTGGGAGATCAACGACAACAACCGCTTTGTCTTCCGCACGCTGTACAATACGGCGAAGAACACGAGCTTTTCGCGCAGCAATTCGTCGTTCAACACCTCGCCGACGGTGCAGAGCACGGGGTTCCGTCTCACGTCAAACGGATATACCGCGCAGAACACCAACGCCTCGCAGACCGCCTCGCTGTACACGCAGCTGTCCGGCGGCAAGACGAACGAACTCTTCACCGGCTACAACACGATCGACGACATTCGCATCCTGGGAAGCGGTCAGCAGCTTCCCGAAATGAGTCTCGCCGTCACGCCGCAGTCGGGCGGCACGCCGATCGCGGTGACATTCGGATCTGAGCAGTTCTCGGCCGGCAACGCGCTGAACCAGAAAGTCTTCGAAATCGCGGACAACTACACGATCCCGATGGGGAACCACACGTTCCTGCTCGGCGCGCGGTATGAGCGCACGAGCATCTACGACAACTTCCCGCAACAGGCGGACGGCGTCTACAAGTTCGCCAACATCGCCGGCCTCGAGGCGAACACCCCGATTGCGTACGCCGTGGGCTACGCGAACGGCGGTGTGGGGTACGCGAAGTTCAATGTCCAGCAGTCGTCGCTGTATGCGCAGGACCAGTGGGATCTTTCCGGCACCTTCCGCCTCACCTACGGTCTGCGTCTCGACATGCCGCAGATGCTCGACAAGCCCGTTCGCAACGACTCGGTGGTGGCGCAGTACGTGAAGGCCGGCTTGCCGCCCGTCTATACGGATGCAACGCCGAAAGCACAGGTGCTCTTCTCGCCGCGCGTCGGCTTCAACTGGGATGTCACCGGCGATCGAAAGAATCAGGTCCGTGGCACCTTCGGCCTCTTCACCGCCACGCCGCCCTGGATTCTCCTTGGCAATGCATATCAGGGCACCGGCCTCGGCTATGTCACACTTGCCTGCACCGGCGCGGCAAACGCACCGGCCTTCACGACGGACGTGAACAACCTGCCGAAATCGTGCGCGGGCCAGGCCGCCCCGACGCCTGGTTTCGCCGGAACGAGCGTGCTCAACGCGAACGATCCGAATTTCAAGTATCCGCAGTCGTGGGTCGCGTCGGTCGGCTTTGACCGCCAGCTCCCGTGGGGAACCGTGTTCACGTTCGATGGTCTGTACCGCCATGCCTACAACGGCATCATGGTCATCGACAAGAACCTGAAGGGTCCGCGCCTGGTCAACGGAGTGCCGTATACCGACGTCAATGGCCGCGTACTGTACGCCGACACGATTACCGCCACGGGTGCCGTCACCAACGCCGGCCAGAAGGTCATCAACTCCCTCGGCGGCCCGCCGGTCGCGTTCAGCCAGGGCACCTACTACGTCACGAACGAAAACACCGATTACAACTACACGCTGACCGGACAGCTCAAGAAGAAATTCTCCGACCAGCTCGAGATGAACATTTCGTACACGCGCATGAAGTCCATGGACGTCCAGAGTCTCACGTCCGACCGCGCGGTTTCGAATTTCCAGAACGGCCGCAACTATGACGGCCTCCAGACGGACATGACGCCGACCACATCGGCGTTCGAGCGTCCGAACCGCATCATGTTCTTCGGGACGTGGACGCTGCCGTGGAAGACGACGGACTTCTCCTGGTACTACGAGGCGATGTCCGGCTATCCGATCGTCTATACGATTGCGAGCGCGGATCTGAACGGCGACGGCATCAATACCAACGATGCGATTTACGTCCCCACCTCGACGACCGATCCAAAGGGGTGGCAGTTCAAGGACATCGGCAGCGGAGCGTCGCTCGTGACGGCGGCCTCGCAGAATACGGCGTTCAACAACTTCATCTCGGCCAACGCCTGCCTCAACAAGCAGCGCGGCCACATCATGTCACGAGACTCGTGCAATGCGCCGTGGCAGGATCGCGCCGACGTCTCAATCGTGCAGCGCTTCCCCAGCTTCATGGCGGGCCAGCGCCTCTCCGCGCAGCTCGACATCTTCAACGTCGCGAACCTGATCAACAAGTCGTGGGGGCAGGTGCCGCAGGCCACGCTCAGCACCTTCCCGCAACAGGCGATCCTCCTCTCGCAGGGCCGCACGGCCGGACCGCTCAATACATCGGTTCCGATCGTCCAGTTCAGTCAGTCCATCATGAACAACATCCAGCCGACCGCGACGTACAACGGATCGTTCTTCCGGTCACAGACCTCGACGGCGAATTTTTACAGCATGCAGCTGTCGCTGAAGTACACCTTCTAGCGCCGGGGGCGGGAAGGGGGAAAACGGCGGGCGGCAGATGTTCTGCCGCCCGCCGTGTTGTTCCGGTGCGCGTCCGCGCGCTAGAAGATCGAAAGCTTTATGTACTTCCGCGGGTTGGCCTTGAAGTCTGCCGTCAGCGAGTCCAGGCGCGTCACCAGCCGGCGGACATCGTCGTACATCCCGGGATCATTCATGAGTTTCGCCATTGATCCTGGACCGTTGTTCAGCTTCTCCAGCGTCGCGTTCAGCTTGGCGGATGTCGCGCCAATATCGGCCGTGAGCGCATTCAGGTTCGTCGCCGCGCCGCGGAACGAGCGCAGCGTTGAATCGATCGCCGTCGAGTCGATGGCCGAGAGCGCCTTGCGCGCCGCGGCCTGTGTCTTCGTGAGCTCCGCGTTCTGTTCGGAGGCCAGTTTCGACAGGTCGGCCATGAACGCGTCGGCGGACTTCACAGTCTTTCGCAGTTCGGCGAATCCGTTTGCCTCGACGAATTCCTTCTTCAGCGACGTGGTCAGCACCGAGAGGTTGCCCGCGATCGTATCGACGCGCGCGAGGACATCGCCGATCGAAGGCGTCGCGCGGCCCGCCAGAACGGTGTCACCCGGAGAGAAGGACGACGGGTTCGGCTTGTCGGGGTGGAGCGCCACGAGCTGGTCGCCGAAAAACCCGTTTGGCTCGATGGTCGCCCTCGTGCCGAGCGGGATGCGGTATTCCTTGCGCACGCGCAACTCGACGATCAACAGTCCGTCCGGCCGGATCTCCACGCCGTGCACGTATCCGACATTCACCCCGGACAGGAGGACCGGCTGTCCCTGCTTGAGTCCCGCGCCCCACGTGAACTTCGCATACAGCTTGTAGCCGGGCTGCAGGCCGCCGCGCGCGAGATAGAGCGACCCGATCACGGCGAGCAGGAGCGCGATCGTCGCCGTGATGCCCACGAGGATTTCGTTGCTTCGCTTCATCCTTGCAAGTAGGGTGCGAGAAGTAGGGCCGTGAGCGCATCGAGCACGAGGATCCAGATGGACGAGACGACGACGGCCTTCGCCGTGGCCTTGCCGACGCCCTCGGCGCCGGCGCTGGCATTGTATCCCTCAAAGGTGCAGAGATAGGCGATCGCCACCCCGAACAATGTGGCCTTGATCAGGCTGTACGTCACCTGGAAGTTGTCGAACCCCAGGCGGACGCCGTCCATGAAATCCGAGACTTGCACGTCGGTCACCAGCACGGACGACAGCAGCCCGGCGAATACGCCGCAGCCGTCGGCGAACACCACGAGGATCGGCAGCATCACGATCGCGGCGATGATGCGCGGTACCACGAGGTACGCCACCGGGTCGTAGGCGAGCGTCTCGAGCGCGTCGATCTGCTCGGTCACGCGCATCGTTCCGATTTCGGCGGTCATTTTTGCGCCAACGCGGCCGGCAAGCACGAGGCCCGTGAGCAGCGGCCCCGTCTCGAGGATCACGATCTGCCGCACCGAGAGGCCGACGATCGAGAGCTGGATCCCCTGGAACAACTGGTACCGCACCTGCATCGCGATCACGCCGCCGATGAAGGCGGCCACCATGATCACGAGTGGCACGGAGTCCACGCCGATGGCCCGCATTTGTGGAATCACCAGCGGCATGTACGTCCGGGGCTCGCCCAGCGCACGGCGGATGTCCCGGAGGAAATACACGCGGCGCCCGATTCCGCTGAAGGTCCCGATGGTGGCGCGCGCCATCCGGCGGAAGAACCGGATCGAGCCGCGCGTGACGATCGGAAAGGCCTCGGTCGGCCGGTGGTAGCTGTCGTCCGTCAATTCGCCTGCCAGGTGCGCGGGTGGGGTCCGGCCCTATGTGCGGACGCGAGCCAGGAGCGCCGCACCTACAGCGAGAAACAGCATCCCCGGCAACCACGCCGCAAGCTCGGGGTTCACCAGCCCCTTGCCCCCGATCGCCTGCGTGAGCTGCACGAGCATCAGGAATATAACCGTCGTCCCCAGGCTCACGCCCACGCCATAGGCGGCACCTCCCCGCTGGCTGCTCGTCGCAAGCGGAGCGCCGAACAGCATGATGATCATGCAGGTCGCCGGAATCGCGATCTTGAGCATCCGCTCGACGCGAAGCTGGTTCACGTCGGTGCCCGAGCGCTCCATGGCGGTGATGAAATTCCCGAGGTCGACGTACCCCATCTCGTCGGGCGCCTTCTGGTTGGCGAGCAGGTTCCTCGGCGGTTCGATCAGCGCCTTGTCGCGCAGCGAATCGAAGGTCACGGTGAAGTTCGACGAGTCGCCCGTCATCACGTGGAGCACGCCGCTGTCGAGCAGCCACCCTTTACCGGCGGTCCACTGTGCCTTGTTCGCGTAGATCAGATATGACGGGTAGTCGGGCCAGTATCCCTTGCGGTCGATTTCCAGGCGGTCAAGCCGTCCCGCGTTCGCGTCGGCTGATGCGATCTTGTACACGCGCCCCTGAGGTGTCGCGAAGGTGAAGTTCGAGCGGCTCACCGTTCCCCCGGAGACCTTCTCCCGCAGGAGCACGTCCCTGCGGCTGTTCGCCGCGGGCATCGCGGCACCGAGCATCAGCCCGAGCAGCGTCGCGATCGCCGCACCCCATGCGATCGGCGCGATGAACCGGTAGAAGCTGATTCCGCTCGCTTTCGCCGCGCTGATTTCCGAGTGCCGCGTGAAGCCGCCAATGGAGAATACCGTCGCGAAAAGAACCGCCGCGGGGAGCACCTGGAACATCGTCCACGGCACGCCGAAGACGTACGCTTTCGCGATGTCCAGCGGCGGCAGGTGCCGCTGGAGATACTTGTTCAGGTTTTCGGTGACGTCGATGATGATCACGAGCACCGGAAACCCGATCGCGGTCGCGCAGAGAATCTTGAGGAACTCGCTCAGCACGTACCGGTCGAGCGGGCGCAGCAGGCGCGTCCTCATCGCTGGCGCCCCCGCCGCGCGAACCACTCCTGCATCCGCACGAACAGCTCCGACGTTTCGCTCCCCCGCGAGGTCGCGCCTTCACGGCCGAGTCGCGACGTCAGTGTGAGCCCGATCGCGAGCAGGATGAAGTTCCCCGACCACATGGCCCAGAATGGCGAGATGTAGTTGCCGCGGGCGAGCGTCTCGCCCACCGTGAGGCCAACGTAGTAGAGCGCGAACACGCCGAGGCTGACGCCGATCGTCAGCCCGATCCCGCCGCGCGGAAAACGCAGCGCCACCGGTGCGCCGAGGAGGACGAAGATCACGCACGCCGCCGCGATGGCAAATTTTTTCTCGATTTCGACCTGGTCGCCGTCGATCGTGTTCTGGTCGAGCGCGACCTGGAGCTTGAGCTGCGCAGCCTGCGCCTTCCGCATCTGCGGCGTCTCCTCCGGCTGCGGCAGCGGGGTGAGCATCCGCCCGCGCACGTCCGGCTGGCGCGGAGGCGCCGGCGGCTGCCGCACCGGCTGCTGTGTCACGGGCGACGGACGCGGCGGCTGCTGCGCCGGTGGCACCTCTGCCGCGCTCGCCGTGCGCACGATCGTGAGCCCTTCCAGCCGGTGGCAATACACGTTCCCGAGCCCGTGCGACACGCTGCGGATCGTGATCGTTTTTGCGACGGCGCTGTCGAGCGCCTGCATCGTGCGGTAGGCGCTGTCGCGCGCCTTCGCGATGCGCACGACCTGTCGCTGCAGCTCGCACACCGTCATCTCGCGGTCGTTCTTCTCGCCCCGGCCGAGCGTGTCGCGCTGCAGCGTGTTGCCGACGTTCCGCACCTTGACGAAGTCGGTGTTGAAGAACACGCGGCGCAGGCGCGTCGGGTCCTCCGGCTTCAGCACGGTCCACGACCCATGGTACAGCGTGAGCAGCAGGTCTTCGCGGTTGGGCGAGAGCGCGAGTTCTCCGCTGTCTGCGCGGATGGTCGTATGCGTTTGCGGGTCGCTCATGTCGTAGATCACGACGTCGCGCATCTGGTTCGTGCCGAACAGCCGCGACGTGCGCAGGAACAGCCGGCCCGGCGACACTTCGTTGATCACCTGCTCCTTGAGCGCGAACGTCGGTTTCTTGCGCGCGATGTCGTTCGAGAGCGTCGTCAGCCGGTGGTTCGCGGCCGGCAGCACGCGGTCGTTGAACCAGACCATCGTGACCGTGAGGAAGCCCGCCGCGATGATCACCGGCACCATCAGGCGCGGGAGCGAGATTCCGCTCGCCTTGAACGCCGTGATCTCGTTTTCCGACGCCATGCGGCTGAACGCGTGGAGCGTCGCGACGAGCACGGCCATCGGCAGCGTCATCGCCACGGTGAACGGCACCGACAGCAGCAGGAACTCGGCGATCACCTTCCAGTCGAGCCCCTTGCCCACGAGTTGGCCGAACTGCTTGGCGACGTAGTTCAGCAGCAGCAACGACGTCAGCGCCGACAGCGCGAACATCAGCGGCGCGAGGTGCTCCTTGAGTATGTACTTCGTGAGGATCTTCACCGGTATGCTTAGTTTGTGGGCGGTTGTTGCCTAAACTCGGACCGGGGCGCCGCGCCGAATTCTCCCAACGGGAGGAACTCCGCGCGCCACATAGGGTTGTAGGGTCTTGGGTCGCCCGTATATTCCACTCCGCGACCGCTCGAAGGCAAGGCCGATCATACCCCCGTTTTCGAGTTTGGGTGCGCCCCCTGCCACTCCCCCGCCTGCCGCGTGCTCTCTTGGTCCTGTTTGCCGCCGCGCCGATGCTCGCGGGCGCGCAAACCCCCGCAGACACCTCGCGCGCCGCGCCCGACTCGGCCAGGCCGCGTCCCGACTCGCTCCGCAGCGCGCCAGACACCGGCCGGATCACCAGCATCTTCGGCCAGAAGTCCGACCTCGGCTTCCAGTTCGACGGCCGCTTCGAGTCGCGGCTCCAGAAGACCGCCAACGACCGCTGCAACTCGAGTGAGTTCTTCAGCGCGGGCGCGCAGTGCCATGCGTCGTTCGAACCCGCCTTCAACATGCAGTTCGGCGTCAAGACGGGCGGCACGTTCGCCGATCGCGTGCACGTCAGCGTGGATTACAACTCCACGCGCGAGTTCGACGCGTCGAACAACGTGTCGCTCTATTACGAGGGGAAGAAGGGCGACTGGCTCCAGCGACTCGATGTCGGCAACGTCTCGTTCGACGTGCCCGCCTCGCGGTACATCACGACGGGGATTCCGCAGGGGAACTACGGGCTCGAGGCCCTGACGCAGTTCGGCGCGCTGAACGTGCGTGCGATCGTCGCGCAGCAGAAGGGGAATGTCGTCTCCAACAAGGTGTTCACCGTCGGCGGCGGCGCGGCGACGCAGAGCCAGGTCGCGCGCGACATCGACGACTATCAGGTGGAGGCGCGTCGGTTTTTTTTCGTGGTAGATCCGCGGCAGCTCGCCGGGTACCCGAACCTCGACATCCTCAACGCGGTGCAGATGCGCACGCTCGCCGCGTCGCTCCCCGATTCGGTCCGTCCGGCGCACGTCGCACTCTACCGGCTCCTGATCGGCGGGCGGCCGCCGAATCCCAACGGGCCGCAGTTCCAGCTCATCGGCGACCCGGCCTCGCAGCGCGGGCAGGTCTACGAGGTGTTGCGAGAGAACGTCGACTACGTCGTGGATCCGTCGCAGCTGTGGATCAAGCTGACACAGCCGCTCAATCCGGCCAACGAGCGGCTCGTGGTCGCGTACACCGTGCGCGCCGGGGGCATCGAGTCGACCAACGCGAACACGGGCGGCACGCCGGACATGACGTACGTCGCGACACGGCCGCAGTACGCGAACCTGCTCTGGGATCCGCAGGTGAAGCCGGGCGACCCGGCGTCGTTCCGCGAACTGCGCAACGCATATCGCATCGGCGGATCCGATGTGCAGCGCGGCACGGTCGGCATCACGATCGGTACGGGGACAACCTTCGACCAGCAGAAGCCGCTGGCCGGTGGCGCGCCCAGCTTTCTGCAGCTGTTCGGCATCGCACAGGCGGGGAACCCCGGTGCATTCGACGCCGACAACCGCATCTGGCCGCGGCCGGGTGACCCGGGGTACACCCTCGCCCCGTCCGCATCGGTGGCGCTCCCGACGAGCGCCGCGACGGGCACGACCGACCAGTTTCTCATTTTTCCGTCGCTCCAGCCGTTCGCGCGCGCCGGCCTCGCGCAGCCCGCGGGAAATCCGGCGAACGACGCGATCTACACCACGCCCGACGCGTATCTCTACTCGGCACAACATCCGCCGCCGGTGTTCCGCATCCACCTCTCGTACCAGTCCGACGGGAGTGGCGGCACCGGAATCACGCTCGGCGCGAACCAGCTGCGCCCGCTCTCCGAGCGGCTCACGCTCGACGACGGCACCGTCCTCAAGCGCGACGTCGACTACACGATCGACTACGACCTCGGCCAGGTCACCTTCCTGCACCCCGAGACCCTCTTTGCCCAGCCGCGCAACGTGACCGTGCGCTACGAGGAGAACCCGCTGTTCGTGACGGCGCCGACCTCGATCTTTGGTCTCTCGTCGACGCTGCCGCTCAGGTTCGGCGAGCTGAATTTCGTGGCACTCGGTCAATCGCAGACCACGACGTTCACCAAGCCGCCGCTCGGCTACCAGGCGCAGTCGTCGCTGATTGCGGGCATCAACGGAAACTTTGCTTTCAACGCCGACGGCATCGCGCGCCTTGTCGACCGGCTGCCGGGCGCCACGCCGAACGCGCCGGCCAGGGTGCATCTGCTCGCCGAGCTTGCGACGAGCCGGCCGAACATCGGCGGCGCGTCGCAGGCGTATCTCGAGAGCTTCGAGAGCGACGGCGGGATCGTCGTGCCGCTCACCGATCCGCTGTGGTACTTGTCGAGCCAGCCCGCTGTCGGCAGCAAAGTCGGAGCGCTCATCGGCGGGAGCACGTCGCTCGATCTCACGCGCGCGGCCACGTTCGCGTGGCAGAGCAACGGCCTGAGTCCCGCCGGAAAGCCCGTCACTTTCACGATTCAGCAGATCGACCCGCTCACGGATGTCGTCGGCGCCGGGCTTCAGCAGCCGGAGCCGGTGCTCTGGATGACGCTCTATCCGCTCGGGATCGGCGGCGAATACAACGACCGCGCGAAGCGGTACGAGTGGCTCACGCCGGGAGGGCCCGCGGGGCGCCGGTGGCGCTCGATCAGGCAGGTGCTGAGCACGTCCGGAACCGACCTTTCGCACGCGCAAAACATCGAGATGTGGGCGCTCGTCGACACCTCGCTCGCGCGGCGACAGCACAATCCAGTGCTCGTCGTGGATGTCGGCGACGTTTCCGAGAATACCGTTGCCCTGGGGCCGACCAACCTCGCGCTGACGCGCGGAGCGAGCGGGCTCGACTCCACGTTCAGCGGACGGGCGGTGTACGGTCTCGACACGCTCCAGTCGGAGCGCGACCCCTTCTCGCGCGCGTTCGACCAGACGAAAAACGACACCGGGCTGCCGGGCGACCTGATTTCCAGCCTGACGTTCGCGTCGCCCGACTCATCCGGCGCGATCCGGAACTTCCGGATGTGCGCGCAAGGCAACACGCAGCTCCATCAGATCGGCGACACGCGCACCAACTGCACCGTCGGAGACGGCCGGCTCGACGAATGGGACCTCGACGGCGACCACGCGCTCAACTTCACCTCCGCGCAGCGAGAGCAGGAACGCCTGCTGCGCTATGCGGTGGACCTCGGCGACGCGCGAAACTACGTGCGCGTCGGCGGCTGCGCGGCGTCGCCAACCGATTCCGCCGGCGCCGCCGGCGTGCCCAAGTGCTGGGTGCTCGTGCGCATTCCGTTCGGCGCTCCGCTCGACACGATCGGCGGCGGCCCGAACGTGCAGCGGTTGCAGACGGTTCGGCTCACGATGGTCTCTGGCGCGGCCGCGGCCGACGACGAGTTCACGCAGGTTCCGATTGCGCGTCTTCGCTTCACCGGCGCGACCTGGCTCAAGCGCTCGCCGCAGGCCCTGGTTGGCGTGGCGGGTGAGCGTACGTCGGTCGGCGCTGTTGCGGCGGCGACAATCGGCACGACCGACCAGGACTCCACCAGCGGCCTCGTGTACCAGTCGCCGCCGGGCGTCGTGAACCAGGCGGACCAGAAGCTGAGCGGTCTGGAGCACCAGCGCATCGTGATCAACGAACAGTCGATGCGCCTCACTGCGACGTCGCTCGCGAAGTACGAGCGCGCCGAGGCGTACTACCGGTTCCCGGAAGGCGCAAAGAACTTCATGCAGTACGGCCAGCTGCGCGCGTGGGCGCGGGGCCGCGGCAATGGGTGGGGACAAACGGGCGATCTGCAGTTCTACGTGAAGATGGGAACCGATGACAACAATTTCTATTTCTACAGAAGCGCGGTGAACTCGGGGCCGGGACAGGCCGCGTGGCTGCCGGAAGTCATTGTGGACTTCGGCCAGCTCAACGCGCTCCGCCTGCGGCTGCAAAACGCGTACCTGCAGAACAGCCGCGACACCCTTTCGTGCACGGGTGCGGACTCGGCGCTCATCGCGCAGAGCGTGCTTCCCGCGGGGCAGATTTCACGGCGCTTCGCCGCGTGCGCGAACGGCTACATGGTATACACGGCGAATCCCGGCGTGAGCGCGCCGAACCTTCGCGGTGTGCAGGAGCTGGCGGTTGGGATCGTGCGCGTCGACAGCGCCGCAGTCGGCGCGACGCGCATCATGCCGGGCGACACGCTCGAGGTGTGGGTGGATGACATTCGCCTGGCGAACGCCGTGAATACGCCCGGCTATGCGGGACAGGTTGGGGTCGACCTCGAGAGCGACCTTGGGTCGTTCCACGCGAACCTGTCGCATCGCGACGGAAACTTCCGCCAGCTCGGCGAGGCGGCGTCGAACGTCGCGGACGACGAGGTCGACCTCAGCACGATGGTGCGTCTCGATCGCTTCTTCGCTCCAACGCTGGGCTATGCGCTTCCGGTGACGATCACGCACTCGACGATCGTCAACACGCCGCAGTACCTCACGGGGTCGGACATCCTGGCCACGGGGATCGCAGGGCTTCGAACGCCGAAGAGCGACGCCACGAGCGTCTCGCTCGGCGTGCGGCGCTCGACGCCACTGCGCGACAGCTGGGCGGCGCCGATCGTGAACAACCTCACGCTGAACGGTTCGATGAGCACGGCGAGCTCGCGCGATACCTATTCCGCGGCGAGCCACTCGCTCTTCACCGCCGATCTCGCGTACGCAATCGGCGGCGGACCGAAGACCCGGCCGATGCCGGCGTGGTGGAGCCACGCGCTCGATGGCCTGCCGGCGTGGCTGTCGACATCGGAGTTCGCGCAGGCGACGGAGGGCGTGCTGCTGCGCACCGCCCCCGCGACGTTCCGCTTCAGCACCGGCTACACGCGCGGCGACGACCGGCAGTCGATCTTCACGCTCGTCGCGGCGTCGTCGCTCGACACGGCGGCGATCGTCTCGAACCTCACCGACTACTGGCGGAACGCGGCTTCCGTGGATCTCCAGCCCTTCGACGCTCTCGACGCGCGCTGGCAGTTCACCTCGCTCCGCGATCTCCGGCACTACGGCGACACATCGCTCGCCGCGATCGCCGCCACCGGCGAGCGCACCACGTTCCTCGGTGTCGCCGGCGGGCTCGAACGCGAGCGCGAGATCAATACGTCGGTGAACTTCCTGCCGCGCCTCAACGGATGGCTGCGGCCGCGATTCGACTTCTCGACCGGGTACGCGATGCTCCGCGACCCGAGCACCACGCAGCTCCTGCACGCCGGTGACAGCACCGCCGTGCTCCGGCTGCCCGAGCGACTGAACGCGCTGCAGTCGCTCAATACCGGAGCGGCACTCGACCTCGCGCGCGCGGCGCGTGCATGGACGGCCGACTCCGCGCTCCTGCGCAGGCTGGGCAGCGTCCTTCTCCCATTGGACTTCAGCTATTCACGCGCGCTCAACTCGGAGTTTGACGGCACGCCATACACGCCCGCGCTCGGCTACCAGCTCGGGCTCACGGGCACGACCGGGTTCCTGGTTGAGCATGGGCTGCTCGCAAGTTCGGCCGGCAGCAACGCTGTCGTGACCCTGACGGAGGGATTCAAGTTCCCGTTCGGGATGATGCTCACGGCGCGCATGCAGCACCTCACGACGCGGAACTGGCTGAGCGGCTCGGATACGTCCCAGACGGCGATCGACGGAGAGCAGTTCACCTTTCCCGACCTGACGCTCCGGGCCACGTACCACCCGCGCGCGCTGCAGGATTACATCACGAGCGTCACCGCGAGCGCGCGCTACGTGCTCGCCAACCAGCGGTCGTCGGCGCCGGCCGTTTCGACGCTCCTCCCCGCGGACCTGCGGACGAGCCGCGTACTGAGTTATCCGCTCGGTGCGAGCATCGTCTGGAACGACGCCGGGAACCTCACGACCGGGTTCAGCATCGGCCCAACCTTCCGCGTCGACTCACTCCCCGGAAGCGTCACGGACTCGAGGGCGCAGGACCTGAGCATTGACGCGTCGCGGTCGTTCCGCCTTCCCGCAGAGTGGCAGGCGCGCAGTGCATTGCGCATGCGGCTGGGTTTTCAACAGAATACAGCGCTGAGCGATGTGTCGAGCGGGCTGGCCGCCGGCCTCCGAAGCCGCATCGCCGACAACGGGCGACGCGCCATTACGTTGAATGCGGACACGGACATCGCGGAGAACCTGACGTTCTCGCTGCAAAGCGCGCAGATCGTGACGTTCGACAATACCTTGAATCGCAAGCTCACGCAGGTCGTGCTGTCGGCGGTCCTGCAGATCAAGTACTTCGCGGGAGTGATGAGATGATGGGACTCCGGTTGACCGGGATTGCGGCGTTGCTTGCGGTTACGGCATGCGGCGCGAAAGGCGACAAGCCCGCCGCGCCCGCCGCGGTGCGCACGTCGCATGAGTTCAATGCAGACTCGGCAATGAGCTACATCCGCCAGCAGCTCGCGTTCGGCCCGCGGACGCCGGGCACGGAGACGGCGCGCAAGACCGGCGACTGGATCGCGAGCCGGCTGCACGCGACCGCCGATACCGTGCTCGAGCAGCGCTGGACGCACACGCTTGCGACCGGCAAGACGCTCCCGATGCGCAACATCTTCGCGCGCTTCAAGCCAAACGCCAGGCAGCGCATCCTCTACGTGACCCACTGGGACACGCGGCCGACGGCGGACGCCGAGTCGGATCCGGCCAAGGCGAAGCTTCCCATGCCGGGCGCGAACGACGGCGCGAGCGGCGTTGCGCTGCTGATGGCGGTGGCCGACGCGCTCAAGAAGACGCCGCCGAACATGGGCGTCGACCTGCTGTTTGTCGACGGCGAGGACTGGGGCACGTTCGGACCGCCGGACGTGGACGTGCTGATCGGCTCGACCTATTTCGCGCAGCACCTGCCGACTCCCGGCTACGCGCCCACCTTCGGCGTGCTGTGGGACATGATCGGTGATGCCGACCTCAACATCTATCAGGAAGTGAACTCGGCGCAGGCCGCGCCGGACGTGGTGCAGAAGGTCTGGAGCACGGCGAAGGAGATGGGCTACGAAAGGTATTTCATCCCCGAGGCAAAGGAGCCGATCACGGATGACCACGTGCCGCTCATCAAGGCGGGGCTCAAGGTCATCGACGTGATCGACATCGACTACGGTCCGCGCGACGCGACGGGCGCGGTGACGACGAGCTATCATCACACACTGCAGGACACGATCGACCACGTCTCCGCGAAGTCCATGAAGATCGTGGGTGATGTGGCGATGGCGCTGCTGCGGCAAGGGACATAGACGGTGGCACTGTCAGTCGGCCAGAAGGCAAAGCGATCGCTGCACCTCACGGCGGAGCATGTGCGCCTGTACGGCGAGATCACCGGGGATCACAATCCGCTGCATTTCGATCCCGAGTTCACCGCGCGCACGAAGTTCGGGCGCCTCGTGGTGCAGGGAGGGCTGACCACCGGGCTGCTTCACGCGCTCGTGGCCATGGATATGCCCGGCCCCGGCACGGTGTTCCTGAGCCAGAACTGGAAATTCACCGCGCCCGTGTTCATCGACGACACCATCACCGCAGAAGTGGAAGTCCTCAGCGTGCACGCGTCGAAGCCGGTCACGCAGCTGGCGATTCGCGTGTCGCGCCAGGATGGCGAGTCGGTGCTCGAGGGCGAGGCGTGGTGCTATCGCTTTCAGCCGGAAGGCAGAGAAAAGTGATGCAGAGACGCCCGGGTTTGCTCGCGCTCGTGATCGCAGTTGCCGCCTGCGCCGGAAAACCAGACGCTCCGCGGCTCGAGTTCACGGACGTCGGTTTCGCCCTCCATCTGCCGCCGGCGATGCAGCGCGCGGCCGATTCGCTCGCGCCGGGATTCAAGGTCGTGCGGACCGACAAGTTCCGGTCGGACGTGCCGCAGCTCGCGGCGCAGGATGCGGGCGCGATGCAGGCACTCTTCGCGACCGTCGCCGACTTCGACGGCGATGGCACCCCCGATGCCATCGAGGAGGGAACCGTACCGGGCGACACCGCCCTGCGCGTCATCGCGATCATGAACGGCGCGAAGCCGCGGGCGATGGACATCGCGCGATATCCCATCTACGATGCGGACGCGGTCGGTCTCTATCTGTCGCTTCCGAAGGGAATTGCGAAGGGCACCTTCCAGGTCGTGGACTACCCGGACTCGTCCACGGTGTACCGTTACAACGGCGCGCAATTCGTGGGAACCAAGATCGGAAACTGACCGGCCGCGACGCCGGACGTGCAACCGCAACGCAGCAACCTTACCTTTGGGGCAACCCGTGAGGACTGACTGAATGACTTCGCTCCGCTCCGCCACCGTTGTCGCCGCTGCGCTCGTGCTCGCGGCTATCGCGGGATTGCCGGCCCGATCGTTCGCCCAGTCCGCACCGCAGGCAGCCCCTGCCGGCGAAACCGTGGGCGGCATCTCGTGTGACGCGATGGAAGGCCAGCGCCTTCATATCCATCAGCATCTCGTGATCTTCGATCACGGCAAGCAGGTGGCCATTCCGCCCAACGTCGGGCAGCCGCTCACGCGCCGTTGCATCTACTGGCTGCACACGCACACACCGGATGGCGTCATTCACATCGAGGCGCCGAGCGACCGGTCGTTCACGCTCGGCGATTTCTTCCTCGTGTGGGGCCAGCCGCTCGGCCGCACCATTGCCGCGTCCGCGCACGCTGCGAAGGGTGCTCCGCTGAAGGTCTGGGTCAATGGCAAGCCGTACGCCGGAGACCCGCGCAGCATCGCGCTCAAGCCGCACGCTGATATCGTCATCGAGGCCGGCCCCCCCTTCGTGACGCCACCGAAGTTCACCGACTGGCAAGGGCGGTAGCGGCAAGAGGGTGCGATCTCCCCTGAGATCGCACCCTCTTCTGCACTCCGCGCCGGGTCGAAATCTCCCCGCTCACTTCTTGGCAGTCGGAGGGAGCAGCCCGTTGAGCCTCATGTAAATCGCGAGCTGGCTGTAGTGGTCCGCCCAGTCACCCGCGGTCTCGAGCACAAGGTCGGCACGCGACATTTTTTCGCCGAAGACTGAGAGTTCTTCGCCGAGTTTGGAGTCGTCGAGGCCGGCGAGCGCCGTGTGGCAGAACTGGAATGTCTCCTTGAGACGCGCGATCAGCGCCGCCTTGCTCGCCGTCGCGGCAACCTTCTCACGGGTCGGACGCTTCACTCCGGTGATCGTGCTGCACAAGGCGTCGTTTCCGCCGGCGAGATGAGCCATGATTTCGCCGATGCTCATCTGCGCGGGCGTGGGCTTGAACGCGTACTTGTCCTCCGGGATCGCCTCGGCTGCTGCCGTCAGCTGTTTTTCCATGCGAGTTGCGGTCGAGCGAAGGGCTTTCGCGACCGGCGCGCCCTCCTGTGCGGTGAGAAACGTCGGAGCGAGCGCAACGGCGAGGGTCGCCGCGCACATGCGGATCTTCATAAGGCACCATGTCGGCTGGAGGTACGTGCAGTCTGCAACCGAATACGGTGGCTGTCCAGACCGAATGTCGATCGGGAACGGAATGCTGTCAGCCGCGGCAAAACGGTGACGCTCCTGCGCATCGCGCCCCGCATCTTGGTCGTATGCCGACCTCTGGAGAACGCCGCGCGCTGGTCTTCATCGCGTCCGTCGCTGCACTGGGCGTCGCCGTGCGTGGATGGCGCGAGTTTCATCCCGCAAATCCGGGAGCGCTCGCCGGCAGCCGCACCGAGCTTGCCCGGCAAATCCAGGCGGTGGATTCCGCAATTGCCGTGACGAGCTCGAAGCGCCGGTCGCGCGACGCGCGCGCGACCGCGCGCACCGAGTCGCTCCCGCCCGCGAGACTTCGCAACGACCGGGGGCGCGGGTTGGCACTGCCGTCGACGGCAAAGAGGCGTGGGCGGCAGCCCGCCGAGCCCGACACGATGCCGCGTGACCCGCGTCAGGCGTATTGGGATCGAAGTCTACATTTCGATTCCGTTCGACTGGCTATGGAATCACAAGATAAGGCAACAGTAAAGACAGAGTTACACGACAGTAAGGCGACACTTGCCGGCAGTCATCGTGGCTCATTGTCTGGCCGTCCTCCGGTCGACCTCGACATTGCAGGGTTGGACGAGCTCGCCGGCGTTTCAGTGATTGGTCCGGCGCTCGCCCGCCGCATCTTCTCCGATCGGGTGGAGCGCGGTCCGTTCGGGTCCATCGGCGCGCTCGAGCGCATCCCCGGCGTCACGCACGCGTTCGCCAAGCGACTGGAGCCATTCGTGACGTTTTCCCGCGCTCCACGTCTTGGAGGTGCGGGAGAGAGCCGACCTCAGTCAAAAAAAGGGCGTCGTCCCGCGGGCGGATCGCGTCCTTGACACTCTTCTTGCCGCCGGACAGCTTCACCAATCCGAGTTCGTCCTTCTATAGTATGGGGGTCGGCCCGGTGTTTTCACTCGAAAAAACCCGACGACGAGCACCGACGCGACATGGCTTCCCCCGTAGCATCCACCAGCAGCGAGCGCATTGGTGACCTCCTCGTCCGCGAGGGGCTCATCACCAAGGACCAGTTGGACAAGGCGCTGCAGGAACAGCGCCAGAACGGCACGCGCGTCGGCTACAACCTCGTCAAGCTTGGCTTCGTCCAGGAAATCGAGCTGACCAAGACGCTTGCCCGGCAGTACAAGATGCCGGCTGTCGACCTCTCCAAGTTCGAGGTCGACCCGAAAATAGTAAAGCTCATCCCCGCAGATCTGGCGGTGAAGAATCTCGTCCTTCCCCTCAAGCGCGACGGCCGCACCCTGACGGTTGCGATGGCCGATCCCACGAACTTTGCGGTCATCGACGACCTCAAGTTCATCACGCGCTACGACATCTTTCCGGTGATCGCGGGCGAGTTCACGCTCCGCAACACGCTCGAGAAGATCTATGAATCCGCCGACGTCCAGATCTCCGCGCTCCTCGGCGAGATCGAGGGAATGGACGACGAGGACCTCGAGGTTCTCGAGACCAAGGAAGACGACGCCAACGCCAGCGCGCTCGCCGCGCAGATGGACGAGGCGCCGGTCGTGAAGCTCATCAACGCGCTCCTGACGGACGCCGTGAAGCGCGGCGCGAGCGATATCCACTTCGAGTGCTTCGAGAAGGATCTCCGCGTGCGCTACCGCATCGACGGTGCGCTTGAGGAGATCATGAAGCCGCCCAAGAAAATGCAGGCGGCGCTCGTCTCGCGCTTCAAGATCATGTCCTCGCTGAATATCGCGGAACGGCGCGTTCCACAGGACGGCCGCATCAAGCTGAAGATGGGCAAAAAGGTCGTCGACTATCGCGTGTCGACCCTTCCGACCCTTTTTGGCGAAAAAGTCGTCCTCCGAATTCTCGACCAAGGAAACCTCACGCTCGACCTCGAGAAGTTCGGCATCGAACCGCGTGCCGAGCGCGATCTCATGGAAGCCGTGTCGAACCCGTACGGCATGGTGCTCGTGACCGGCCCGACCGGGTCGGGCAAGACCACTACGCTGTACTCCGCGCTCTCGAAGGTGAACGCGATCGACGTGAACATCATGACCGCCGAAGACCCCGTGGAGTACAACCTCTACGGTGTGAACCAGGTGCTCGTGCGCAACGAAATCGGCATGACGTTCGCCGCCGCACTGAAGGCGTTCCTGCGGCAGGATCCGAACATCATCATGGTGGGCGAGATCCGCGATCTGGAAACGGGCGGCATCGCCATCAAGGCGGCCCTTACAGGTCACATGGTGCTGAGTACGCTGCACACCAACTCCGCACCAGAAACTGTAACCCGCCTTCTGGACATGGGGCTCGAGCCGTTCAACGTCAGCTCGGCGCTCAACCTCGTGCTTGCGCAGCGCCTCCTCCGCCGCATCTGCCCGGCCTGCAAGACCAAGTACGAGCCCGACGATCTGGAGCTCGACGCGGCGAAGGTCAAGCGCGATATGTCATTTCGAGATCTGCGCTTCACCGAAGAGGCGCTGCAAGGCGCGAAGGGCCGCGCGACCAAGGAAGCGGCGCCGTTTCTCACGAATCTCAGCCTCGACACGAAGTTCGGCGAAATTCCCTACTTCAAGGGCGCCGGCTGCGACGCGTGCAACGGCACGGGTCTGAAGGGCCGTCAGGGGTTGTACGAAGTCATGTTCATGACGCCAAAGCTGCGCAAGCTGATCCTCATGAACGTCGGTGCCGCCGAGATCAAGGACGGCGCCGTCGACGAGGGAATGCTCACGCTGAGAATGGACGGCTGGCTGAAGGTCCTGAAGGGCATCACGACGCTGGAACAAGTGATCAGGGAAACCGCCGCGTGACCCGCATCCCACATTCCTCTTCCGCACTCCGCCCCGAGTCGGAAGCCTCGCATCCCGCATCGATCGGCAAATGACCGCTCCCACCCAGACTGCCCTCAATCTCAGGTCTCTGCTCGAAGAAATGATCGAGCGGGATGCGTCGGACCTGCACATCACCGCCGGCGAGCGCGCGAAGCTGCGCATCGACGGTGATATCGTGAACTCCAAGAACGACTACGTCCTCACGCCAAAGGACACCCTCCAGATCGCCTACTCCGTCCTCACGGAGCAGCAGAAGAAGCGCTTCGAAATGGACGACGAGCTCGACTTCTCGTTTGGCATCCAGGGCCTCGCGCGCTTCCGCGGCAACTGCTTCAAGCAGCGCGGCTGCGTGTCGATGGTCATGCGGCAGATCCCGATCAGCATCAAGACGTTCAGCGACCTCAACCTGCCGCCGGTCATCGCGCGCATGGCGGAAAAGCCGCGCGGTCTCGTGCTCGTCACGGGCCCGACCGGTTCGGGCAAGTCCACGACGCTCGCCGCGATGATCGACAAGATCAACCGTGAGCGCAAAGGGCACATCATCACGGTCGAGGACCCGATCGAGTTCATCCACAAACACCAGGGCTGCATCATCAACCAGCGCGAGGTCGGCACCGACACCAAGAGCTTCGCCAACGCGCTCAAGTACGCGCTGCGCGAAGATCCGGACGTGCTGCTGATCGGCGAAATGCGCGACCTGGAGACGATCCAGGCGGCGCTGACCATCGCCGAGACCGGCCACCTTGCGTTCGCGACGCTGCACACGAACTCGGCGGCTGAAGCGGTGAACCGCATCATCGACGTATTTCCGAGCCACCAGCAGTCGCAGGTGCGCGCGCAGCTCGCGTTCGTGCTCGAGGGGATCATCACGCAGACACTGCTGCCCCGCCGCGCGGGCAAGGGGCGCGTGATGGCGGCCGAGATCCTGGTGGTGACTCCGGCCATTCGTTCACTGATACGCGACGATAAAATCCACCAGATCTACTCGTCGATGCAATCGGGCAAGAAGCACGGCATGCAGACGATGAACGACGCGCTCTACCAGCTGTACGTGGCGCGCGAGGTGGATGAGGAGGAGTGCGTGCGCGTATCCGGAGACCCAACGGAGTTTTACCGGCTGATCGGCAAGACGATGGTCGAGGCGGACACGATGCCGAGGGAGAGCACGGGGCCGCGGTCGCCGTCGGGGACGGGTGGGCGCCGGTAGGAATGGGCGATTGGAGGTGTTCGATCGTCTAGTACAAAGGGAGCGTTGGACGAAATAGCGGCATGAGGCCAATCGAGGAGTAAGCGATGCCAACTTTTACGTATACTGCACGCGACGCCAAGGGCGAACTCAAGACCGCGACGATCGACGCGGCCAACCGCGAGGACGTGGTCCAGCAGCTGAGAAGGCTGCGGATGAACGTCGTCAAGGTCGAGGAGCAGGCCAAGGCCAAGCAGAAGACGGGCGGCTCGATCTCGATGCGCGACATCGTGATCTTCACGCGCCAGTTTTCGACGATGATCAACTCCGGCCTGCCGCTGGTGCAGGCGCTGGACATTCTGTCCAAGCAGTCGGAAAACAAGGCGCTGCAGGCGGTCACGCGCCAGATCGTATTCGACGTGGAATCCGGGCACACCGTGGCGGACGCGCTGGCCAAGCATCCCAAGGCGTTCACCGACCTCTACGTGAACATGGTGGCGGCGGGCGAGGCCGGCGGTATTCTCGACACGATCCTGATGCGTCTGGCGACGTTCATGGAAAAGAACGACGCGCTCGTGCGCAAAGTGAAGGGCGCCATGATCTACCCGGGCGTCATCATGAGCGTCGCGGCGATCGCGATCAGCGTGCTGCTCATCTTCGTCATCCCGGTGTTCCAGAACATGTTCGCGTCGGTGAACCTGACGCTGCCGTTTGCGACGCGCATCGTGATCGGGCTGTCGGCCTTCATGAAGGGGTACTGGTACCTCATTCTGGCCGCCGGCTTCGGTGGGTTCTACGTGTTCAAGAAGTACTATGCGACGTCCAACGGCCAGCTCGTGATCGACCGGATCATGCTGCACGCGCCGATCCTGGGCGACGTGCTCCGCAAGTCGGCGGTGAGCCGGTTCACGCGCACGCTCGGCACGCTGATCAGCTCCGGCGTGTCGATCCTCGACGGCCTGGAGATCACGGCGAAAACGGCCGGCAACCGCGTCATCCAGGACGCGATCATGGCGAGCCGCTCGTCCATCGCCGGCGGTGATACGATCAGCTCCCCGCTGCAGAAATCGAACGTTTTTCCGCCGATGGTCATCTCGATGATCTCGGTTGGCGAGCAGACGGGCGGCCTGGACGAAATGCTTTCGAAGATCGCGGACTTCTATGATGAGGAAGTGGACGCAGCGGTGAGCGGCCTGCTCGCCCTGCTCGAGCCGGTGATGATCGTGTTCCTTGGCGTCGTGGTCGGCGGCATGGTGGTGGCCATGTACCTGCCGATCTTCGACATGGTGAACGCGGTGCAGTAAGAACAGGGCAGATCCGAAGACCGAACGCGGCGCCGAAACGGCGCCGCGTTTCGTTTTCGCGGCGCGCCGGCGCAGCGTGCCGCCGTACCACGCCAAGTCATTTCGGCGGGTAGCCCGCGCTGCGTTTGACTTCATCGATCTGCGCGACGTGCCGCTCCGCGTGTCCGCTCAGGGTCAACAAACCCTCCACGCCGTCCAGCTCGCTTCCGGTTATCTGCGACGAGAAATGGTCGCGAAGGTCATCGTGCGTCGTGAGCACGTACGCGATCGTGCTGTCACGCGCGCGGTTGAATGCGTCGATCGCTTCGCGAGGTGTCTTGTACAGACCGATGGGCACGATCGGCGCCGGCGCTTCGGCCTTCTTGGTGCGGTCGCGAATTGCGGCGAGGGCGTGCGCGTCCAACGCGGCGTTACTGGGACGCCGCTGCAGGGCCTTGATCGTATCCGCAGGATCAGCGAGGAGGGACGTTCTCACCACTGCGCCGATGAAGGCCTCCGCCTTGACGATGTGCTCCGCGACTTCGGCAATCGACCAACGCGTCGGTCCCGCTTTGAATGTCCACTGCGCCTGGGAGACTCCGCCCAGTGCGTTCACGACCTGTTTCCTCGAGGATTGGAGTTCGCTCAGAAGCCGGGCTCGATCGACGTCATCGAGCGTGTCGGTGGCAGCGTTGCGTGTGTCGGTAGCGATCCAGTTGACCTCCCATGTCTTCCCTCCGTCGTCGGAGAAAGCCTGCTCGAAATGACACGAGCGCCGGGTGATGTCGGAAATGACAAAACGGACGAGGGTTGCGCGTCCGTTCAACGTCTCCTGATCGAAGAACTCTCCGCGTCCGTCCTTGAACTCGCCAATCGTGGGCTGGCCCAGCGTACCGCTCGCGCTGCTGGAAAAGTTGAGGCTCCACTGATGTGAGTCCGGATTGTAGAGGCGCAGGCTCAGTGCTTCGAGATGACCTGCCGGACCATTGACCGATAGCTCGACCAGGTTCGCGCGGCCGTTCCACACCGGCCGCACGACGGTGGTGCCATCGTAGTCCACCCATGCCGTGCTGCCGGTCATCGGGCGCAGGCGGCGGGACAGGTGAGTCTGCCACGTGCCAATTTCAAAGTCGAAGTCGTGCGCGCCGTCGCGGCCGGGGCCGACATCGCGGGGCGTCGGTTGTGTGACGACGAGCGCAACGCCGGCGAACGCCGGCAATCCGATTCGACGAATGAGATTCACGGAAGTGGCGTTGGTGGTGAGAAGACGACCGTGACGTGGCCGGGCGCGCTTTCGTTCGGCAGCGAGCGACGGCGGCAGGAATGTGATAGAATCACGACGAACTGGTGCGTACGCCAGCGCCACTTACTCCAAAATCGCATGACCACTTCTGCCAATGCCCGGCGCGCGAAAGTCACGGAAGGCCCCGACATTCTCGCGCACCTCGCGCTCCACCGCCGCGCTCCGCTCCACAAGCAGATTTATGACGGGATTCGCGGCGCAATTCTCAACGGATCGCTCCGGCCTGGTCAACGGATGCCGTCCACGCGCGCGCTTTCCGTTGACTTGCGCGTGTCGCGCCTTCCCGTGCTTACGGCGTACGATCAGTTGGTTCACGAGGGCTATCTCGACGGCCGCGTGGGTTCGGGGACGTTCGTTCGCGCGTCGCTTCCCGACGATCTGCTGCACTCGTTCCCACCTGTGCGCCGCAGTCGCGAGATTGCGCCCCGCGCGCGCGACGACGGCGGTCGTCGACCCTTCCGGGCGAGCGCACCTGCCTTGGACCAGTTTCCACGCGCGCTGTGGGCGCGCATTGTCGCACGGCATGCCCATGCGATGCATCCCGAATTGATGGCGTATGGAGATCCGGCGGGCCTCGGCTCGCTGCGGGCGGCGATAGCGGAACACCTGCGCACCGCGCGCGCCGTACGGTGCGAGGCCGAGCATGTGCTGATCGTGTCCGGTTCGCAGGCGGCCCTGCGCCTGTGCGCGTCCGTGTTTCTCACACGCGGTGACCGAATCGCCGTGGAGGACCCGGGCTATCCTGGAGCGCGCCTCGCATTGACCGCGAGCGGAGCCGATCTCGCTCCTGTCGCCGTTGACGACGACGGAATCGATGTCGCGGCGCTCGATGCACTGGGCGCGCGCGTCCGAGCGGCGTATGTAACGCCGTCGCATCAATACCCGCTCGGCATGTCGATGACAGCCACGCGACGCCTGGCCCTCTTGGAATGGGCGGAGCGTCGCGGCGCGTGGGTGATCGAAGACGACTACGACAGCGAGTTCCGTTACGTCAGCCGTCCGCTCGGATCGCTCCAGGGCATGGACGCGCACGGCCGCGTCGTGTACGTCGGCACGTTCAGCAAGGCGATGTTTCCATCGCTTCGTGTCGGGTACCTCGTCGTGCCGCCACCCCTCTGGAGGGACTTCTGCGTTGCGCGCGAGGCGTTCGACGTGTTTCCCTCAACCCTGTACCAGGTGGCGCTCGAAGATTTTCTTCGAGGAGGGCACTTCTCACGCCACCTCAGGCGCATGCGCACGCTCTACGCCGCGCGGAGGGACGAGTTGATCGCCGGCCTCGAGCGCCACTGTGGCGGCCTGCTCAGCGTCCACAACAGCGATGCCGGACTCCACGCAGCGACAATTCTTCACGCTGGCCTGGACGACGTCCAAGCCGTTCGCGTCTTGAACGAGCGCGGGTTGACCGCTACGGCGCTCTCGTCATGTTATGCCGCTTCGCCGCGCCAGAGTGGGCTGCTCCTCGGATTCGGGGGATGGGATGCGCGACGCATCGCGGACGCGACGCGCGCGCTGGGGGTCGTCTTGCGCGACCTCGCGTGAGAACGCAGCCCCGCTATTCGCCGGGCGACCATTCATCGATCGTGGTCCTGGCGCACCGCGAAAAAAAATACAAAACGGAAAGTGGCCCTCGGTGGTCGCGACAAGTGGACCTTGCGCGCACGGAAGCTTGCCGTGAGCGTAAGCGCTCCCGCAGCAATTGCACGGGCAACGAGAGCAAGTCACCGTGGAGCAAGACGATTTGGTCACCGACCGTCCTCACTGCGTTGCGGTGGCGAGCGTGCCGCGCCGCACCAGCCACGCGCCCGTCAGGCAGAGCGCGACTCCACCCACGGCGACGCCGGCGACGCGTTCGCCGCGGACGCCGACGCCGAGCAGGAGCGCCACGACGGGCATGAAGAACGCCGTCGCCGACGCGCGCGTCGCTCCAATTCTGCCGGCCGCGACGGTCATGATCACGGTGGCAACGGCCGTCCCGAGAAAACCAAGCGCCAGGACCGCAAGAAGCGGCCGCAAGGACCAATGCGCCGCCAGCAATGCCGGCACGCCCAGCGGCATGGTCAAGAGCGCGGCGAGCGCCAGCGCGCTCCGAACCACCGGGAGCGCACCATTCCGCTGCTGGAGAGGACGGGCGAGGTTGATCGCCAGGCCGTATGACACGAGAGCGGCAGCGATGAGCGTTATTCTTCGTGCGCTGCTCGATCCTCCGCTCAGTCCCGGAAGCGCCATCAGCGTGACGCCCGCGGCTCCCACCGCCAGGCCGAGCAGCACGGCACGTGCGGGCCGCCGACGCGACAGCACGGCGGAGACGCCGGTCGCGATGAACGGGACAGCCGCATTGAGCATGCCCGTCAGCGCGGAAGACACGTGCTGTTCGGCGTGCGGAAACATGCTCATCGGAAACGCGAACCAGAGCACGGCGAGCCACGCGACACCGGCGCGGTCGCTCTGCCGCACGCGGCGCCGCGCATCGGGAATCATCGAAAGAGTCGAGAAGCCGATGACGAAGCGCAGGAAGGTTATGCCGTCGGGAGGAAGCGCCTCGAGGCCTTCGGCAATGAATAGAAAGGAGGCGCCCCAGATCGTACCCGGAAGCACCAGCACGGCCCAGTCGATCAGGTCGGATGAGGACGAGCGATCGGAAGGTGTCATCGCTACGGGGCAGTATGGGTCGGTGGATGTCAGTCACGCTTCGACAACCATCAAAGTGTGGGCGCCCGCGCCGCGTCAGTTTTCGCCAGCCGCATGACCGCCATGCGGAAGCCAGACATTCCAGCCGATCGATGCCGCCAAATCTCCGAGTCCTGTCGCCGACCGCTCGCGGTCGCCTGCGCCCGTGCGTCCACGCACTGCTCCTCTTCAGCGCGCTCGTGCACCCTGGATTGGCACGATCACAAACCGCCGCAACGCCAATTGACCGGCAGGCACTCGACGACGCCTGGTGGACCGGTCCAATCCTGGCGAACTCGGCGGCGACACTGCCCCACGGACACATCCTCATCGAACCGTATCTCTATGACGTCATGGCGCCGAGGTCGAACGGCTTCGGTACGAGCGCGTACATGCTCTACGGCCTTCGCAACGACCTGACGGTCGGCCTGATTCCAATCGCGAGCTATGCCGTGCGAAGCGGTGGGCAGAGCAGTTCGCGCGTCGGCCTCGGGGACCTCACACTGCTGGCGCAGTACCGGCTGACGCAGTTTCGCGCCGGTGACCGGATTCCCGCGATGGCGGTCAATGTGCAACAGTCATTCCCGACCGCGCCGTACGATCGGCTGGGCGGGCATCCCGCCGACGGGTTCGGGTCCGGCGCCTACACCACGACCATGGCGCTCAACACGCAGACCTACTTGTGGCTGCCGAATGGTCGCATCGTCCGCGTGCGGGTCGACGTGTCGGAGGCGCTGTCGAGCGGTGCGGACGTTGCCGACGTGAGTGTGTACGGCACCTCTGCCGGTTTCCTGGGTCATGTCCAGCCTGGCAGCGCGTTCGCAGCTGACGCCGCTGGGGAATACAGCCTCACGAAGCAATGGGTGGTCGCGCTCGACCTCTTCATCCGGCACGAGAGCGATACTCGCGTGACTGGCACGAATACAAAGGACGCCAACGGCGCGGCGGCTCAGTCCGTCGTGGAACGGGCCGCCGGCCGCACGACCTCGGTCGGGTTCGCTCCTGCCATCGAGTACAACTGGAGGTCGTACGTTGGCGTGATCGTGGGGGCTCGTGTAATCACGGCAAGTCGGAACACCACTGGCACGATCACTCCGGTCGTTGCGATCAACTTCGTTCACTGACCGGTCTCCGACGAAGCGGCGGGTCGATTGTTAACTCTCGATTAACTACTATCAGCATAGTTGACATCGGGATCCGGCTCCCGTATCACTACTATCAACGTAGTAGAAACCTTCGGGAGGCCCTCCATGGCCGAAGACCGGCTCCTCGGCGAGCGCGAGCTGGACGTGATGGCGATCCTCTGGACCCACGGGTCCGGCACCGTCGGAGAGGTGAAGCGGCGGCTCAGCGCAAAACTCGCGTATACCACCGTGCTCACGATCCTCAGGAACCTCGAGACCAAGCGCTACGTGCGCCATGAGGAGGAGGGGCGCGCGCACCGCTACTTCCCGCGCGTCGCGCAGGGTGCCGCGCAAAAGAGCGCGCTCACGCGGCTGATCGACACGCTCTTCCACGGATCCCCGGGCGCGCTCGTCGCCCGGCTCGTCGACGACCACGACGTGTCGCCGGCTGACCTGCAAAAACTCGCCGCGCAACTCGACAAGCGCGGCGCGCGCCGCAGGGGGGCGCGATGATCCTCTCATGGATGCTGGCATCCGTGGTTCTCGCGCTGCTCGCGGGCGCTGCGGCCCGCGCGGTGGAATCAGCCTCGCGTCTGATGTCGTGGCAGGGGAGGGCGCCGTGGATCGTCGCGATTGCGGCGAGCGTCACGTGGCCGTTCATCGTGCCGCTGCTTGCGGCGCGGCGGATCGTCCACCTCGCGCCGGTCGTCATCGGCACCGGGGGCGTCGTACGCGGCGTGGCGGCGCAGCTTCCGTCATTGCCCGCTGGCGTGACGTCGCGCCTCGATGCGGTCCTCATCGGCCTCTGGGTCGTCGCGTCGACCGCGATCCTGCTGAGGCTCGCCCGCACGCACCGCGCGCTCGGGCGAATGGCGGCGTCCGCGCGG
>JBIOHR010000016.1:0-34264 GCA_044449085.1 Gemmatimonadales bacterium | reverse complement strand
ACGATTCAGGCGCCGGTGAGTTCGAAGGGGAAGACGCATCTTGAGATGCCGCACACCGATTATGTGCCTCGCAAGTACACCGGGCCGTCGCGCGAAGAGATCATCGCGATGCGCAAGCAGTTCACGAACCCGGCGATCTTCAATTACTACAAGGACCCGCTGCTGATCGTCGAAGGACACATGCAGTGGCTGTTCGACGAAACCGGCCGCCGCTACCTCGATTTCCTCGCGGGCATCGTCACCGTCGGCGCGGGGCACTGTCACCCGAAAATCACGGCGCGCATCAAGGAGCAGGCCGACACGCTCCAGCACGCGACGACGATCTATCTCCACCCGAACATCGCGCTGCTCGCGAAGAAAATTGCGTCGAAGATGCCCAAGGGCCTCGACGTCACCTACTTCGTGAACAGCGGCACCGAAGCAAACGACCTCGCCATCTCGATGGCGCGGCTCAAGACGGGCAACTCCGACGTCATCGCCGTGCGCAACGGCTACCACGGCAACAGCCCGGCCGCGCAGGGACTCACCTCCCTCTCCACCTGGAAGTTCCCGCTCGGCAGCGGCAGCTCGGTGCACCACGCGCTCAACCCGGATCCGTACCGCTCGCCGTTCAAGGGCACGCCGGAAGAGATCGCGACGATGAGCGCGAACGACATTCGCGACCTCATCCGTTACTCCACGCCGGGCAAGATCGCCGCGTTCATCATGGAGCCGATCCAGGGCGCCGGCGGCGTCACGCACGGCGCGAAGAACTATCTCAAGGAAGCGTACGCGATCGCCCGCGAGCACGGCGGATTGTGCATCGCCGACGAGGTGCAGACCGGCTTCGGCCGCACCGGCGAGAACTACTGGGGATTCCAGCACTTCGATGTCACCCCGGACTTCGTCACGATGGCCAAGAGCCTCGGCAACGGCGCGCCCATCGCCGCAGTCACCACGCGCATGGACATCGCGCAGGCCCTCACGCAGCGGATCCACTTCAACACGTTTGGCGGCAACCCCATGAGCACCGCGGCCGCCCTCGGTGTGATGGATGTGATCGACGAGGAAAACCTGATGGCCAACTGCAAGACGATGGGCGCCCGCATGCGCGCGGGGTTCGACAAGCTCAAGGCATCGCACAAGCTGATCGGCGACGTCCGCGGCATGGGCCTCATGCTCGGCGTCGAATTGGTCTCCGATCGCGCCACCAAAGCGCCAGCAAAGGGCGAGACTGGCGACATTGTAGAGTCTGCGCGCGAATTGGGTCTTCTGATCGGTAAGGGCGGCCTGGACGGCAACGTGCTGCGGGTCAAGCCGCCGCTCTGCATCACTGCGGACGATGTCGACTTTGCGCTGGATGTGTTCGACCAGGCGTTTACGGCGGTTGGGAAGCGCTAGGGTCGTGCTACGGGACGGTTCTAAAGAAGAACCGCGGATTTCATCGGATTGATCCGGACAGCCACCGGATCAAGCCTAAAAAGGGGAACGGCAACTACCTTCCGAGGTGAGTTGCCGTTCCCCCAAGTTTTTTTGCTTGATCTGTGCCCCTTCCGGCAGTCAATCGTGTAAATCCGCGGTTCTGCATTAGATCCATCTCGTCCAGCCCTCCCCCGCGGAAACTCGCGGTTCTTCTCTAAGGACCACCCCTGAAACAGACCTTCCCCGCCCCTCGTACAGCCTAGATGCACTTCTTCGAAGCCATCCGCCTCGCCCTCGACACGATCCGCGTGCAGAAGCTCAAGAGCTTCTTCACGGCCCTCGGCGTTTGCATCGGCGTGATGTTCCTCATCACGGTCGTCTCGATCGTGAACGGAATGGGCAAGTACATGCAGGACGAGCTGGTCGGCAAACTCATCGCCCTCAACTCGTTCGAACTGCGCAGCCGGCCGAACATCAACATCGGCGACGTCTCGCGGCAGCAGTGGCTCGAGTACCAGCGCCGCCAGCGGATCCTCGAGTCGGACGTCCAGCCCGTCGCGGACGCGCTCGCACCCGGCACGTTCTGGGCGATGTATTCCTCGGACGGCATCAAGGTCGAGTCGCAGTACTCCACGCCGCGCACCGCCGACGTCACCGCGATCGACGGCCAGTATTTCCAGATCAAGAAGTTCGGCGTCACCGAAGGGCGCGAGTTCACGCCCGACGAGCTCACCAATGGTTCGAGCGTCGTCATCCTCGGCCCCGACCTCGTCAAGCGTCTTTTCCCGACTGTCTCGCCCCTCGACCACCAGGTCAAGATCGACGGCAAGCTCTACAACGTCGTCGGCATTGGCGAGTCGCAGGGGAGCGCGTTCGGTCAGTCGTTCGACAACTACATCTACGCGCCCTTCCGTTCTCCTGTGCACCGCCTGCTCAACCGCGCGCCGCATGTGATCGACGCGGTCATCGTGCAGGTTTCGACGCCCGAGGCGCTCAACGACGCCGAGGAGCGCGTGCGCGAGGTGATGCGCGCGCGGCACAAACTGCACGGCTGGCAGAAGGACGACTTCACGCTCGAAACCTCCGACTCCGCGCTCGAGTTCTGGAACAAGATCCAGAAATATCTCGAGCTCGCCGGCATCGCGCTCCCCGCGATCGGCCTCGTGGTCGGCGCGATCGTGATCATGAACATCATGCTTGTCGCGGTCGCCGAACGCACGCACGAGATCGGCATCCGCAAGGCGCTCGGCGCCAAGCGACGCGACATCCTCATGCAGTTCCTCATCGAGGCGACCACGCTCAGTACGATCGGTGCCGGAATGGGAATCGCGCTCGGCGCGGCCTTCGCGATCCTGATACGCTCGATCACGCCCATGCCGACCTACGTCGCGCCCTGGTCCATCGTGCTCGGCGTCATGATCGGCGCGGGCGTCGGCATCATCTCCGGCGTGTACCCGGCGGGGCGGGCTTCGCTGCTCGATCCGGTCACCGCCCTGCGGCAGGAGTAGCGGCGATGGCAAACATGCGGATCATCGACAAGATCAAGATGTCGCTCGAGGGCGTGACCATCGCCATCGACGCGATGCGCGCGAACAAGGTGCGCGCCGCGCTCACGATCCTCGGCGTCGCGGTCGGCGTGTTCGTGGTCGTGGTGATCTCGGCGGCCGTGCACGGGATCAACGAGAGCGTCGCCAAGCAGTTCGAGGCCGCCGGCCCCACGACGTTCTTCGTGAACCGCTACCCGATCTCGTTCGAGAACTGCTCGGACTCGGGCGACTCGTGCAAGTGGCTCTCGAACCCGCGGCTGACATTCGCCGAGTTCGACGCGCTGTCGCGCCTGAGCACGGTGGACAAGATCATGATCCAGCAGGGGTGGAGCGTCTCCGCGCGGTACCGGGACCACCTCCTCTCGCAAGTGCAGATCGTCGGCGTCACGGCTGACTGGCCGCAGATCAACCCGCCGGACATGACGGACGGACGCGTGTTCACCGAACAGGAATCGCGGTCGGCCGCGCCGATCGTGATCCTCAACTCCAACGCCAAGCAGCAGCTGTTCGGCGACAATGACGCGATCGGAAAGGAAGTCACGCTGAACGCGCTCTCCGGCGGAAACGTCGGCGGGACGTTCAGGGTGATCGGCGTTTTTCACGACAACGTCAGCTTTCTCTCGGGCGGCGACCACCCGAAGATGATCACGAGCATCTATGCGCTCGCGCGCAAGCTTGGCGCGCAGACGAAGTACATGTCGTTCGTGGTGAAGCCGACCGGCGCGTCGGGCCAGGGCGAGACGATCGACGACGTGACGGCGAGCCTCCGCGCACAGCGCGGACTCCGCCCGAGCCACGACTCGAACTTCGCGATCATCACGCAGGACCGGTTGTTCGACGTCTACAACAAGGTGTTCGGGATGTTCTTCCTCGTGATGATCGCGCTCAGCTCCGTGGGCCTGTTGGTGGGCGGCGTGGGTGTGGTGGCGATCATGATGATTTCGGTCACCGAGCGCACCCGTGAGATCGGCGTGCGCAAGGCGCTCGGCGCGACGCGCGGCATCATCCTCTGGCAGTTCCTGGTCGAGGCGGTCACGCTCACCGCGACCGGTGCGGCGATCGGGCTCGTGCTCGGATGGATCGTCGCGCTGATCGTCAACAAGGCGACGCCGGTGCAGGCGTCGGTGCCGCCGCTCGCCGTCGTTGCGGCGCTCGCGTCGAGCGCGATCACGGGGATCGTATTCGGAATGCTGCCGGCGCTCAAGGCGTCGCGGCTCGATCCGGTTGCGGCGCTGCGGTACGAGTAAGCTCTGTGACTTTGGTCACAACCGTTTGACGCGCGCGCGCACGAACCTTCCCTGAGTACCGCGGTATGATGAGGCTGTACCGCGAATCTCAGGCAGGAGGCCGAGCATGATTCCCAGGTCATTGGCAGTGGCGGGCACCGCACTTGCGGCGGCGTTCGCTGCGTACGCGTGTGCGCGCAGCGATCTCTCCACCTCACCCGCGAACGTCGTTGCGATCGATTCCGCAGCGGCCGAGTTCAACATGATGGGTGACTCGATACGTACCGCGGGCGGATCCGCGAACGACGCTGCACCGTTCTACGGAGCAGCCGCGGTGATCGGCCAGGCGCCGAAGTTCCAGACGGTCTCCGTGATGATCGACGACACCGCGACGACGATGAACGCCGTGGCGGTCGCCGAAGAAATTTTCGCGGGTCCAATGATCGCATGCCCGGTGCCGGCGATGGCGTCCGGCTCGGCCGCCCCGTTCATCTGCCCGTGGGGAATCCCTCGCGTCACGCGCACGCTGTTCGCGTGGACGCCGACGCGTCCGTTCCGGTTCATGACGCTCGTGGCGAGCTCCGATTCGAGCGCGATCGGCATTCCATTTTTCTACCCCGGCTCGGCGACGCCGATGGGAATAGGGACGGCGGGGGGTGCGCTCGCGGACTCCGATTCGAGCGTGCACAGCGCGCTGATCCGTCCGATCCCCGCGCACCTTGAGTACAACGACCGTCACCGCACGTGGTGGGGAACGAGTGGGACACAGACTGACAGTGTGGCACCCACGGGCGTGTCGTGCCGCCCCGCTCCGACTGACGTCTCGAGTGCTCCGCGCGCGAACGCGATGCCGTTCGCGCGGTGCCAGCTCGCGAACTTCACGTTCGCGTTCAGCGGCGTGGTGAGCCGGCCGCCGGTCGCGATTTTCGGTGACACGGCGTCGGCAATGACTCGCACGCATACGGTGAGCATGGCGTCGACCGCGCTTTCGGGGATTTATCTCAAGCTGGGGCGGGCGGGGTTGGTGATGCCCAGCGGGGCGACGACACCATGACTCGGCCCGCTGCGGGCTAGGGGAACGGCAACTGCAACGGCTTTCCACGGATTGCGCGGAACAAGCCGCGGATCCTACAACAGATCGTTGCTGTCGCGGCTTATCCCTTGATCGGAATAGAGGAACGGCAACTGCAAACGGCTTTCCGCGGATTGCGCAGAACAAGCCGCGGATCCTACAACAGCAAATACCTTGGGGGAACGGCAACGACGGCGCGGGCCGAGGTTGTCGTTCCCCTATTTTCTTGTTTGATCCGCGGCTGGTTCCGCGAAATCCGTGGGAGGCGGTTGCTGTTGTCGTTGCTGTCGCGGCTTATCCCTTGATGGGTTCCGCGAAATCCGTGGAAGGCAGCTGCCGTTTCCCCTTCACGTCCTCCACGGCCATGACGCGCGAGTCTACCGCCCTGGCGTGCTGCGCAACGGCGCGGCCGGGAGGTAAACGTCGAACCGCGCGCCTGAGCCGACGATGCTTTGCACCTCGATTGCGCCGCCGGCTTCGACGGCGATGCTCTGGCAGGTGGCGAGGCCGATGCCGCTGCCGCCGCCGGCGGCCTTGGTGGTGAAGAAGGGCTCGAAGATGTGCGGGAGCACGTCGGCTGGAATTCCCTGGCCGGTGTCGGCCACGGAGAGTCGCACGTAGCGGCCGGGCGCGAGGGCGACGTCGCCGAGCATGCGCGGCGTGCGCGGCGTGCGCAGCGCGTCGGCGGCAGTCTCGATGCGGATCGTGCCACCCTTAGGCATCGCGTCGCGCGCGTTGACCACGAGGTTGAGGACGATCTGCTCGAAGCGCGACGGGTCCATCTTCGTGTCCACGGCGCCGGCGGCGGTGGCCACGTCGAGGCGCACGTTGCGGCCGATGATCCGCTCGAGCATCGTCGCAACGTTCGCGAGGCGCAGGTTCATGTCGAACACCACGGGCGCGCTCTCTTCATTGCGCGCGAAGAGCTGGAGCTGCCGCGTCAGTTCGGTCGCGTGGCCGACGGCGTCCTCGATGATACGGAGTTCGACGTCGACCGGTTTTGCGTCGCGCGCGGCGAGGCGCGCGAGGCCGGCGCTCGCGACGATGGTCGAGAGGATGTTGTTGAAGTCGTGCGCGATCCCCGCGGAGAGGCGGCCCAGGCTGGCAAAGCGCCGTGAGGTGGCGACGCCCGCTTCGGCGTCGCGCACGAGCGAGGCCTGCGCGAGGATCGCCGTGCGTTCCTGGTCGAGCACGGCGAGCAGCGCAAACGCGCCGAAGATCACGATCGAAAATACCTGCACCATCGTGACGATGGACGTGTTGACCGTCTCCGAACTGCTTCGCATGAAATCGAAGCTGACGAGGATGTTGATGAACACGCGCGCGCCCATGAGGCCGAAGCCCGCCGCGAGCAGGCGCAGCGCGCCGGCGTGCGCGGTGGCGCGCCCCAACTCCCGCCACGCATACGCGCAGCTCACGGCGTAGATGGACGTGGTGAAGAGGCGCGGCCAGAAGGCGGTGTTGAGGCGCGGCACGAGCGCGACCTCCCCGCCGAAGATGACGATGAACGCGGCGAGCCCAAGCCAGAGCGATGCCAGGGGAAATTTCGCGAGCGGACGCGGTCGCTCCGCGATGGATGCGACCACGGCGAGGTTCGCCGGGAGGCTCGCGACGACGAGCGCCGGCGAGAGCGTCATGAAGAACGACACGAGAGGGCTCGGGCTTGCAGCCGCGGTCATGGCGGAGCCAATCGTGCCGGCGATCGCCGTGGCGACGTAGAGTGCCCAGATCTCCGAGAGCGCCCGCATTGCGGGGCGCCGCAATGTGTAGGCGACGCCGAAAGTCGACAGCGCGAACGCGCAGATGATCGCGGTCTGCAGGACCCACGACTGCAGCACGTCCGCGCGATCGAGGTGCTGCGGCATCAAGTACGGACCGGCATGGCGGGGGCTCCGGACGGGACGGATAAAGGTACTCCATCCAGGGGCGGTGCACGGCGAGCAAGGGGCGACTCAAGGCGAACTGCGAGTTTTGCGAGTTTGCCGTCAGCCCGGGCACACCACGATGTTCGCCGCCTCTCCGAGCACGACAACCTGTGGACCGAGGGATATCACCCTATGTTCGACGGTGTCGCTCACTGCAATAGCGAAAGTGAGTGTGTTCCCCTCTACCAGTCCACTGAACTGCGCGGGCATTGGTCCGTTGCCAGAAATTGGACCGGCGTACGGGTAGAAGGACCCGTTTACGGCGAATCGGCCCATCACGTCGAGCGGGATGTTGCCGGCGAACTCGCCGGAAGTGCAGATGTACGTGACTTCGGTCACGGAGTCCGTTGCGACGACTTGGGCGTGGTTGCCACCCCAGTCACCGAAGGCGAGGCGAGTGGCGGGCGCGGTCGGCGAATCCTTCGCGCACGCGGCGAGGATTGCTGCGAGTGCAAGGAGCAGTTTCGTGCGGGCGGATGAACCGGGCATAGGGCGGATTGGCGTGAGACTTCAACTGAGCTACCCGCGAGTCGCCGCGGGGCATCACCTGTGACACTTGCGCGGACAAGTGTACGACGAGTCAAGCCGTTTCTTGTTGGCTGGTTAACCGAAGTTGTTTGCCCAAAACTTTTGTCAACCAACCAACAAGAAACGGCTTGACTCGTCCTATGCCGTTGCCGTCAGACCGGGCACACCACGATGTCCGCCGGCCGCCCGAGCACGACCACTGATGGCCCGAGGGACAGGACTTGTTTTGCGATGGTGTCGTTTACCGCCACGGCAAAGGTGAGCGTATTTCCCAAGACTTGTCCGCTGAGCTGGGCGGGCATCGAAGCGGCGCGAGCGACGGGAAAGAGGTAGGGATTGAACGTTCCGTTCACCGAAAAGCGCCCGTTCGCGTCGAGTGTGATGCTGCCTGCGAACTCGCCGGCAGTGCAGCCGTAGGTGACCTCGGTCACGGAATCGCTGGCGACAACCTGCGCTCGGTCACCGCCCCACTCGCCGAATGCGAGGCGCGTGGCAGGGGCCGTCGGCGTGTCTCTTGCGCACGCGGCGGATGCGAGGGCGAGCAGAGCGAGGCGGATCGATCGATGCGATGAATGGGACATCGGAGGTGCTTGGAGGGTGGCTGCAGTTGAGCTACCCCCGGCGGCGGCGGTGGCGTCACCAGCCAAGGAAGAACGATCCGAATCGCGGTTACTTTTTCCCGCCAACCGGCGCTCCGCCCGGCTGCGCTCCCGCCGCCAAGTGCTCGCGCACCAGTTCAGACGAGAACCGGCTGACCGTATCGGGGTCGGTGAACACGGACTGGGTGTTGTTCTGGGCTTTGTACCCCGTGCCGCCGGCTTTCCCGGCGACGACGAACGTCCCCTCGCCGGACGACGACCAGTTTGTGGATCCCTCGGCGCCGACCTTGCCGTCGGCCACGAAGCCTTTCGTATGGCTGATCTGGTGCGTGGCAGACTGGCCGATGGTGACTTGCTTGGCGTCGAGCTGGGCCAACTGCGCCCCGGTGGTGATGCTGGTGTTGAAGAGCGAGGGGTTCTTCGCAACGTCCGACGCGAGCAGTGCCTTTTCGTGCGCGCCACCCGACTGGCTCTTGTCGAGGGTGATGAGCATCGTGACGGTCGGGTCGTGCGCAATGGTCATGATGATGTCGTTGAGCTCGTCGTCGTCGTAGCCGAACATGTTGAGGTAGAGCGAGACGCTCACCCGCGAGAGGATGTGCTTGAGGATGTCGTGCACGTCGTCGCGGCCGACGTAGAAAAGGTGGAAGTCCCTGCTCGCGGTATTCGAGTACGTTTTCTCCTGCGTGTACTGCTGAAGGTCGAGCAGGTCGAACTTCTGCAGGCTCTGCGTGGGATCGTCGATGACGTTGCTGGCGCTCTTCTTTTTCGATGGCATTGTGCCTCCGGAGGAGAATCGCTCTCGGTCAGTACTACTACTCAACCACGGATTGCGCGGGTCACGCACCGACAACTGCTTGACCACGGGTTTCACGGAAACGGCCGCCGATCAAGAAAAACCAACTTCAGTGGTGGGTGTTGAGGGTGAAGTGACCAGTGCTGGGTGACCGCGGTCACCCACGCCTGACCACTGGCGCCTCAACACTCACCACTGGGGTTGGAAGTTTTCTCGATCCGTGGATGCAGTTCACTCGTTCTTGTATTATTGAACCCATGGCCCATCGCCTTCAGCTCTACGAAACCGACGAGATCGCCGTCACCTTCGATCCCGACGTCTGCAAACACACCGGCGTTTGCATCCGCGGGCTCCCCGCAGTGTTCGACGTGAAGCGCAAGCACTGGATCCGCCCGGAGCTCGCGACGGCAGAGCAGGTCGCCGCGCAGGTCGCGCTCTGCCCCTCCGGCGCTCTGCAGTACAAGATGAAGCGCGACGGGTAGCTTCGCCGTAACTTCGACGTCACGATGAAACCCCTCCTCGCGACGCTCGCAGTCTTCGCCGCCGCCTTCGTGCAGGCCGGCCCATCCGTGGAACAAATCGCGCAGGGCACGCGGCCCCCCGTCCCGATCGTCGCGAGCTTCGACGGGCTCGGCGTCGGCTTCACGAGCCTCAAGCCCTCGCAGGACGGCCGGAACCCCTCCGACAACAGCCTGGCCGTCGGCCCCAATCATATTGTGCAGATCGTGAACTCGCGCATCGCGATCTTCACCAAGAAAGGTGCGCTGTTCGACACCACCGGCAAGCTCATCTACGGCGCCGTCCCGACCAACACGCTCTTCGCCGGTTTCGGCGGCCAGTGCGAGGCGCGCAACAACGGCGACGCCGTCGTGCGCTACGACCAGCTCGCCAACCGCTGGCTCTACGTGATGCCGATCTTCCGGCGTCCGGCCAACGACTCCACCGGCCCGTACTCGATGTGCTACGCCGTCAGCCAGGGTTCTGATCCATCGGGCCCGTTCAACAGATACGAGTTCAAGCGCCCGCTCTTCCCGGATTACCCGCGCCCCGCGGTGTGGCCCGACGGCTACTACCTCCCCACGAGCACCAGCGACAACATCATCCAGAAGCATGTCTGCGTGGCGGAGCGCGACAAGATGCTCGCCGGACTCCCGGCGCGTGAGCAGTGTTTCGTGATCGACAGCGTGAACTTTCTCAACAACGCCGACATTGACGGCCAGGGAGTTCCGCCGAAGGGGGCGCCGAACATCATGATGGCCGCCGGCGGGGCGCAGCTGAACAAGGTCTTCGAGGACTCGGTGATTCTCTACTGGAAGTTCCACGTCGACTGGAAGGACACCACCAAGACCAAGCTCGACGGCCCGTACAGGATTCCCGTCGCGCCGTATCATTACCTCTGCGACGGGCAGCTCACGAGCTGCGTGCCGCAGCCGGGCACCGAACGCCGCCTCGACGCGCAGGGCGACAAGATCATGCAGCGTCTCGTGTATCGCCGCGTGAACGGTCATGAATCCATTCTCGCGCTCCACTCGGTGAACACGGCGGCCGGTGGCGGTGGCGTGCGCTGGTATGAGTTCCGTCTCGACAAGAAGCGCGATCCCGTCCTCTTTCAGCAGGGGACGTTCGCCCCCGACAGCTTCTATCGCTGGATGCCGAGCATCGGGATGGACCGCAAGGGAAACATCGGGATCGGCTATTCGTTCGGCGGCACGCCCAACTTTGCCGGCCAGCGTTTTGCGGCGCGGCTCGCGAACGATCCGCCGGGACAGCTCACCTTCCGCGAATCGATTCTCGCGGAGGGTGAAGCATCGCAGACGAACACGCTCCGCTGGGAGGACTACACGACGCTCGCGATGGATCCTAGTGACGACTGCACGTTCTGGTACGTGGGCGACTACTACAAGAAGGACGCGACGACTTACTCCACGCGGATCGGCGGGTTCAGGATTGGGGGATGCACCCGCTGAGCTGAGCCTCCGGGAGATGCGGAATGCGAGAGGCGGGATCGAGCGGGGAGAAGTGGGCATCGTCGATCGGTAAGACGCTATCAGGTCTCCGATCTGATTCTGATCCCGCATTCCCACCCCGCGTTCCGCATCGGGCCGAAGTCCCGCTTCCCGCATTCCTCTCCCGCATTGCGCATCGGGCCGAAGTCCCGCCTCCCGCATTCCTCCCCCGCATTCCGCATCGGGCCGAACTCCCGCCTCCCGCATCCAAGCCCCGGCAACCGCCGCGCGCGGCTAGTACATTTGGTTGGTCATGCTCCCTCCCCCTGACGCCACGATCCATCACGCGCTGAACATCGCGGTCGGGCCGCTCTCGATCACCGGCTTCGGCATCGCCGTGGCCGCCGCGTTCGTACTCGGCCAGATGATCGCGTCCAACGAAATGGAGCGCCGCGGGTTCGACTCGAACCCCGTCGCCGACATCGTCGCCGCGACGCTCGTTGGGTTCATCATCGGCGCCAAGCTCTACTACGCCGCGCTCACCCACAGCTGGGATTCGCTGCTCACCCGCGGTGGGTTCGTGTTCTGGGGCGGGTTTGCCGGCAGCGTCGCCGCCGGCGCGCTGATGATCCGCGTGAAAAAGCTCCGCTTCTGGCACGTCGCCGACGTCTTTTGCATCGGGCTCGCCGGCGGCTACTCCGTCGGCCGCACCGGCTGCTGGGCCGTCGGCGACGACTACGGCAAACCGTGGCCGGGCGGATGGCTCGCCGTGAAGTTCCCCGATGGCGTGCCGCCCTCGACGGCCGGCAACATGACGAGCTCGTTCGGCGTGCACTTTCCTCACGGGACGAACCCGCTGGAAGTCATCGCTGTCTATCCAACACAACTGCTCGAGGTGCTGCTCGGCTTCGTCGTGTTCCTGCTCGTCTGGCGGCTGCGCGAGCACAAGCACGCCGAGGGGTGGCTGTTTGGCGTGTGGGCGGTCTATGCAGGCATCGAGCGTTTTCTGGTGGAGTTCCTGCGCGCCAAGGACGACCGGATCGGCGGGTTCCTCGGCGGGCTCTCGGCCGCGCAGGTGATCTCGGTCGGCGTCCTGGTGTTCGGGCTTATCTGGATGCGCGCGCGGCGTGATGTGACCGCGGCGCATCCTGGAATTCACCCAGCTTGATCGCGGATTTCGATGGGCGTGTCGCGATCGTCACCGGCGCGGCACGCGGGCTGGGGCGTGCGGCCGCGCAGCGCCTGTACGAACGCGGTGCGTCCGTTGCGGTCAATGTCCGCGACATCGACCGCGCGGAAGAAGTCGCGCAGTCGCTCGGCGGGCGCGCGCTGGCCGTGCCCGGTGATATTGCCGCCGCCGGCAAGCCGGACGAAATCGCGCGCCGCACGCTGGAGCGCTTCGGACGGATCGACATCCTCGTGAACAACGCCGCGATGGCGGAGACCACGCGCTTCCCCGATCTCACCGCCGACGAATGGCGTGAAGCGCTCGAGGTGAACCTCACCGCGCCGTTCCTCCTCACCAAGGCCGTGCTGCCCGCGATGCAGGCGCAGCAGTACGGGCGGATCGTGAACGTGTCGTCGTCGGCGGGCCGCATGGTGAGCACGCTCGGCGGCGCGCATTATACCGCGTCGAAAACCGGGCTGCTCGGGCTGACGCGCGCCGCGGCCAAGGAGCTCGGAAAGTTCGGCATCACGGTGAACGCGGTGTGCCCGGGGATGATCGACACCGAACTCACGCGCGAGAGCGCAACGGACGAACTGCTCGAGCGGCTCGCCGCCGCGTATCCCGTGCCGAGGCTGGGCACGTCGCTCGAGGTGGCCGACCTGATTTGTTTCGCGGCGTCGGAGGCCGCGGGGTACATCACCGGCGCCTCGCTCGACATCAACGGCGGCGACCTGATGATGTAGATGAAAGAATCCACGAGAGTCCTCGTCGCGCTCGGCGCGGCGTTCGCGGTGGGAACGGCGGTGTCGCTCAGCGGCAGCGCACCGCTGGTGCACGCGGCGGATTCCATCGCGCCGATCGGCACGCTCTGGGTGAACGCGATCCGGATGACGGTGATTCCGCTCGTCGTGTCGCTGCTGATCACGGGCGTCGCGTCGGCGCGGGATATCAAGTCGATCGGGCGGCTGGGCGGGCGCACGCTCGTGGTGTTCGTGCTGCTTTCGATGAGCGTCGCGGTAATCGTGATTCCGCTGGCGCCATCGCTGTTCGCGCTCCTGCCGCAGGGCGGCACCAGGCCGGTGCTTCCACCGGGCGCGGTGCAGGCCGCCGGCGAGCTCGCCACCGGCGGCCAGGGCCAGACGTTCGCCGCGTGGCTCACGTCGCTGGTCCCGTCAAATCCTGTCGCGGCCGCCGCCAACGGGCAGATGATCTCCCTGATCATCTTCACCATTCTCCTGGCGCTCGCGATCGCGAAGAGCGCCGAGAGCTCGCGCACGGCGCTCACCGGTTTTTTCCAGGCGCTCGGCGACGCGATGCTGATCCTCGTGCGCTGGGTGGTGCTCGCGGCGCCGGTGGGAATATTCGCGATGGTCGTGCCGCTCACGGCGCATGCCGGCGCGGCGTTCGCGAACGCGATGGGGTTTTACGTGGCCGCGTACATGTCGTCGTGCCTCATGGTCGTCCTGCTCCTCTACCCGGTGGTCGCGGTCGTCGCGGGGATTCCGGTGGGGAAGTTCGCGCGGGCGGCGCTGCCGTCGCAGCTGATCGCGTTCAGTTCATCGTCGAGCGTGGCCTCGCTCCCGGCGCTGATCGAGAGCGGCGAGCAGCTGGCGCTGCCGAGCGCCGTGAACGGCTTCGTGATGCCGCTCGCGGTGTCGACCTTCAAGCTCGCCGCGCCGGTCTCGTGGACGGTGGGCGCGCTGTTCGTGGGGTGGTTTTACGGGGTGCCCCTGCATGCACGGGAACTGGGTACGATCGCCTTTGCGGCGGTGTTCCTCGCGTTCGCCGTGCCGGGGATCCCGCGCGGGGCGTTCATCATGCTCACGCCGCTGTTCGCGGCGATCGGGCTGCCGGTGGAGGGGATCGGGATACTGATCGCGGTGGATGCGATCCCGGATACGTTCGCGACGATTCTGAATGTGACCGGAGATCTGGTCGCAGCTACGATTGTTGCGAGGAACAACTAACGGCGAGTTAACTCGTTTCTTGTTGGTTGGTTGACAGAAGTAGAAAATTGGCCCTGGCAAAGGAGCGCGATGTGCGCTTCAATGCCAGGGCCAATTTCTTAACCTCGGTTAACCAACCAACAAGAAACGGGTTAACTCGCAGTATGTTGACTCTTACTGTTCAACGACGATCAAATACTTGGATGCCGCCCAGAACGCCGCTGCGTCCTTGATCCGGATCGTATCCTTCACCACGCCCGTCGGCGTCCCTTTCGCGTCAGCCGGCGTGTCGAGCGCTCCGATGTCCTGGCGCGTGATGATCCGGTATTCCGTGCCTGCTTTCGGGAGCGGAATCTCGGCCACCGCCGTCTTGTCGATGCTCGTGAAGTCCGCGGCGTTCAGGTCGCGTGCCGGCACCTGCGTCTTGCCAATGCCGAGCATGCCGCCCGTCTGAACGATGATGTGGCGCTTGATGAGGTCACTCTTCGTGCCGACGATGTAATAGACGGTGTTCTTCTCCGTGGTGAGCTTGTCGCGCTCATCCGTGAGATTCGTCTTGTCGGTCGTCAGCTGGACGTTGAACGCCTTGATCTGCGTGTTCTCCGTCGTCAGCGAGTTCACCTGGTTGGTGAGGTCGAGCACCTGCGCCTTCTGGTTTTCGATGATCGACTTCATCGACGTGACCGTCGAATCGTAGGCCGCGATCTGCGACTTCAGGCTCACGTTGTTCGTGTCGAGCATCGAGACACGGCGGCGGCTCGCCGAAAGCCGCGACTCCGCTTCGTTCAGGCTGGCCGTCACGCCCTTGATGCGGGTGAGCAGCGCGGTGCGCTGTTCACTCGGCGACAGTTTCCCCTCGTTCTCACCGGTCGTCGAGACCTTTGGTTTCGAGCTCGCGTTCGCGCGCACCTTCGACAACTCGGTGTTGGCGTCAGCGATGAACTGCGTCGTCGCCATCACGTCCCGCAGCAGCGAATCCTTTTCGGCGGAGATCTGCTGCACCTGAGCGAGAGTTTTCTCCAGCTCAGGCTTTGAGCGGTCGCACGCAGACATCGCGACGACGGCCATGATCAAGGCCAGCTTGCGCATGTGGTAACTCCTGTGTTGGCAGTGGACGGAAGCGATCGGGGCACTCGATCCTTTCGTTCCACTACCCGAGAGGGTTGGATGTTCCATCGGCAGAGTGAAGGTTCGATGAAGAACGACGGCGCGTAGGTGCAGGGCCTACACTCCGTCGTTTCTCACTGGGACGTGTACAGGACGCGCGTCAGGCGATCGGCTTCTTCGTCGTACTCACCGGTTCCAGGCCGAGCTTCTTGAGCAGTGCGTTCAGCGCCGCGAGATCCTTGTCCTCGATGTTCTGCATACGATCGGTCTGCACCTTCAGTTCGACCTTGAGGTCGCTGAAGATCGGTGCGGCGTTGCCCGTCGGGCGCGTATCGCCGCGAGTCACGACGCCCATGAGCGCGGCAAGGCGGTTGTTCAGCTTGATCGGGAAGTTGAGCGGGTCCTGCCCGCTCTGGTTGCGCACCTGGTAGATCTCCTCCTCGACCTTGCTGAGCTTCGTCGTCAGCGAATCGCCGAGCAGCTTGAGGTTGGCGTCGCTCGACTTGCCGAGCCGGTCGGCGACCTGCTTTTTCAAATCGCGAATCTCGATGACCGCGGAGTTCGCCTCGTTGACCTTGTCGCGAATGGCGAGGCCGAGCGCGGTCTGCGCGATGAGGTCGGCGTCGGTCGCTTCGTGCAGCGGGTTTCGCTTCACGACGAGCGGCTGGCTCACCGAGCGGCCGTCGGCGGTCAGGCGCACGGTGTACCTGCCCGGCGCCACCTCGGGGCCGGTCGTCGAGCCGCCCCAGAGGATCATCCCGGGAAAGCTCACCGGCGGTGCGTAGCGCATGTCCCAGTTGAAACTGTTCAGTCCCGCGGTCTTCGCGGGCCCCGCGTTGGCGCCCGCGCCGCCCCTGCCGCGTCCTCCGCCGCCACCGCCGCGGCCTTCCTCGGCGGCGTTCGCGGTGTCGGGGTACGAGCGCACCAGTACTCCCTTTGCGTCGAGCACGTCGATGCGCACGTTCTCCGCGGGCCCGCGGAGCATGTACTGGACCATCGCGGGCTGCGCGCCGCGAATCGCCGGTGCCGGCCGGAAGAGGATCGGATCGGTGCCCGCCATGAGCTTCTCGCTGTACTGGCGCAGCGGCTCGATGTGATCGAGGATGTAGAAGCTGCGGCCGTGCGTCGCGATGGCGAGGTTGTCGTTCACGACGATCAGGTCCCACACCGGGATGTCAGCGAGGTTGAGGTTCAGCGATTCCCAGTGGTCGCCGTCGTCGTACGACATGTAGACACCGTGCTGCGTGCCGGCGTAGAGGAGTCCCTTGCGTGTTGGATCCTCGCGCACGGCGTGCACGAAATCGTTGGCGGCGATGCCGTTCACGATCTTCGTCCACGTCTTCCCCATGTCGTGCGTGCGGAAGATGTAGGGCGCCTTGTCGTCGAGGAGGAAGCGCTTCACCGCGACGTACGCCGTGGCGGAATCGTGCGCGCCTGCATCAATGAGCGACACGCGGCCGAACTCGGGCATGCCCTTCGGCGTGACGTTCGTCCATGTCACGCCGCCATCCCTGGTCACATTGATCAGGCCGTCGTCGGAGCCGGTCCAGATGACGTTGGTCGTCCGCTTCGACGGCGCGATCGAGAAGATGACCGCGTACACCTCGGGGCCGTTCATGTCACGCGTGATCGGGCCGCCCGACGGGCCCATCGTCTTCGGATCGTGGCGGGTGAGGTCGGGACTGATTCGCGTCCAGTTCAGGCCGCCGTTGGTCGTCTTCCAGAGGTGCTGCGATCCCGCGTAGAGCGTCTTGCCGTCGACGGGCGAGAAGATGATCGGATACGTCCACTGCCAGCGCTCCTTGAGCACCGCCGACTCTTCGCCGGAGAACATGCGCGGATACGGACTGACTTCGGTGACTTCGCCGGTGCGGCGGTTGAGCTTGGTGAGGAAACCGCCGCCGTTGGCGTTCGTGCCGGAGTAGAAGATGTCCGGATCGCGGGGATCGGGCGCGATGTAGCCGTCCTCGGACCCGCCTGGGCTGAATTCGGCGGGCTGCTGGTTGCCCCGCCCGCCGCCAAAGCCGCGTCCGCCGCCCGCCGACTGCGCGCTCGACATGCAGACTTCGCTTTCGTCCTGCTGCGAGCCGCACACGAAGAACGGGATGTTCGACGTCGCGACGATGTGGTAGAGCTGCGCGGTCGGATAGTTGACCGCCGTCCATGTAGGTGCGTCGGCGAGCGCGTTGAAGGTGATGTCGCCGCCCGGGTCAGCCGCGTGCAGGACGTGGTTGTCGTCGTCGGGATCGATCCACAGGTCGTGCGAGTCGCCGCGCGCGAACTGGCGCTGGTCGAACGTCTTGCCGCCGTCAGTGGAGCGGTACGTGCCGACGTTCTCGACGTAGACGAGGTCCTTGTTCTTCGTGTCCGCGAACACGTGCGTGTAGTAGAACGCGCGCTGGCGGAATCGGCGCTCGTTGTTCACGAGCGTCCAGCTCGAGCCGGCGTCATCGGAGCGGAAGAGCCCGCCGTTCTCGTTCTCGACGAGCGCGAACACGCGATTCGGATCGACCGGCGAGATGGAGATGCCGATCTTGCCGTCGATTCCCGACGGGAGCCCCGTTGCATGAGTAATCTCGGTCCAGCTCTCGCCACCGTCGGTCGACTTGTACATGCCGCTCGCAGGACCGCCGCTCGACATCTCCCATTCCTTGCGGAAGGCCTCCCAGAGCGCCGCATACATCACGTTCGGGTTGGTGCGGTCGATCTCGACGTCAACGCCGCCGGCGTTCGGACTCTTGTAGAGGACCTTCCGCCAGCTCTTGCCGCCGTCCGTCGACTTGAAGACGCCGCGCTCCTCGCTGTTGGCCCCGAACTTCCCGAAATCCGAGACGAAGACGATGTTCGGGTTCGTCGGGTGAATGCGGATGTGCGAGATCGCGTCGGAGTTCGAGAATCCGATGTGCGTCCATGTCTTGCCAGCGTCGGTGGACTTGTAGACGCCGTCGCCCGGCTGGATGTCGCCGCGGATTTCCGCCTCGCCCATGCCCATGTAGATGATGTTCGGATCGGTCTCGCTCACCGCGACCGCTCCGACGGACGAGCTGTGGATCTGGCCGTCGGTGATATTGGCCCAGTGCGCGCCGGCATCGGTCGTCTTCCACAGACCGCCGCCGCTGGCGCCGAAGTAGCCGACCTTCGGCTGCCCGCGGACGCCGGAGATGGCGATCGACCGGCCGTCGCGATCGGGGCCGACGTTCCGCCATTTCAGCGACTTGAGGATGGCGCTGTCTATCGGAGCGAGCCGTGAAGGCGCGAGCGGTTTGGTGCCGCCGTGTTCACTGGGGCGCCAGGCGGCGAGCGAAACGATCAGGGCAACGGAAAAGGCGATTCCGAGTCGGGCACGGGACATAAAACAAAAGCCTCGGCGTGGGGGTGCGCATCTATAATAATCATGCGGCAGGGCACAAACGTCATGACCGCTGTGCCGTTCGTCTTACTTGGGCATCTTCATTTCCGCATCCCCCACCATCTCGGCAAGCTCGACATCCATCCGGCTCTTGATCTGCGGGGTTGACGCCAGCCCGCGGTACGCCGAGAGCAATGTCTCGTACGTACTGATCGACTTCGTGCGCAGCTGATCGAACTTCGCCTGATCGCCGCTCTTCTCCGCGGCCACGAGTTGCGGGACGAGGTCGCGCAGCACTTTTCGCTGCGCCTCGAGCACTTCGAGCGTTCCCGCCGCGCGCGCCTCGTGGTCGATCCGGTGCCCTTCGGGGAGCAGTGCGCCGTACGTCTCGCCGAGCGCGATGCCGAAGAGGCGATCGTCGCGTGTGGGATGTGCGGGCGGCTTGAGGCCGACGGCGATGAACGGCAGCGACGGGTTGTCGTGCGCGAACGGGCCATCGGGGTTCGGGATGGTCCAGGTGTGGATCATCGCGATCTGATTGCGCGTCGGCCTGCCGTCGCGATCCGTGCAATCCTCGAGACCGTCGGCAAGGACCTGCCCTTCGCCGGGCACGTTGCGGCAGAACATGTGCGTGTGCCACATCGCCGGCATGCCGGCAAAGGTCGTCGGCGCAGCGGCCCGGCTCGCGATGCGCTCAGTGTACGCCACGCCGACCGGCTTGAGCGTGCCATTCATCGGCAGGTACATCACGAACGACGGCGCATCGATGTCCACCGCCGTGTCGCCGCGCATTGCCATGGTGAGGACGCGGCCGATTGAAAGCCAGTGCTGTCCCTGGAACGGCGTGAGGTCGCGCACCGGCCCGAACTGGAGCGGCAAGAATCCGGCGTTGTGGAGCGCGACCGAATCGGTCAGCGGCCGGATCGCCTCTTTGGCCCGCGCGACGACGGAATCGGGGTTCTGGAGGAGCGAGAACGCGAGCAGGAGCGGGGCGAGGCTGGTCATCTGTTAACGATATACGGTAAGTTCGGCCATGGAATCACCAGAACCGGCGGTCGGCACGGCGCGGGGCGGCTCGCGCCTGCTCAAAGTCCTCGGCGTGGCCTTTGGGCTCGCGATCATCGTGGGCAACACCATCGGCGTCGGGATTCTCCGGTCGCCAGGCGACGTCGCGGCGGCGCTGCCGCGCTCCGGATGGTTCATCGGCGCGTGGGTCGCGGGCGGAATTTACGCCCTCTTCGGCGCGATGACGATGGCCGAACTCGCCGTGATGATCCCGAAATCGGGTGGCCAATACGTGTACGCCCGGCGCGCGCTTGGGGAGTATCCGGCGTTCGTGATCGGCTGGACCGACTGGATTTCGACCTGCGGCGCAACCGCGGCAACGGCGATCGGCCTTGGCGAGCTCGCTACCGAGATTCTGCCCTCCTTGGCCGGGCGTGAAACGCTGACGGCGATTGTGGTGACCGTCGCGTTCATGGGCGTGCAGTGGATCGGCGTGCGGTCAGGCGACCGCGCCCAGCAGCTGCTCAGCCTGCTGAAGGCGGTCGCGCTTCTTGGCGTGGCGGCCGCGTGCTTTGCCGTCAGGGCGCCAACAGTCGCGGACCAGCTCGTACCGAACCTGCCAACCGGCCTGGCCTTCGTCAGCGCGCTCGTGTTCGTCTTCCAGAACGTGATCTACACCTACGACGGATGGAACGGCATCACCTATTTCGGCGGCGAGGTCAGGGATCCCGGCCGGGAGATCCCACGGGCGATGGCCTATGGCGTGATCGCGGTGCTGGCGGTCTACCTCGCGCTCAACGCGGCGTATCTCCACGTGCTCGGCATGGGAGAGCTCGCGCGCGACAAGTTCCCCGCCGAAACCGCGGCGCACATCGTGTTTGGCGCGGCGGGCGGGGGCGTCGTGCGGGCGGTGATGGCCGTGACGCTGCTGGGAAGCGTCAACGCGCTGCTGATGATCTCGTCGCGCATGCCGTACGCCATGAGCGACGACGGCCTGCTCCCCCGATTTGCATCGCGGGTGAACGCTGGCGGAACCCCCCATCTGGCGCTGGCTGCGAGCGCCGTGGCGACGATCGCCCTGACGCTCTCCGGGAGTTTCCAAACGGTCTTGGCGCTCTCAGCGTTCTTCTACGTTGTGCAGTACGCGACGACGTTCACCTCGCTCTTCGTGCTGCGCCGGACGGAACCGGACGCGCCGCGGGCCTACCGGGCGTGGGGGTACCCGTGGATCCCGGGGCTCGTGCTGCTCGGGGCTCTGGCGTTCATCGCCGGCAACTTCGTGGGCGACCGGCAGAACAGCGTTCGCGCGGTGCTCGTGATCGCTGCAAGTTATCCGCTGTATTTGATCGCAAAGAGGGTGCTGAAAAGCTAGATGGAAGATGGAAGATGCAAGATGGAAGATGGACGATGGGCGATGGACGATCCACTTAGGGTGCTCGCGGCGCTCGGGCGGTCATCTTCCATCCTACATCTTCGATCGCAGTTCAACGACATTGCCCCCACCCGGAGATCGTCCGATGCCTCGTCCACGCCTGACCAGACTCATAGCTGTCGCGGCCGCCATCGCCATCACCGCCGCGCTCAGTCCCGCAGCGGCCTTCGCCCAGGGACGCGGCGGTGGCCGCGCCGCGGACTCCATCAAGTACGTCTACCCGAACACGCCGCAGCTGGACAAGCTCAAGACCGAGGCCGCGCAGATCATCGACGGCGAGGCCAAGCAGATCCAGGTGATGGTCGACGAAGTCTTCTCGTTCGGCGAGCCGGGGTTCCAGGAGTTCGAGACGGTGAAGTATCTCACCGGCATCCTCGAGGAGAACGGCTTCAAGGTGCAGCGCAACGTGGCGGGGATTCCGACCGCGTTCGTCGCGACCTGGGGTTCGGGAAAGCCGGTGGTTTCGATCGGCTCCGACATCGACGACATCCCGCAGGCGAGCAACAAGCCGGGCGTCGGCTGGCACGATCCGCTCGTCGAAGGCGCGCCCGGCCACGGTGAAGGACACAACTCCGGCGAGCCGCTGAACATTGCGGCCGCGATCGCCGTGAAGAAGATCATGGAGCGCGACCACATTCAGGGCACGCTGCAGATCTGGGACGGCGTCGCCGAGGAACTCATGTCGGGCAAGGCGTGGCTGGTGCGCGCCGGCGTGTTCAAGGACGTGGACGTCGCGCTCTTCACGCACGTCGGGAATGACCTGGGTGTCTCGTACGGCCAGTCAGGGTCCAACGCGCTCATCTCCGCGATCTTCAAGTTCAAGGGACAGGCGGCGCACGCGGCCGGCGCGCCGTGGCGCGGCAAGAGCGCGCTCGACGCCGCGATGCTGATGGGCATGTCGTGGGAGTTCCAGCGCGAGCACATGGAGATCTACCAGCGCTCGCACTACGTGATTCCCGACGGCGGCGACCAGCCGAACGTCGTGCCGCCGACGGCGAGCATCTGGTTTTATTTCCGCAACCTCGACTATCCGCGCACGATGGCGATGTTCGAGGACGCCAAGAAGAAGGCGCAGGCGGCCGCGATGATGACGGGTACGACGGTGGACACGGTGATGATGCTCGGCTCGGGGTGGAGCGGGCATTTCAGCCGTCCGGTTGCCGAGGACATGTACGCGAACATCAAACGGGTCGGCATGCCGACGTGGGACGACAAGGACCAGACGCTGGCGAAGGCCGTGCAGCGCGAAGTCGGCGCGAACCCGACGGGCCTGCTCGAGGCGCCGCGTGGCCTCAGGCTGAACGGCGGCGCGATCGAGTCGCAGCGCACGGGCGGCGGCTCGGACGACGTGGGTGACATCAGCTGGGTGGTGCCGACGATCACGCTGAACTATCCGTCGAACATCCCGGGGCTGCCCGGGCATCACTGGGCGAACGCCATCTCCATGGCGACGCCGATCGCCCACAAGGGAGTGGTCGCAGGCGCGAAGGTCCAGGCGATGACGATGCTGGATGTCCTGCTGCAGCCGCAGCTCGTGAAGGATGCGTGGGACTACTTCACGAACGTCGAGACGAAGGACATCAAGTACAAGTCGTTCTTCGCGGCGACGGACCAGCCGCCGATTTATTTGAACAAGGAGAGGATGGAGAAGTACCGGCCGCTCATGAAGCCGTTTTACTACGATCCGAAGAAGTACTCGACATATCTGGAGCAGCTGGGGATCAAATATCCGACCGTGCGGACCATCGTGCCGTAGGGGGAGGCAGTGGGCGTGCTGAGTTAAGAAAGAGAGACGAGTTTGAGTCAGAGGGATGAGTTGGAGCACGCTCGGTGGGAGTTTGAGTGCGAGCGTGAGGTTGAGTGGGAGTAGAGTGGGAGCGGGGATGATCACCCCAAGCCCACTCTACTCCCACTAGCCTCCCAAGCCCACTAGACTCCCACTCAACCTCACGCTCTTCGCTCAAACTCCCACTGAACTTGCTCCAGCTCATCCCTCTGACTCAAACTCGTCTCTCTTTCTCAACTCAGCACGCCCACTGCCTCCCACTCACTCCGACTCCCACTGCCCCCCGTGCCGCCCACAAACGTTTCCGACCCGCGCTACTACCATAAGGTTGTAGACTGCCAGTGGGCCTGCCCCGCGCACACGAACGTGCCGGAATACCTCCGACTGATCGCGCAGGGGCAGTACACCGACTCGTACATGCTCAACCGCGAGTCGAACGTCTTCCCCGGCATCCTCGGCCGCACCTGCGACCGTCCCTGTGAGCCGGCCTGTCGCCGTGGCCGCGTGGACGGAAAACCGGTCGCGATCTGCCGGCTCAAGCGCGTCGCGTCCGACCTTCGCGATGACGACATCTCCGACCGCCTCCCCACGGCACCGGCCGTCAAGAACGGCAAGCGCGTCGCGCTGATCGGCGCGGGGCCGGCGTCGCTTACGGTCGCGAACGACCTGATGCCACTCGGCTATGACGTGGTGATCTTCGAGAAATACAAGCAGGCCGGCGGCTTGATGCGATTCAACATCCCGGCGTTCCGGCTGCCGGCTGCCGTGCTCAACGAGGAGTGCGACAACATCATCGGGATGGGCGTCGACGTTCGCTATGGCACGACGATCTCGAGCATGAAATCAATCCTCGAGAAAAAGTACGACGCAGTGTTCGTCGGCAGCGGCGCGCCGAAGGGAAAGGAGCTCGAGATTCCGGGCCGCCGCGAGGGAAACTCGAAGGACGTCATCCACATCGGCATCGAGTGGCTCGGCTCCGTGCACTTCGGTCACATCGAAAAGATCGAGAAGCGCGTGCTGATCATCGGCGTCGGCAACACGGCGATGGATTGCTGCCGCACGTCGAAGCGGCTCGGTGCAACCGACGTGAAGGTCATCGCGCGCCGCTCCCGCCCGTACTTCAAGGCGTCGCCGTGGGAACTCGAGGATGCCGAAGAAGAGCAGGTCGAGATCGTCGAGAACCATGCGCCGAAGACGTTCATCTATGAGAACGGCAAGCTCGTCGGGATGGAGTTCGAGCAGCTCGAGTGGAGCGACGCCGGCGGCAAGCAGAAGAGTCGCGTCACTGGGACTGTAGTAATTCCATGTGACGCCGTGATTCTGGCCATCGGCCAGGACAATGCGTTTCCGTGGATCGAACGCGACATCGGGATCGAGTTCGACAAGTGGGACATGCCCACGGTGGACAAGACCACGATGGAGAGCACGCGCAAAGGCGTGTTCTTCGGCGGCGACGCCGCGTGGGGTCCGCAGAACATCATCTGGGCCGTTGAGCATGGGCACCAGGCCGCGATCTCCATCCACCAGCACTGCCAGGGCGAGTCCGTGACCGACCGGCCGCCGGCGGGGATGAACTTGGTGAGCGCGAAGGTCGGGATGAACGGGTGGATGTACAGCAACGACTACAACCCGTCGCCGCGGGCGAAGATGACGCACGAGCAGCTCGTGAAGCGCTTCTCCGCGGTAAACGTCGAGGTCGAGCTCGGCTTCACGCCCGAACAAACCGCGCGCGAAGTGGAGCGCTGCCTCAACTGCGACATCGAAACACATTTCGAGGAAAAGCTTTGCATCGAATGCGACGCGTGCGTGGACATCTGTCCGGAGAACTGCATCACGATCGCACCTGCGGGCGATGAGGCCGACCTTCGCACGCGGCTCTCGGCGCCGGCCACGAACATGTCCCAGGATATTTTCGTGAGCGGCGCGCTGCCGCAGACCAAGCGCGTGATGGTGAAGGACGAGGATCTGTGCCTGCACTGCGGGCTGTGCGCGGAGCGGTGTCCGACGGCGGCGTGGGATATGAAGAAGTTCGAGCTGGTGATTCCTTACGCCTTTGCAACAACGATGAGAGATGAAAGATCAAAGATGGAAACCGCGACCGGAGGTGCGAGATGACCAAATCTTCCATCTTACATCTTCCATCTTCGATCAACGATTTTGCCTTCAAGATCGGCACCGTCAACGGCACCGGATCGGCGTCGGCAAACACGATGCTCATGCAATCAATTTTCCGCATGGGCATCCCGGTCACGGGGAAGAATATTTTCCCGTCGAACATCCAAGGCTTGCCAACCTGGTACGAAATCCGCGTGAGCGCGGATGGCTGGAATGCGCGACCGGGTGATCTCGATCTCGTGGTCGCGATGAACCCCGAGACGCTCGCGAAGGACATCGCGACCGTTCGCGACGGCGGGTATCTCATGTACGACTCGAGCTATCCGCTGCCGCCCGAGCTGCTTCGCGAGGGGATCGCTTTCCTCGGCGTGCCGTGTGGCGAGATGTGCGTGCAGTCGTTCGTGCGCGACCGCGATCGCGTGCTGCTGCGCAACATCGTCTACACCGGCGCGCTTGCCGCATTGCTCGATTTCGACATGGCGGTGGTCGACGAGCTGCTCAACGAGAAATTTGCAAAGAAGAAGGCGGTGCTCGACGCGAACCACAAAGCCGTGCGGCTCGGCTACGATTTCGCAAAGAAGCATTTCGCCTGCCCGCTTCCCTTCTCGCTCAAGCGGCTCAACAAGACGTCCACGCATATCCTCATGGACGGGAACACCGCGTTCGCGCTCGGTGCGGTGTACGCCGGCGCGACGGTCGGCGCGTGGTATCCGATCACGCCGTCGACGTCGCTGATGGACGCGTTCAAGATGTTCTGCGAGCAGTACCGCACGACGCCGGAGGGCGAGAAGAAGTACATCATCATCCAGGCGGAAGACGAGCTGGCTGCGGCGGGCATGGTGCTCGGCGCAAACTGGGCGGGCGCGCGGGCGTTCACGTCGACGGCGGGCCCGGGCATTTCGCTGATGCAGGAGTTCATCGGGCTCGCGTACTACGCCGAGATCCCGTCGGTGTTCGTGGACGTGCAGCGCGTGGGGCCGAGCACGGGGATGCCGACGCGCACGCAGCAGGGCGACTTGTTCTCGTGCGCGTACGCGTCGCACGGCGATACCAAGCACATCTGCATTTATCCGAGTGATCCGAAGGAGTGCTTCGAGATGGCGCCGGTGGCGTTTGATCTCGCGGAGCGCTTCCAGACGCCCGTGTTCGTGGTGACGGATCTCGACATCGGGATGAACGACTGGATGGTGCCGCGATTCAGCTGGGACGACAGCTACAAGCCGGATCGTGGGAAAGTGCTGACCGCCGAGGATCTGGCCAAGGTGGAGAAATTTGGGCGGTATCAGGACACCGGCGGCGGTGTTCCGGCGCGCACGCTGCCGGGGAGCGGCGGCAAGGGCGCGTTCTTCACGCGCGGGTCGGGGCACAATCTGAACGCTGTGTATACGGAAGATTCGCCGGAGTATCAGGCGGTGCTGGATCGCATTGCGCTGAAGTTCCGCACAGCTGCGACCGTCGTGCCCAAGCCGGCAATTGATGGCACTGGGAACGAAGTCGGGATAGTGGCGCTCGGCGGCACGAACGGCGCGGTGACCGAGGGCGTGGCGCTGCTGCGCGCGCAGGGGATCGCGTGCGACTACATGCGCATTCGCGGATTTCCGTTTGGAGCAGAGGTGGAAGCGTTCATGAAAGCTCACGAGAAAGTTTTTGTGATCGAGCAGAACCGTGACGCGCAGCTGCGCGCGATGCTCGCGATCGAGCTCGGCGTTCCGCGCGACGAGATGATCGCCGTACTCGATTACGCCGGCCTGCCGCTCACCGCGAAGTTCGTGGTGGACTCGGTCGCCGGTCAGGTAGGGCAACTGGCGGGAGCAAAATCATGACGAGCATCGTAAAGCCGCCCGTAAAGCATCCGAGCCTGCAGAAGAACGCGCTGGGACTCACGAAGCGCGACTATGAGGGCGCGATGAGCACCCTCTGCGCCGGTTGCGGCCATGATTCCGTGACCGCAGCACTGATCACCGCGTTCTGGGAGCTGGATGTGCCGCCGCATCGGGCGGCGAAGATGAGCGGGATCGGCTGCTCGTCGAAGACCACCGCGTATTTCATGAAGCAGTCGCACGGCTTCAACGCGGTGCACGGCCGCATGCCGTCGGTGGCGAGCGGCGCGAACGCGGCCAATCGCAGCCTGATGTACATCGGTATTTCCGGTGACGGCGATTCGCTTTCGATCGGGATCGGGCAGCTGTGCCATGCGATCCGCCGGAACGTGCAGCTTTTGTATCTCATTGAGAATAATGGCGTGTACGGGCTGACCAAGGGACAGTTCTCGGCGAGCGCCGACGTGGGGAGCACATCCAAGCGCGGCGAGCCAAACCAGAATCAGCCGATCGATCCGATCCTGCTCGCGCTGTCGCTCGGTGCGACGTTCGTGGCGCGGAGCTTCTCGGGTGACAAGGCGCAGCTCGTGCCGATCCTCAAGGCTGGATTGAAGCACAACGGCTTTGCGCTGGTGGACATCATCTCGCCCTGCGTGAGCTTCAACGATCACGAGGGGAGCACCAAGAGCTACAAGTTCACGCGCGAGCACGAGGTGGAGATTGCCGCGGCGGACTTCGTGCCGCTGCGGAAGGAAATCTCCGCGGATACCGGAGCGGCCGGCGGAGTGACGAGCGTGACGATGCACGACGGGAGCATCGTGCGGTTCCGGAAGACGCACGAGGATTACAATCCGACCGACCGGAACGCGGCGTATACGCATGTGAAGTCCTGCCACGACCGGGGCGAGATCGCGACCGGGCTGCTGTATATGGAAGAAGGCTCAACCGGCGAGATGCACGCGCTGAACAAGACCGTGCAGAAGCCGCTGGTGGAACTGACGCAGGCAGAGCTGTGCCCGGGGAGCAAGGCGCTCGAGGAGCTGATGGCCGAGTTCCGGTAGACGCTGTGGCGACGAAGAACGGTCCGGCGGCCCGGGCAGTGAAGGTCGTCACCATCGGCGGCGGGCCGGCCGGGCTGTACTTCGCGCTGCTCTTCAAGAAGGCGAATCCATTGTGCGCCGTGACCGTGCTCGAACGGAACGGCCCGACGGACGCGTACGGATGGGGCGTCGTGTTCTCCGAGCAGACGCTCGGCAACCTGCGGGACGCCGACGCCGAGAGCTATCGGGACATCACGCAGTCGTTCGCGCGCTGGGACGACATCGACGTCAGCGTGAAGGACGTGACGATCACGTCGGGCGGGCACGGCTTCAGTGGCATCGCGCGGCGCTCGCTGCTCGAAATTCTGCAGGCGCGCGCGGTGGCACTCGGCGTCGACCTCCGTTTCGATGTCGACGTCCACGACATCGACGACCTGGTCACCCTGGGGTTCGGCGACGCGGATGTGATCGTCGCCGCGGACGGCGTGAACAGCGCCGTCCGCCGCAAGCACGCGGCGGCGTTCGGGCCCGACATCGACGTGCGCACCGCGCGGTACATCTGGCTCGGCTCCACGCGCATGTTCGACGCGTTCACGTTCATGTTCGTGGAGACGGCCGGCGGCGTCTACCAAGCCCACGCGTACCGATTCGACGAGCGCCATTCGGCGTTCATCGTCGAGTGCGACGAGAAGTCGTGGCTCGCGGCGGGGTTCGACCGCCTCGACGTCACCGCCAGCGTCGCGGCGTGCGAGCAGCTCTTCGCGCCCTGGCTCCAGGGACACGCGCTTCTCGAGAACACGCCGCCGCACCTGCGTGCTCACCCGTGGGTCCGCTTCACCCGCGTCAGCAACAAGAAGTGGCACAGCGGGAACGTCGTGCTGATCGGCGACGCCGCGCACACGGCGCACTTCTCCATCGGCTCGGGAACCAAGCTCGCCATGGAGGACGCGATCGTCCTCGCGCGGGAGCTGACCGGCGCGCCGGCATCGGGAGTCGAGGCCGCGTTTGAGCGTTACGAAGCCGCGCGGCGCACCGAGGCGCTTCGCCTGCAGAACGCCGCGCGCAACTCGATGGAATGGTTCGAGAACGTGCGCCGGTACATTCACCTCGCGCCTGAACAGTTTGCGTACAGCCTCCTGACGCGAAGCCAGCGCGTGGGCCACGAGAACCTGCGGCTGCGCGACGCGGCATATCTCGAAGGACTCGAACGGTGGTTCGCCGGCAAGCCGGCCGTGCCCCCGATGTTCACGCCGTTCTCGATCGGCAAGCTGGAGGTGCGCAATCGCGTCGTCGTCTCGCCGATGGACATGTACTCCGCCGTTGACGGAACGCCCAACGACTTTCACCTCATACACCTCGGGGCCCGGGCCCTCGGCGGCGCCGGTTTGATCATCACGGAGATGACGTGCGTGTCGCCGAACGGGCGCATCAGCCCCGGCTGCACCGGCATGTACCGCGACGAGCACGCGCACGCATGGCGGCGGATTACCGGCGCCGTCCACCGGTGGTCGCCGGCGAAGCTCTGCCTCCAGCTGGGCCATTCCGGTCCGAAGGGGTCGACAAAGTTGATGTGGGAGGGCAACGAGGAACCGCTCGCGGCGGAGAACTGGGAAGCCATGGCGCCGTCGGCGCTGGCGTTCCGCGCGGGGATGCAGGTCCCGCGCGCCATGACGCGCGCGGACATGGAGACCGTTCGCGACGAGTTCGTGCGCGCGGCGCGGCTCGCGGCGGCGGCGGACTTCGACATGATCGAACTGCACTGCGCGCACGGATACCTGCTGTCGAGTTTCCTCACGCCCGTCTCCAACAAGCGGACGGACGAGTTCGGCGGCTCGCTCGCGAACCGGCTGCGATTTCCGCTGGAGGTGCTCGCGGCCGTGCGTGCCGCGTGGCCGGCGGAACGGCCGATTTCCGTGCGCGTCTCCGCGACCGACTGGACCGACGACGGCATCTCGGGCGACGACGCGGTGGCGATCGCGCGTGCCCTCCACGAAGGCGGCGCGGACATCATCCATGTGTCCGCGGGCCAGACGGCGGCGAACGCGAAACCGGTCTACGGCCGCATGTTCCAGACGCCGTTGAGCGACCGGATCCGCAACGAAGGCCACGTTCCAACGATCGCGGTCGGCAACATCACCGAGGCCGACCAGGTGAACGGCATCATCGCCGCCGGGCGCGCGGACCTGTGCGCGCTGGCCCGCCCGCACCTCACGGACCCAAATTGGACGCAGCACGCGGCGGCGCAGCTCGGCTATCGCGACCAGTGGTGGCCGGTGCAGTATGATTCCGGCCGGGAACAGATGGAACGTCTGCTTCAACGGCAGAAGGAAACGGAAACCTCGGGCACCGGCGTCATATGACTGCTCCAACCTCCGCATCGCACGGTTCACTCGACGGCCAGCACGCGATCGTGACGGGCGGCGCGCGCGGCATCGGCGCGGCAATCTCCGCGGCGCTCGCGCGCTCGGGTGCACGCGTGACGATCATGGGGCGGGACCAGGCGCTGCTCGATGCGCACGTCCGGACGCTGGGCGCGCACGCCGCGGCAGTCGCGTGCGACGTGACGGCAGAGGGCGCCGTCGCCGCCGCCTTTCAGCGGGCCGGAGCGGCGGATATTCTCGTCAACAATGCCGGCCAGGCCAAGAGCGAGAAGTTCATGAACACCACGCGCGAGGTGTGGGATCGCATGCTCTTGGCGAACCTGACCTCGGCGTATCTCTGCACGCGGGCGGTGCTGCCGGCGATGCTGAAGGCTGGTCGCGGGCGCATCGTCAATATCGCATCGACCGCGGGAGTCGCCGGCGCCAACCGGATGACGGCATATGCGGCGGCGAAGCACGGTGTCGTGGGGCTCACGAAATCGCTGGCACTCGAGACGGCGAAGTTCGGCATCACGGTGAACGCGGTCTGCCCCGGCTACACGGACACCGACATGACCGAGGCCGGCGTCCGCGAACTCATGCAGGCCAAGGGCATCTCGCACGATGAGGCACGCGCCATGATCACGCGTGTCATTCCGCGCGGCACGATGACGACGCCGGAAGAAGTCGCGAGCGTCGTGCGCTTTCTCTGTTCGTCCGAGGCGGCCGCGGTCACGGGGCAGGCGATCGTCGTCGCCGGTGGAGAGGCCACGTGAGCGAGATTCGCGCCGACGAGATCAAGCCGCGGACATTCGGGTGGTCGGTGGCCGATCGCGTCGCGACGGTCACGCTGAACCGGCCCGAGCGCAAGAACCCGCTCACGTTCGAGATGTATGACGAACTGCGCAACACGTTTCGGCGCCTGCAGCACGTGCGCGACGTGCGCGCGATCGTGCTCACCGGTGCCGGGGAGAACTTCTCCTCGGGCGGCGACGTCCACGAGATCATCGGCCCGCTGGTGAAGTTCAAGGACGAAGGGCGAGCCGACGATCTGCTCAAGTTCACCCGCATGACCGGCGACCTCGTGAAGACGATGCGCGCCTGCCCTCAGCCGATCGTCGCGGCCGTCGACGGCGTCTGCGCGGGCGCGGGCGCGATCCTCGCGATGGCCAGCGACCTTCGCTTCGGTACTGCCCGGAGCAAGGTCGCGTTCCTGTTCGTGCGCGTGGGCCTCGCCGGCGCCGACATGGGCGCGTGCGCCATCCTGCCGCGCATCATCGGCCACGGGCGCGCCAGCGAGCTGCTCTTCACCGGCCGCTTCATGGGCGGAGAGGAAGCCGAGCGTTGGGGCTTCTACAACAAGGTCAGCGCGCCGGATTACCTGATGGCCGACGCAACGGAAATGGCGCGGCGCCTGGCCAGCGGCCCCAGCGCCGCGCACGCGATCACGAAGCGCGCGCTGCACGAGGAGTGGAACATGGGGATCGACGCAGCCATCGACTTCGAGGCCGTCGTGCAGGCCGAATGCATGCGAACGGAAGACTTCGCGCGCGCGTATCGTGCGTTCGTCGAGAAAAAAACGCCAACGTTCGAGGGAAACTGACACTGCAAGGCGAGTATCTCCGCTGGCCGTTCTTCGATGACCGGCACCGCAAGCTGGCGCGCGACGTTCGCGCGTGGACGGCGCAGGAGCTGACCGAGGCGCCCCACCACGGCGAAGTCGACGCCGCGTGCCGCGCGCTGGCCGCGAAGCTCGCGGACGGCGGCTGGCTGCGATACTGCGTGCCCGCGTCGCACGGCGGCGCGTTCGAGAAACTCGACGTGCGATCGCTCTGCCTGTGCCGCGAGGCGCTGGGCGAGTGCAGCGGGCTCGCGGATTTCGTCTTCGCCATGCAGGGGCTCGGCGCGGGACCGATCTCGCTCTACGGATCGGACGCGCTCAAGGCCCGCTACCTGCCGGCGGTCGCGCGCGGCGAAGCCATTGCGGCGTTTGCGCTGTCGGAAGCGGGCGCCGGCTCCGACGTCACGGCGATGCGCACGTCGGCGCGACGCGACGGCCCGTATTGGGTTCTCGACGGCGAGAAGACGTTCATCTCGAATGCCGGCCTCGCGCACCAGTACGTCGTCTTCGCGCGCATCGCGGGCGAGGACGATCGCGCGTTTGGCGCCTTTGTGGTCGACGCGGACAACCCCGGCCTGAAGGTCACCGCGCGGATCGAGACCATCGCGCCGCACCCGCTCGGCACCGTCGCGCTGAACGAATGCCGCGTGAGCCAGGACGCGATGGTCGGTCCCGCCGGCAAGGGACTGCGCGTGGCGCTCGGAACGCTCGACGTGTTCCGCTCGACCGTCGCCGCGGCGGCGCTCGGTTTCGCGCGGCGCGCCATGAGCGAAGCGGTTGGATTCGCCAAGTCGCGCCGCGCGTTCGGAAAACAACTGTCGGAGCATCAGCTCACGCAGGCAAAGATCGCCGAGATGGCGCTCGCCGTCGACGCGAGCGCGCTGCTGGTGTACCGCGCCGCGTGGGTGCGCGACACGGTCGCCGACCGGGTAACGCGCGAAGCCGCCATGGCGAAGCTGTTCGCCACCGAGAGCGCGCAGCGGGTCATCGACGACGCCGTGCAGCTGCTCGGCGGGCGCGGCGTGGTGGCCGGCGAGCCGGTGGAGCGGCTGTACCGGGAGATTCGCTCGCTGCGCATTTACGAGGGGACGAGCGAGATTCAGCGCCTTGTCATCGCGGAGGCGGTGCTTGGCGAGTAGGTCGGGCTGCACCGACACCTTTGCGCGCGACGCCCTGCCGCCGGCTTCGCTCTGGCCGGAGCTTCGTTTCGATCGCATCCCCGGACTCGCGTATCCCGAGCGGCTGAACTGCGCCGCCGAGCTGCTCGATACAACGGTCGCCAGGGGAAACGGCGACCGGACGGTCATTCATTTCCACGGCGGCAGCTGGAGCTACGCGGAGCTGCTCGAGCGCGCGAACCGAATTGCCCATGTGCTGACCGAGGACCTCGGCGTGGTGCCGGGCAACCGCGTGCTGCTGCGCGGCTTCAACAGCCCGATGATGGCCGCGTGCTGGTTCGGGATCCTGAAGGCGGGCGGGATCGTCGTGTGTACGATGCCACTGCTGCGGCCGCGAGAACTGACCTCGATTGCGGACAAAGCGCGTGTCACGCTGGCGCTTTCGGACGCGCGCATCACGGCCGACTGTGAGCTCGCGATGAAAACCACCGGCTCGGGGGATTCGCGCCCCGGGGGACGCACGGTGACGTTCGGATCCGGTGCAGACGCGACTGCGGAACTCGATCGCCTGATGGCCGGCAAGCCCGCGACGTTCGAGACCTGCGATACCGCCGCGGACGACGTCGCCCTGATCGCATTCACCTCGGGCACGACCGGCGAGGGGAAAGGGACGATGCACTTCCATCGCGATGTGCTCGCCATCTGCGACTGTTTCCCCGTGCACGTGCTGAAGGCCAGTGCGGACGACGTGTTCTGCGGTTCACCGCCGTTCGCGTTCACGTATGGGCTTGGCGGCATCCTGCTCTTTCCGATGCGGATCGGCGCGAGCACACTGCTGCTGGAGCACGCCACGCCGCCGCACCTGCTCGACGCGATCGAGCGCTACCGGCCCACGGTCACGTTCACGGCGCCGACGGCGTATCGCGCGATGCACGGCATGCTCGCTGGGCGCGACGTGTCGAGCCTGCGCAAATGCGTGGCGGCGGGCGAGACACTCCCGCGCGCGACGTTCGAGGCCTGGGAGCGCGCGACGGGGATCCGCATTATCGACGGCATCGGCGCGACCGAACTGCTGCACATCTTCATCAGCGCCGCGGACGATGAGATCCGGCCGGGGTCCACGGGCAAGGTTGTCCCGGGTTACGAGGCCAAGGTCATCGACGACACGGGAGAGACCGTGCCGAACGGCACGGTGGGCAAGCTGGCCGTGCGCGGCCCCACGGGGTGCCGGTACCTCGACAACATCGAGAAGCAGAAAGCGTACGTGAAGAACGGCTGGAACCTCACGGGCGATTCGTACGTTCGAGACGATGACGGCTACTATTGGTATCAGGCCCGGACGGACGACATGATCATT
>JBIOHR010000015.1:0-35089 GCA_044449085.1 Gemmatimonadales bacterium | reverse complement strand
TCACCGGCACATCGGCACTCGCCATGCTTCCTCCTCGCTGTGAATCGGGAACCGGACGCGCGGCCTCCTGCCGTCCGGTGGAACGATTTTGCCTGAGACCCACCGTTGCATCACACCGTGTTGTGGCGGTCCAGCTCGGCGGTGACGACCGGATACACGTCGCGCGCCGCGTGCTTGCCGATGAAACAGTCCATGTGCGCGTAATCCTTGATCACGTGCCGCGTATAGTAGTCCGGGCCGTTCCGCTGCCGGAGGTGATCGAACGTGAGCTGGCTGCCTTCCGGGAGGAAGAGCCTGTTGTGCTGTCCGTGGAGAAACGCGATCGGCAGCTTGAGCCTGCCGGTGGCGGGAAGATACACGTCGTCGCCCTCGGCGCTGACCACGTGGCCTGCGCGCACCGCGCGCGTGATCTGCTTGAACGTCCGGAGGTTGCTGACGCCGAACGCCTCGTGAAGCGCCTCGTGCGTCGCATCGTTGATCTGGTCGTGGTCGAACACCTCGCCGTACATGAACATCATGCGGCGGCAGAACGCGCTCGCGCACCGTTCCTTGCCCGCGGGATAGAGGCGCAGCGCAGAATCATACAGCTTCTCGGTCCAGCCGCGATCGTCGGTGATGTCGGTCGAGAGCGTGTCCACGCCGAGCGCGCTGAGCACGTTGGCCATGTACAGCTCGGACCGGACCTTGTTGAGCGGCGCGACGCGCGGGTGGAGCGTCAGCTGCGACGCCACCGCCGAGCGCACGCCCTCCAGCCCGTTGGCGAGCGACATGAGCATCGTGAGCGAGCCGACGCAGTGCGCCATGATCTGCACGGAGTCGGCACCGGTCGCCGTGCGCACCGTGTCGACCGCGGCCGGGTAGTCGTAGAGCGCGATGTCGTCGAGCGTGAACTGCGTGGATGACGACGGGAGGTCGGGGCTCGCGCGATAGTCGAACACCCACACATCGTATCCGCGCTCGAACAGGTATTCCGGATAGTTCGTCTCGGTGGTGTCGATCGTGTAGGCGAGCGCGGACGTACCGAATCCCGGTGAAAGGATGACGGGCCCTTTCTTGCCGCCCTCGAAACGCGTGAGCTTGAGCTGCACGCCGTCCTTCGTCTTGAAGTAGCGGATGTCCGGCGCCCCGCACCGAAGCTCGCGGCGCTCGCGCGGCGGCGCATCGGGATTGAAGGGGCTCGGGCGCGCAAACACGCCGCCGTAGATCTCGTTGAGCGCGCCCATGAAGAACCGCCCGAATTTGGCGAGCGCCTTGAGCTCCTCGAGTTTGTTGCGCGCGCCGATCGCCTTCATGGTCCCGAGCTGCTTCCGGAAATCCTTGATGAGGATGAACGCCATCCCCTTCGCGACCACCGGGCCGCTGGCGTCGTCGCCCGCATGCACCGTGACGAACAGCGTGGTCGTGTCGGACCAAAGGTCCGGCCCGGGATCGTCGTGAATGTTCTTGTATCCGTCGACGTAGAAGTGCCGTCCGTCATCCGCGACCATCGGCATGTGGTAGATCATCTTCCGCGTCCCCGGGCGATCGGCGTCGCGGACCAGGAGATTGAATCGCCCCGCCTCGACGCGGAGTGGCGACGGGGAAATGGCGGGCGCGAACACCGTGCCGCGCAGCAGCGCCTCGTGCGCCGGATTGGCAATCATGCGATCGATGTCCGGCGCCGTCACGGTGACGGTGAACTCGAACTTCGAGCCCTCCCGCTCTCCCTGCGCGCGTCCCTTCTCGTAGTCGTCGCGCACGTTCACCGAGGCGAATCCCCGCATGGTTTCGGTGAACTCGATCCCGGCGCCGGTGCTCTCGTCTCTTGCAGTGGTGGTGTTCATGGTTCTCCGGGAGGACAGGTCAAGGCTTGAGCGTGCCGGCCGCTTTCTCGAGCTCCGCGAGCGCGACCCGGTAGCCCAGCTGGGCTTTCAGGAGATTCATCTCGGCTTCCAGGCGATCGGCGTTTGCCGCGCGGGCCCGCGTAGCCAGCGCGTAGCCGGCCGACGCCGCCGCCGTGCCCAGCCGCGACGCTTCGGTGCCGAGCGCCACCGCCTCGGTCGCCAGTTCCACGGTCTGCTGCGCACGGGTCACCCTTCGGTAGGCGGACTCGACCTCTCCGCGCACCCTGCCCTTCACGCGGTCGAAGTTGAGCTGGGCCTGTCCGAGCTGCGCCTTGCTCACCTCCACGGCGTCCCGGCGCGCTCCGAAATCCAGGATCGTCCAGCTCCCCTGCGCACCGATCGCAAACGTGCTGCGCGGAAAGAACGGGACCGAGCTCTGGTAGAGGTTCCCGCCAACCACGCCGACGTCCGGGATGTACTCCGCTTTCGCCGCGCGAACTCCATGGGTGGTCTTGTCGACGAGCGCCTTCGCCTCGAGCACGTCGGGATTGCTGCGGAGTGCGGACTCGACGTAATCCACTGACGACGACGCCGGCTGCGCCGGCTCCGGCGGCGGCACCTCGAGCGCGAGCGCCGTACCCGGCGGCAGTCCGGTGGCATCGGTCAGCGCATAGCTCACGTCATCGTATTCGCCTTCCGCGGCGAGCAGTTCCTGCCGACCCTGCAGCAGCTGCACGCGCGCCTCCTGCGCGACGATTGCGTTGGCGGAACCCGACTGCACCGCCGCGACCTGATCCGCCACGCGCATCGAGTCCGCGGCCACACGCTCCCGGGCAACATCGCGGTGTCGCGTCGCGATGAGGACACCGGCATAGGCCTGGAGCACTCCGAAGGCCACGTCCTGCTCCGCCTTGCGAAGGCCGGCGCGCCCGGCATCCTCGTCGGCGTGCGCCGCGCCGACGCCCTCGCGAATCTTGAAGTACTGGGTGACGGGCTGCACCACGGTCGTGAGGGCGAAAAACAGGTCGGGGCCGCCCTGCGTGATGTTGCGGTCGGTCGGCGGAAACACACCACCGAAGTCGGCGAAATAGCCGAGCGAACCGCGCGGCACCAGGATTCCCTGCGTGTTGTTGCTCGCGAGATAGAGGCCCTGGGTCTGGACGCGCGGCAAATAATAGCTGGACGCGATCGCGCTCTTCCGCTGCGCCTCTTCCACCTGCTTTCGCACGGCGGCGAGCCCCGTGTTGTGCTGCAGCGCGAGCGCCTGGGCCTGGTCGAGCGTCAGCGACCGCGCCCCGCCCTGCGCCCGCAGCGGGCCGGAGACGAGCGCACAGCAGACGAGCGCGCCGACGGTGGATGCGTGCCTCACGGTTCTGCCTCAGGCCGCGGCGGCCGCGGTCTCTTTCGTCACGATGACGTAGAGCACCGGGACCACCAACAGGGTGAACACCATCGAGAATATGAGCCCCACCGCAATGACGCTGGCGAGCGGAGACCAGAGTCCCGAGCCGGAGAGGATCATCGGCGTCAGGCCTGCGGCCGCCGCCACCGTGGTCAGGAAAATCGGCCGAATGCGGCGCCGTCCGGCCTCGAGCGCGGCCTCCTCGACGGTGCCGCCCGCGCGCCGCTTCTCGCGAATGTAGTCGATCAGGATGATGGCGTTTCGCACGACGACGCCGGACAGGCTGATGAGCCCCATGAACGCGGTGAATCCAAACGGATTGCCCGTGATCAGCAAGCCGAAGAACGCCCCGAACAGCGCCAGCGGGATCGACACCATGATGAGCAGCGCATCCTTGACGCTCTGGAGCTGAAACAGCAGGATGAGAAAAATCAGCAGCACGCTCACGATCATCCCGACGCTGAGGTGGCCGAAGCTCTCCGTCTGGATGGCGATCTCGCCGCCGTAGGAGAGGTCGTATCCCTCGGGCAGGGACAGCGTGTCCAGCGTCGGCTTCACGGCCGCAAGCACGGTCGATGGCAGCACGTTCTCCTGCGAAAAGCTTCCGACCGTGACCGTCCGCACGCCATTCCGGCGCACGATCCTGCTGCGTTCCCACACGGGTTTCACCACGGCAATCCCCCGCAGCGGCGCGCGGGCAAATCCGGACGTGATGTACGTCGCGTCGACATCCTGGAACGAGGCGCGGTGACTTGCATCGAGGCGCAGCATGATGTCGACGGACCGCCCGCCTTCCCACAGCGTCGAGACGGGAATGCCGAGGAACGAACCGGCGAGCGTGTTCGACACGACGGTGCTGGTCATCCCGAGGCGGCTCGCGATCTCGGGCTGGAGCTCGACGTCCAGCGCGTAGGAGCTCTCGCGAAAGTCGTTGCGAACCATGAAGGCTCCGCGCGCCGCCTCCAGCACCCGCGCGACCTTGTCGGCCACGCTGTCGAGCACCGCGAGGTCGGGGCCCGCAATGCGCACTTCGACCGGCGCCCACATCGGATCGCCCTGCGTGAGCCGCTGGACGTCCACCTCCGCCTGCGGCACGCGCGCCGGCAGCGCGTCACGCAGGCGATGCACGACGTCCGGCGTGGCCTTGACCGACGCCGTACGGACGATGAGCTGCGCCACGTTCGAGCGGGGAAACGACGGCTCGAACGAGAAAAAAAATCGGGGCGCCCCCACCCCGACGAACGACGCAAACTCCTTGACGCCCGAGTCGGCTTTCAATGCGCTCTCGATCTTCAGCACGACGTCGTTCGTCGCCTGGAGACGCGTGCCCTCGGGCATCCAGACGTTGATCGCGAACTCGTCCCGCTCCGCGGGAGGAAAGAACCTCTGCGGAATGACTCCCCCGAGCGCGAGGCCGGCGGCCACCGCGCCCGCTCCGCACGCCATGGTCAGGCGCTTGTGCCCCATGGCGAACGCGATCGCGCGATCGTACACCGACTGCATGACGTCGAGTGCACCGCGCTTCGCGGCGGCCTGCCCCGCGGCCTGCCCCGCGGCCTGCCCCGCGGCCGCACCGTGCGGCACCAGCCCCTTCTTGATGAACGCCCGGCAGAGCAGCGGTGTGAGCAGCATCGCGACCATGTAGGAATTGAAGAGCGCGAGCGCGACGGTTACCGGGAGCGAGAACATGAACTCGCCCATCTGGCCCGGCAGAAACGCCAGCGGGAGAAAGGAAGCCGCGATGGTCAGCGTCGCCGCGAACACGGGAACGGCGAGATCGCTGGCCGATCGCCACGCCGCATCCTCCTTTGGAACGCCCTCGTCCAGGAGCTCGACATAGTTGTCCGCAATGACGATGGCGTCGTCGACGACCATGCCGAGCACCACGATCAGCGCGGCGAGCGACACCTGGTGCAGCTCGATGCCGATTCCGCGGAGGATCGCGAACGTCATCATCACGGTGACGGGAATCGCCGTGGCGGCGACGGCCGCCACCGGGAATGGAAGCAGGATCAGCGTCGCGGCGATCACCGCGACCAGCGCGAGCCCGAACTCGGACAGGAAGTGGCTGATGCGCTCCTCGACGAGCTTCGGCTGGTCGATCACGGTCGAGATCTTGAGATCGGGCGGAAGCTGCGCGCGAACGCGCTCGACCGCCTTGTCGATGTCCCGTCCGAAATCCACGATGTTGTAGCCCTCGCGCATCTCGAGCGTGAGCATCAGCGTCGGTTGCCCGTCCGTGCGCACGACGTAGTCCGGGTCGGCATACCGGCGGTCGACGCTGGCCACGTCGCCGAGATAGATCGGCGTGCCTTGCGGCGATTGCCCGACGATCTGGCGGCGGATCTCGTCTTCCGTCCGATAGAGGCCCGTGGTATGAATCGGTGCGCGCGTGCGTCCGGCGTCGAACGCTCCGGCCTCCGCCACGACGTTCTGATCCTGCAGCGCACCGACGAGATGCAGCGGCGTGATGCCGTACTGCACGAGCCGCTCCGTGGAACTCGTAACGTAGATCTTTTCCGGCTGCTCTCCGATCCGTTTCACCTTCGACACGGCCGGGAGCCGCAGGAGCTCCGATTCAATGCGCTCCAGATATGTCTGCAATTCGCGGTAGCCGTACCGGTCGCCGGATACGGACAACAGGACGGCGATCACGTCTCCGAAGTCCGAGTTGACCACCGGCCCCAGGACGCCTTTCGGCAATCCGGTGTAGTGCAGTTCGTTGAGATCGTGACGGAGCTTGGACCAGAAGCGGTCGGGGTCCACGACAGCATCGTCGAGCGTGACGTCGATCGCAACGCCGCCGACCATGCTCGTGGATACCGTCTTGCTCTTGCGCACTTCGCCGTATGCGAAGAGCCGCTCTTCGATGCGCTTGGTGACCTGCTGCTCCACCTGCTCCGCGGTCGCGCCAGGATACGCGGCGAGCACCAGCCCGCGCCGCACGGCGATCTTCGGATCTTCGCGGCGCGGCATTTGGCGGAGCGCAAGCACTCCGGCGATGCAAGCGAAGCCGGTCAGGACGTACGTAACCTGCGAATACCGCAGCGACGCGCGGACGAGGTTCATGGCGCGCTGCTCGCCCCGCCCTTGCCTCGCGACGCCGAATCCACGGTCGCGCTGACGCGCGAACCGTCGCGCACACGATGCTGTCCGCCCGTCACGATGACGTCGTCCGCCTTGAGTCCGGACCGGACTTCAATCTCGGTCCCGTACGCGTCGCCGACCTCGACGCGCTGGCTGCGCACGCGCTGCTCCCCGGGATCGTACACGAACACATGCGTGACGCCGTCGACGTCGCGCACGATGGCTTCCGCGGGAATCGTGAGCGCCGCGAGCTTGCCGCCGTTCTCGATGCGCACCTCCGCAATCATGCCCGGCCGCAGGCGGTGCGCCGGGTTGGGTACCTCCGCCTTGACGGTGTAGGTGCGCGACGCGGGATCCGCGGCGATGCCGACCAGGCGCACCACGCCCGAGAACGACGCACCCTGCAGCGATGGAATCCTGACGTCGGCGCGCTGGCCCACCGCGAACCGCGCGATCTCCGATTCGGGAACACCAATGCGGATCTGCAGGGGATCCACCTGCATGACGGTGAATGCGGGCACGCCCGGACCGGTCTGTTCGCCCGGCTCGACTCCGCGGCGCGCGACGATGCCCGCGAGCGGAGACGCCAGACGCGTGTCACCGAGCTTCTTGCGGGCCATGCTCGCCTGCGTACGCGCCATTCGCGCCGCGATTTCCGCCTTGTTGAAGTCCTCGGCCGGAATCCCCTTCTTGTCGAACATCGACTTTGCACGCGCAAACTCGTCCTCGGCACGATCGAGCTGCGCCGCCGCGAGGTCCACGTTCAGCTGATAGTCAGTCGGGTCGAGTTCGGCGAGGACCTGACCCGTATCCACGGCATCGCCTTCTTTCAGGTTCACCGTGCGCACGAGTCCGGGCACCAGGAAACCCACGTTCACCGTGCGAAGCGCCTCGGCTTCGCCGCTCAGCGCGACATAGTCCGCCCGATTCAGCCGGGTGACGGGCCTGACGAGAACCGGCGTGGTGGCGTCTGACGGCTTGCCTTTGGCGTCCGCACCCCTGCATGCCGACAGCAGGACGGTTGTCGAGAGCGTCAGCGCGAGGCCGACGGACGCAATCGATGCGCGGCGAAGGACACATGGGCTCTGCATATCGTGCCTGAAGGCGTGGGAGGTCGTCGCACTACAAGCGCGATTCGGAATTGCCGGCCGCGCGAGCCACCATATGATCGCCTCGGCGGTTGACCGTCGCCAGTGTCGGCCGCAGATTACCCGATGCCGATGCGACCGCTCGAAGGAACCCGGGGCTGGTTTCTTCTCCGCCACGGCGAGAGCGCGGCGAACGTCCAGGGTCTCATCGCCAGCAGTCCCGCCAATGCAGGCCGCGCGTTCGGCCTGACGCCCGCAGGACGTGAGCAGGTTCGACGTTCGGTGGTCGACGCTCACGCGGCCGGAGTTCTCCCCGCGGCGAGTCATGTGGTGTCATCGCCGCTGCTCCGGGCTCGTGAGTCGGCCGCGATCGCCGCCGAGGTCCTTGGCTCCGTCGTCCGCGTCGACGAACGGCTGATCGAGCGCGGCTTCGGAGATCTGGAACTCATGTCCGACGAGCACTATGCCAGCGTGTGGCGGGCCGACCGGGCGGATCCCACGCACGTCGAATGCGGCGTCGAAAGCGTCATCGCGATTCTCGGTCGCGCGTCGGGACTGCTGCGGGATCTCGAGCGCGACGCGCCCGGCGCGACAGTCCTCCTGTGCACCCACGGTGACGTCGCCTCGGTGCTGCTCTGCGCGGCAACGGGACAGGCGTTGAACAACCACCGCGACATCGGCGCGATGCGCAATGGTGAGATTCGCGCACTGGCCGGCGCGCGCGAGTTCCCGCGCATGCCGCTCACCGGCGCCAGCCACTGATGGTCGAGGCGCCACCGGCACCGGCGCGCCTGCCGGAGACGTATCGACAGCTGCGGCGGGCGTTGGCGTTCATCGTCCGCATTTTTTTTCGGCGCCTCGAGGTGGTGGGACTCGAGAACGTCCCCGCGGACCGCGGTGGAATTCTTGTTGCGTGGCACCCGAATGCATTGATCGATCCAGCGCTGATCTTGAGCGCGTTTCCGCAACACGTCGTGTTTGGAGCGCGGCACGGCCTCTTTCGCATCCCCATCCTCGGCGCGTTCATGCGAGCCATCGGCACGATCCCGATCTACCGCGCGCAAGACCTCAAGGGTGGAACGGTGGAGGCACAGCGCACGCGCAACGACGGCAGCCTCGACGCGCTGGCGGACTGCATCACGAGCGGTGCGTTCTCCGCGCTCTTTCCGGAAGGCATCACGCACGACGCGCCGTTCCTGAAGGAGCTCAAGACCGGCGCGGCCCGCCTCTATTACCGTGCCCGAACCCGCACGCCGGCCGGTGAGCCTGCCCCCGTCGTGATTCCCGTCGGCATTCATTACGATGAGAAACGCGTGTTCCGCTCGTCGGCCCTCGTCGTCTTCCATCCGCCGCTGACGCTTCCGCCGGAGCTCGACGTGACCCCGCCTCCGGATGCCGACCCGGAGGCCGTGAGGATCCTGGCGCGCGGCCTGACGGGACAAATCGAGCGAGCGCTCAAGTCCGCCGTGCTCGAAACCGAAAGCTGGGAGCTGCATCGTCTCTTTCATCGCGCGCGCAAGCTGGTGCGCGCCGAACGATCGTTGCGCGAAGGCGTGAGCGCGGGCACCGAGAGCATGACGGAAAAAGTCGCGGGAATGGCGAGGATCTGGGTCGGATACCAGGAGCTCGTGCGGACGGCCCCCGCGCAGGTCAGCGCGCTTCAGGCGCGCGTTCAGCAGTATGACGGGGATTTGCGCGGCCTCGGAATGGAGGATCCGGAACTCGACCAGCCGCGTCGCGTGGTCCGGGCCTGGGGCTGGATCCCGCTCGTGCTTCAGGCGCTGTTCGTCGTGATTCTCCTCCCACCGTTTCTCGTGATCGGGTACGTCCTGAATCTTCCGCCGGCCGCGCTGGTCACCATCGCGGCGCGGCTGCGAGGCAAGGGGGAAAAAGTCGCGTCGATCAAGCTCGGCCTGGGCATCGTGCTCTACCCGGCCACCTGGGCGACGTGGGGATGGCTGGCGGCGCGTGGAACACTTGGCTTTCTGCCGGGCATGCCGGCAAACCCGTTGATCGCGGGCGTCGTGATGGTGACGCTCAGCGTGGTCGGCGCCGCGGTCATCCTGCTCTACTTCAGCCTGGCCATCGCAACTGTGCACGCCGTCCGCGTTCGACTCACCAAGCGGCAGCGGGCCCGGGCCGTGGCCAGGCTCCGGCAGGAGCGGGCGCAATTGTGCGACGAACTTCTCGCCATGGCGGCGGGGCTTGAGCTTCCGGGCGCCGTTCGCGCCGGCGGCCGCATCTCGCGGGCGGTTCCGCGCTGATTGTCACACGATTGCAGTTCGCGGGCGGGGGCCTGTCCGCGGTCTTCACGGCGCGCTATCATTTAGCCCCTCCTGCCAGTCGGCGGACCGCGGCCAGTTCTCGGCCGCACCATCCCCATAGAGAGCTATTGTATTCATGGTCGATCCCCGGACCACGGCGATGAAGCTCACCGCCCAGCTACGCGCGACGTTCGGCGAACAGCTGCGGACTGTGGTGGTGTTCGGTTCGGTACCTCGCGGAGAGGCAATCCCGGGCGTCAGCGATCTCAACACACTCGTATTGCTCGATACGGTCGGCACGTCGAGCCTCGCGCGCGCCGCGCCGGTGTTGCAGGACTGGATCCGCCAGGGGAATACGCCGCCGCACATTTACTCGACGGAGGAGTGGTCGGGGATGCGCGACACCTTCGCGATCGAGATATCGGACATGCAGGACGCGCGTGACGTATTGTGGGGAACCGATCCCGTCACGGCCGATCCGGTGGCGCCGGGCGACCTGCGGCACCAGACCGAAAGCGAGGCGCGCGAGACTCTCCTGCAGCTCCGCGTGCGACTGATGCTGGGCTACAAGAGCCCGGAAGAGATCGGAGCGCTGTTGCTGAGCGGCTTCCCCTCATTCTCTGCGTACTTGCGCGCGACACTCCGGCTCAACGGCGAGAATCCGGGACGCGAAACGCGCCCCATGCTCGAGCGCGCCGCCGCGATCATCGGCACCGACCCAAAGCCGATGCTCACCTGCTGGACGGCGCGCCAGACGTTCCGCAATATCGTGATTCCTCTCAAGGACCCGCTGGTCGAGCAGTACCTGTCGTTCGTGCGGGACCTCATCACGCACCTCGATCAGCTCCCCGAAGCCGCCCCACCGTCGCCCAGTGGCGGGCCGCTGTCGCGACACTCGAATTCCACCACGCGGTGACCGGCAGATGAAGTCTCTATCGCAGAATGAGATTCAGTCGTTCGAGGACGGCGAGATCGTTTTCCGGGAGGGCGAAGAGTCCTCGGCCATGTATGTCCTCCGGTCGGGCACGATCGAGATCCTGAAGGACGTTGCCGGCCATCAGATTCGTCTCGCCCTGCTCGACCGCGGCAGCTTCTTCGGCGAGATGTCGCTGCTCGAGGGCCTGCCGCGCAGCGCAACGGCGCGCGCGATCGGCAAGGCGTCGCTCCTCGTGCTCCGGCCGGGGTCGCTGCTGCTGCAGATCCGCCGCGACCCGACCTTTGCGTTCGAACTGCTGCGGCAAATGAGCGGGCGTATTCGCGACCTCAACGACAAGCTCGTCTTCAAGCTGGCGACGGCGGAGTTCGGCAATCGTCTCGCCAGATCGGCGCTCATGATGAGCGCCGCCGCGGAGTTCTCGTCGTCGCGGGACGCGGCGGATGCGGTGGACTCGAAATGAGGACCACGGTGAACGAGGAGCGGCTCCTCGTCATTTCGGACGTGCACATGGGAAACCGGCTCCATCGTCCGCGCCGGGAGTTCATGGACTTCGTCAACTTCGCGCTCGAGAACCGCTACTCGATTTGCATCAACGGCGACGGCATCGACATCGCGCAGCTCTCGCTGTCGCACCTGATGTCCGACCTCATGCCGTCGCTCGGCCTCTTTCTCCGGTTCGGCAAAGCCGATCTGCGGATCTATTACACGGTGGGAAACCACGACATTGCGCTCGAGCATCTCCTGAGCGACGTCGGACGGATGAAAGTCGTTCCGTTCCTGACGGTCTACTCGGGCAACCAGCGGATTCGCATCGAACACGGCCACATGTACGACGGCATGTTCCTCAAATTTCCGGGCATCTATTTCCTGTTCACGCTGATCGGACGGATCGCCATCGTCATCAGCCCGAAAGTGTACGACGCGCTGCATCGCGTGAACCACTCGATCATCCACTTCGCGGAATGGGTGCTCTCGGGCTTTGGCCTGGCCGAGCGTGATCCGAGTGACGGCAACGGGAACGGCGCCGCCATCGCCGGTGAACGCGAATGCTTTCGGAATGGCGCGGCGACCGTGGGGATTCGCGGCTTCGATGCCGTGGTGTTCGGGCACACGCACCTTGCCGGCGCCGCGGTGCTCGACCACGACGTGCGGTACTACAACACGGGGGCGTGGTTTTCCAATCCTCATTGCGTGGCGATCGACAAGGGGCGGATCTGGTTCGGGCCCGTCGCGGAACTGGTGAAGAATGGCGATCCGTTCCCGATGAGTGACGACGAGTTCGTGCGTTCGCTCACGGGAACCTTCCCGGTGCTGAGCCGCCCGTCGCAACCGCAGCTGCAGGTCGCGGACGGCGGATGACATACATCGCCACGCCCATCAGCCGCATGGCGGAGGAGTACGATGTGGTCGTGGTGGGTTCCGGCTATGGCGGGGCCATTTCAGCGAGCCGCCTGGCGCGTGCCGGACTGAAGGTCTGCGTTCTCGAGCGCGGCGAGGAACGGCAGCCCGGCGACTTTCCCGAAAATTCGCTCGAAGGGTTCCGCGAGATTCAGGTCGACTGGTCCGACCGGAGGATCGGTTCGCCGAACGCGCTGTTCGACTTTCGCGTCAACCAGGACATCAGCGTGCTGCTCGGCTGCGGGCTTGGCGGCACGTCGCTGATCAACGCGAACGTCGCGCTGACGCCGGATCCGCGCGTGTGGCTCGACCCGGTCTGGCCCGAAGGCATTCGCGCGGACGTCGAGACGCGGATCGAGGCCGGGCTTCAGCGCGCGCGCGAGATGCTCCGCCCCGCCCCGTTCCCCGATCATCTCGAGACACCGCACAAGCTTCAGGCCATGGAGCGGTCCGCGAAGCACATGGGCGCGCATTTCAGCCGGCCGCCGATCGCGGTGAACTTCAAGGATGGAATGAATCACGTCGGCGTTGAGCAGGCCGCGTGCAACATGTGCGGCAACTGCGTCGGCGGCTGCAATCGCGGCTCGAAGAACACGCTTCTCACGAACTATCTGCCCGACGCCAGCAATCATGGCGCCGAGATCTTCACGGGAACGTCCGTGCGGCGCGTCGAGCGACGGGGAACGCGATGGCTCGTGCGTTTCGACCTCCTCGATTCGGGAGCGGCACACTTTCACGCGGCGAGCACCTTCGTCGCCGCGCGCACCGTCATTCTCGCCGCGGGCAGCCTCGGCAGCACGGAGATCCTGCTGCGCTCGCGCGAGGCCGGCCTTGCCGTGTCGGACCGGCTCGGGGATGGCTTTACGGGCAACGGCGACGTGCTCGGCTTTGCGTACAACGTTGGTCAGCACATCGGAGGCGTCGGCGTCGGCAGCGCGCGGTCCGGCACCGGACCGGGGCCCTGCATATCGGGGCTGATCGATTTGCGCGACACGGACCGCCTCGACGACGGCATCGTGATCGAGGAGGGCGTGATTCCTTCGGTGCTTGGCCCCCTGCTCGCGAGTTCGCTGTTCTTCGCTTCACAGATGGTCGGCCGGCCCGTCGATTCGACCAGGCGCGAATACGCCAAGGCCAAGGTTCGCGAGCTCCAGGCACTCGTTCCAGGCCGCAGCACGGGCGCCGTCGCCAACACGCAGACTTTTCTCGTGATGGCGCACGACGACTCGCGCGGGCGGATCGGGCTGGTCAACGATCGGGTGCGCATCGCGTGGCCCGATTGCGGCAAACAGCCGATCTTCGACCGTATTGATGGTGAGCTCCTGCGGGCGACTCAGGGCCTTGGCGGCACGTACATCAAGAATCCGCTCTGGACGGACGCGCTGGGCAAGGGCCTCGTGACGGTTCATCCGCTCGGTGGATGTGGCATGGGAGAGACGGCGGAGCGCGGCGTCGTCGACCATGGGGGACGCGTATTCGCGGGCAGGTCGGGAGCGGAGGTGTACGACGGCCTGTACGTCTCCGACGGGTCGGTGATGCCCCGGTCGCTCGGCGTGAATCCCTTCCTCACGATTTCCGGGCTCGCCGAGCGGACCGCGGCGATCATCGCGGAAGAGCGCGGACTCAAGATTCCCTACGATCTTCCCTCCCGCCCGCCGTCGGCGCAGGCTGACCGGACCGTCGGAATTCAGTTCACGGAAACGATGCGCGGATTTTTCGGCGCCGGGGGCACGCTCGATTTCGCCGCGGCGGAGGCGGCCGGCCGCGCAGCCGGCGACACGTTCGAGTTCACGGTCACCGTCGTCTCCGACAACCTCAACGACCTGCTGCACGATCCACGGCACAGCGCGCGGATGCACGGGACGCTCAGGGCACCCGCGCTGTCGACGGAGGCGATGAGTGTCACCAACGGCGTATTTGAACTTCTGACGAAGGATCCGGACGATGTGCGCGCCCGGCGGATGAACTACCGGATGCCCGTGGCGACGCCCGACGGCCGTCAGTATTTCGTGTTCGGCTACAAGCGGATCCGTGACGACGAGAGTACCGATCTCTGGGCGGATACCACGACGCTGTTTGTCACGGTGTACGACGGAAATGACGAGCACGGGCCCGTGGCCGGCCACGCGATTGTCCGGATTCATCCCCGCGATTTCGCCAGGCAGCTGGCCACGTTCAAGGTGACGAACGCCGGAAGCATCGCGCGCCGGCTCAAGGCGACGGGCGAGTTCGGGCGGTTCTTCGTCGGCAAGCTGTATGACACATACGGCGGCGTGCTGGCGCGGCGAAGCACCCTCGACCCTGACGCTCCGCCGCGAACCTTGCGGGAACTCCGGACCGATCCGCCGGAGACACATTTTTTTTCGACGGCGGACGGTGTTCCGCTGCGCCTCGTGCGTTACGCGGGCGGAGACAAGGGGCCTGTCCTGCTCGCACACGGTTTCGGAATGTCAGGGCGCGTGTTCTCCACCGACACCGTGGAGACGAACCTCGTCGAGTACCTGTCCGAGGCCGGATTCGACCTATGGGTGCTCGACCACCGCGCGAGCATCGAACTGCCCACGTGCGAGGGCGCGTTCACGGCGGACCACATCGCCGAGCACGACCTGCCCGCCGCCGTTGCCAAAGTGCGTGAAGTAACGCGCGCGGCCCGGATCGACGTCGTCGCGCAGGGTCTTGGCGCCCTGACGCTGCTGATGTCGCTCGTCGACGGCCTCGAAGGCGTCAGCTCGGCTGTATGCCTGCAGGGCGGCCTGCACCTGCTGGCGCCGCCCGCGGCGCGGTTCAAGGCGGGTCTGCACCTCCCGGGCGTCCTCAAGGCGCTCGGCAAGCAATCGCTCACGGCTCGCGAAGGTGCCCGCGGCTGGCAGGCGAAACTGTTCGACGCCAGCCTGCGCCTGCTGCCCCTCGAAACTGCGGAGTCGTGCACGAGCAGGGTCTGCCGGCGAATCACCTTCATGTACGGCCCGCTGTTCGACCACAGCCAGCTCAATCGCATGACCCATGATGCGCTGCACGAAATGTTCGGCGCGGCAAGCCTGAGTGCGTTCGGGCATCTGGCGCAGATGGTGCGCACCGGCCACGTGGTCCGGTCAAATGGGGAGACGTATCTCCACCATCTCGAGCGTCTGGCCATTCCGATGACGTTCCTGCATGGCGGGCACAACAAGTGCTTTCGGCCCGAGGGCACGCAGAAAACGTTCGATGTGCTGAGCGAAGCGAACGGTTCCGCGCTCTATCGCCGCACCGTCATTCCGGAATATGGCGACATCGACCCTGTCATCGGGAAACATGCCGCGCGCGACGTATTTCCGCTGATCCTCGACCATCTCACCTCCGCGCGCGGCTGAACGCGCGGCGGCCCGCCGCTATGGGCTGGCGTTGGCGTGGCACTGCGTGCACTCGTATGGCGGCACGCCAATGCTGGCCCATGTGGTCTGGTCGAACGCGTTGTACGTCGCCTGTCGCTGCGACAGGTCCTCCACCAGGCGCGATTCGAGGACGGCCTTGTACTTCCAGGTCGCGTAGTTGGCGCCGAGGCGCGCGTTCAGGTATGCGCGTCGCGCGGCGGCGAGTTGTCCGTTCTTGACGAGCAGGTCACCGAAGATGAGCCACGCGCCCTCGTAGCCATGGGGCACGCGCGCGGAGCCCCAGCAAAACCGCGTGGGATTGCCGTCGTCCTCGGGCGGCCGCACGAGCGTCGTGAAGTCGGGGTTCGCACGATCGACGTGCGTGCCCGTGCACGTATCCCAGAAGTTCCATCCTGCTTCGACGGCCTGCGCCGTGAGCGTGTCGCTCACGAACGCCAGGCGACGGGTGTACATGCGCTGGAAATAGCCGTTGGTCGGCATCCGCTTGATGGCGATGTTGACCAGGCTGTCGCCGGTGGTCGGGCTGAAGCCGGAGCCCATGAGAAACGCGCCGAACAAGGCCGTGGCAACGTCGGCATTGGCCGGGTCGTTCTGGATGATATCCGGAAACGTCTGCACCACGAGCGGAATCGACTGGCTGATGATCGCGAGGCTGTTCGCGCCGGGACGGTTGGCCTCGGCCACCCACCAGAACGACGTCGCGCCGAGCAGGAATTCATTGCGCCTGTTGGTCGGATCGCTCTGCTGGATGTCGTACATGGTGCCGATGATGTCACCGACGGCCGTGAAGTCGTCCTGGCGCATCGCGTTGAAGAGCCTGGCTTCGGCGTCAGCCGCGCGTGTCGTGCTCGTAGGGGAGCGGTCGCACCCCGCGGCCAGCGCCACCGCACCCAGCAGCAACACCGCGATGCCTCTGCGCGCCATCGTGCCAGCTGACATGATTGTGGCTGCTCCTCATTGCCGACCGCCGTGCGTGAACTCTGCGCAAAAGTTGCGGTTCAGCGTGCGCGACGGCAAGCCTGCCGTGCGCAAAAACCGGCGCTCACTGCTTGGTGATCGTGAAGCCGGTCAGCGTCTGCGAGGCGAACGTCTGTGACGCGGTCGCGGGCGGAGTGAACGTGAGGGTTCCCGTCAGCGTGCTCGCGTCCGTGAACCTGCCCGTGAACGACAGCGTGCCGGAGCCGCCGAGCGCCGCGGTGAACGCGACCGTGGAGTTGTTGATGTTCCCGCTCGTGATCGTGTAGCTGTTGCCTATGTACGCGGGGGACGCCGGTCCGGAGATCGGCGCGAGCGGTGCGGTCGTGAGTAACCCCGAACCGCCGACCACGGACCCGGATTGGAGGAGCGCGGCAAACGATACCCCGGTGGCATTCGAAGCCGGCGTCATCCATGAACCGGACACACTCGGCGGCGCGGTGGCCGGAGGCGTCCCTGGAATCGTTGTGCCGCAGGTTCCCGTTCCAGCCTGAAACGTTCCGGCTCCGCTGCTTCCGGTACTCGGGCCAGCGCCCGCCCAAGTGCCCGAGACCGACGAACCGTCCGGCGAAAGCGTACCCTGTGCCACGCCGCTATCGCTCGAGGCCAAGGTGATCGTATTCCCCGCGAGCGTCCCGACGAGCGTGGTCGTGTTCCCGGTGCCGAGAGCGGCAGTCACGCCGCTCACGGATCCCGTCGACAGGATCACCATGTTCCAGAATCCCACGCCCGAGCCGGCGAACGTTCCGCACAAGACTCTTGCAGTGGTTCCGCCGGTGGCGATCGGAGACGCCACAAAAACACCCGTGACAGTGCCGCTCAGTACCGTGCCGGTCAATGCACCGTTGGCGAGCCCGCCGGTGAGCAAGAAGCCGCTTGTGCTCCCGTTGATGAACAGTCCGTGCGTGGATGAGGAGAGACTTCCGCTCCCGGAGGCCGACGTTCCGTCGACGAAGACGACCGTGCTGATCGCCAATGCGCTGTCGGTGCTGGCCTGGACGGAGAGAGTGCCGCTCCAGCTCGCGCTCGCAAATGCGCCGACGTACGTCGTGGCCGGACCGCTCAGCGTGGGTGCGGTGCTGGTCGAGTCACTGCCCCCGCCCTTGCTGCAGGCGGCGAGCAGAGAAACGGCGGCGCAGAGCGTGATGCGGCAGGATGCGTAAGACGTGGGAGCCTCCGAGGAGCAGAACCTACACCGCAGTCTGCAGAGCGTCCACACACGGTGTCGCGCCGGAGACGGATAACGACTGACCCTCCACCATCACCGGCACAAACCGGCAATTTGGCCCACCGCTTAAAGTGCTGTCCCGCCTTGACTTTAGCCCCTCACGCGCCTACTCTCCACGCTCTCGCCCGTGCGTTGCGCGGGCGCGTTTTGCGCAGTGGCCGCGCGGAGTGCGCTGCACCGTGTTCGGCCCAACAACCCCAAGTCAAGAGACCGCTTCGTGCCGAGAATTGCTTCAGCCAAGAAGAACATGCGCAAGTCGCGCGCAGCCGCCGTACGCAACCGTGCGCAGCGCGCCGCACTGCGCACCGCAGTCAAGAATGCGAAGGCCCCCGGTTCGACGCCCGACACGAAGAAGGCGGCGACCGCCCTGCTCGACCGAGCCGCCCGCAAAGGGCTGATCCATCCGAACAACGCGGCGCGCCATAAGAGCCAGGTAGCGAAGACGAAATAAGCTGGAAGATGGGAGATGAAAAATTGGGCCGCGCCGGACGCGCGGCCTTTTTTTCGCGCGCGCGGAATTGCGCCAGTGCAACGCTTGCGGACCCGCCGGCGCCGCCCTATCATCGGCCAGCGTCATTTGCGACGACGTTTGCGCTCGGCGCAGCGCCGCCACTTCCACCACACGCCCGTGTCGAAGCTTCGCCTGGCCGCGTGCTTACGAAGCATCGCCGCGACAGTCGCCGGCGCCGCAGCCATGAGCTGCGGCAGCCATGGCACCACCGAGCCCGTCGTGACGCCGCACACACCGGTGGGATACACCGTGACCGCCTCCGCGCAGGCGCCGGTCGCCGGTGCCGCCGTCACGATCACGGCCGTGCTGGTGGATTCCGTCGGGCAGCCGGTGGCAGGTTCGGGCCGCACCGTCACGTGGAGTGCCACCGGCGCGGGCGGGAGCTTCGCAACGCCGACGTCGGCGACCGACGGCACCGGCAAGGCCGCCGTCCAGTTCACGACGGGCACCACGGTCGCGACCTATGTGATCACCGCGACCGACAACACCGCGCTGAAGGGATCAACGCCCGCGGTGGCGTCCGTCGCCGGCCCACCTTCCGCCGCACACTCGACGCTCGTCACCACGCCCGCTTCGCTGCCCGCCGACGGAGCGAGCACCGCCGCCATTGCGCTGCACGCCGCTGACGCGAACGGGAACGTTGTGCACAGTTCGGCGGGCACCGCAGTCATCGCATCCACCGCGGGCGCCGTCTCCGCGACCACCGACAATCACGACGGGACGTACGGCGCCACGCTCACCGCACCGGCCGTCGCGGGGAGTGCGATCGTGAGTGCCACGCTCGCCGGCGTGGCCGTGACCGCCGCGGACACCGTGACGATCGTCGCCAACACGGCGACGCAGTACATGATCGCGCCAAGCTCGACGTCTCCGGTCGCGGGATCCGCAGTGACGATCAGCGCGCAGCTCGCGAACGTCGCCGGCACCGCGGTGGCGGTGGCGGGGCATGTGGTGACCTGGCACGTGACCGGCGCGGGCGGGGTCTTCGGTGCGCCGACGTCGACGACGAATGCAAGCGGAGTCGCGACCGTCACCTTCACCACGGCGACGACCGCCGGGCTCGCGATGATCAGCGGCACCGACGCCGGCGCGCTGACGGGAAGCCTCGCACTCACCAGCGTCGCCGGCGCGGCGACCCACTACAACGTGACGGCGAGCGGCACGACGCCGGTCGCCGGCGCGGCGGTGACCGTGACCGCGCAGCTCGCGGATGCCAACGGCAACCTCGTCTCGCTCGGCGGGCAGACCGTCACGTGGAGCGTCACGGGCGAGAGCGGCGGCGCGTTCGCGCCGACGACGTCGGTCACATCGGCGACGGGCGCGGCCACCACGACCTATACCACGGGCACGAGCGTCGGCACCCCGTACACGATCGGCGCGCATGACGCCGCCGCGCTCGCCGGCAGCGTGGGCGTCACGAACACCGCAGGCACGCCCGGTTCGCTCCAGTGGTCGCGCGCGAGCCGCATCGTCGTGACCGACACAGCGTACTCCGCCGCTGCGTTCACCGGAACGAACCAGTTCGGCCGCACCGTTGCGCCGGCGGTGACCTACGTGAGCGGCGGCGCGGGCGCCGCGACGGTGAGCGCGACGGGCCTCGTCACGCCGGTGGCGCGCGGCCAGACGATGCTCGTCGCGACGGCGACGGCGAACGTCACGGCGAAGGACTCCGTGCTCATCGCGGTGGCCACGGCAGCGAGCCCCGTGGTCCGCACCGACCTCACGCGGTTCGACATCAAGAGCGACACGACGTTCACCATCACGGTGATCGCGGACATGCGCAGCGCCACGCTGCTCGGCGCCGCAACGCTCGCGCTGACGTGGGACCCCGCGCAACTCACCTACGTGAGCGACGCCGACGGCGCGAGCGGCGTCGGCGCAACGGTCAACGTCGGGAACGCGGCGAACGGCACGCTGGTGCTCTCGGCGGCCTCATCGTCCGGCTTCAGCGGCACGGTGGAACTCCGGACGGTGACGTTCCACGCGACGACGACGGTCGGCCGCTCGGGCGCGCTGCACCTCCTCGTCACCGACTTCGACGCCGCGTCGACGTTCACGAGCCTGCTGGCCACCACACTGGCCATCACGTATCCATTGATATCACGATGAGCGGGAGCGGACGATGAGCCCTTCCATCAAGCACGTCGTGCTCGCGGCGGCCGCGGCGGCCGTAGTCGCATGCGCGAATGACCATCGCGCCCTGCTCCCCAGCGCGCCGGCCGCGCCCCCGCCCGCCGCACCCGCGCGCACGAGCTACCTCGTCGCCTCCGACTCGATGATCCCCGCGGGCGGCGACTTGTTCGTGAGTGCAAACGTCGACACGGCGCTCGGCCCGGAGCAAATCGCGAGTTATCTGGCCCGCGTGCGGTTCGACAAACGTGAGCTGGTGTACGTGTCGGACGACGCGATACCCGGAGTGATGCGCGCGGTCAATGCCGCCGACAGCTCCATGGTCACCATCGCGGGCGCGAGCGCGACGGGTATCCCGGACAGCCGCCTGTTCGTGCTCCATTTTCGTGCCCGCACGGCACTTCGGAACCCGGCGCTCGCCCTGGAGATCGACGAGCTCAACACCGTGGCCTACGCGAACCGCACGCGGAGCGTGCAGCGCGTGCAGGGCGTCCGCCTCAACCCGCACCTGCGATGAGCCCCGCCTGCGGCCGCGGCGCGGCCATTGCGTTCCGGCGGCGGCCGCGCGCGGCGTTCGTCGCGGCGGGCGTGCTGCTTGCCTGCGCGGCCGCGAACGCCCAGGCGGCGCCGTGCCGCGTGCACAAGTCGTCTGGCGCGCTGTCGCATGTTTCGCTGGAATCTCCGTCCGCGCGACGCGGCGACACGCTGCACACCGTGCGCGTCTGTCTCCGTCCGGCGCGCTCGGTGTCGATCGGGAGTTTCCACGTCGTGCTCGAATACGACTCCACGCTGCTGCGCGCGGTGCGGTTCGTGCAGGCGCGATCGGGAACGATGGTCGCCAACCTGACGCGCCCCGGGCGCACGGATATCGCCGGCGCCAACCCGGCCGGATTCGAGGCCGGCGAGCTGCTCACGGTCGTGTTCGCCGACGCGCACCGGGCAAGTCGCGCGCCGCTTGGGGTGGCGCTCCGCCTGCTCGAACTCAACGCGACGCAGGGCGAAAGCCTGCTCGCCCGCGCGGACGCCGCGGGGATCGGCGTGCTGAAGGCCGCGTCAGCGCCCGCGCCGGTGCTCGAGCCGGTGAGGCCGAAATCCGCGGAGATGCCGCACATCGACTCGCTCGTCCCCACACGCGCGAAGGCGGCGGGGGTCGGTGCGCTCGTGCCGATAACGATCCACGGCTCCGGTTTTCATCCGGACGGAAACGTCGTGCTCTTTGCTGGAGCCGAGATTGCCGATCTGCAATCCGCCGACGGCACGTCGCTGCGCTTCGCGCTGCCGTCCTCGCTCCCCGCGACGGGGGAAGTGCCGCCGCGGATGATTGGCGCGGGGCGCTATGAAATCCGCGTGCGCACGAGCACCGGGACGAGCAATCCCATGGAGTTCACACTGGAGACTCCCCCATGACCCGCACGGGGCACGCGCATCGCGCGCGACTCACAGGTCTTGCGAGCGCCGCGTGCGCGCTCGTGCTGACACTCGCGCCGGCGGCAGCGCGCGCACAAGCGTCCGGCCGCCGCGACAAACCGGCCGCGCGCGACTCGGCGTTCATGCTGCCGCGCCAGTTTCCGCTCGGGCACGTTCCCGCCGGTGCGCTGCAGGCGGCGGTCACGCGCATGCAGGCGCAGTGGCCCCGTACGCGCACGGGACGCAGCGCGCCGGTTCGCGCCGGGCGCAGCGCACGGCTGTCGCCGCCGTCCGCGGGCCCGACGCTCTCGGCGTTCGCCTCCTCGCAATCGTGGACCGCGCTCGGGCCCGCGCCCATCAACGTCACGGGCAGCCTCGCGTACACGGGCCGCATCAACAGCATCGCGCTGCACCCGACCGATCCGCAGACACTCTATGTGGGGACGGCGACGGGCGGCGTGTGGAAGACGACCAACGGCGGCACGTCGTGGGCGCCGCTCACCGACGATCAGTGCGGCCTCGCGATGGGGAGCGTCGCGCTCGATCCCGTGAACCCTCAGATCGTGTACGCGGGCACCGGCGAGGAGAATTTCAGCCTCGACAGCTACCAGGGGTGCGGCGTGCTCGTCTCGACCGACGGCGGCGCGACGTGGACGCAGACCGGCGCCGCGACGTTCGTGGCCGCGAACGGCTCGGCGGCGGTCGGCAAGATCCTCATCGACGCGGCCACCGCCGGCTCGACGACGTCGACGGTGGTGCTCGCGTCGACGGTCGGCGGCCTCTACCGCTCGACCAACAGCGGCGCCACGTGGGCGAAGCAGCTCCCCGGCGTGACGACCGACGTCGTCGCGTCGCCGACCGCCAGCGAATACTACGCGGCGGTGGGCTACCTGTTCGGCGATGCCGGCAACGGCGTGTTCAAGTCCATCGACGACGGCATGACGTGGACGCGCGTCACCGGCTTCCCGACGACGAACGTCGGCCGCATCAGCCTCGGCATCACCGCCGCGTCGCCCGTGATCGTGTACGCGACGGTACAGAACAGCTCGACGTTTGGACTGCTCGGCGTCTGGAAGAGCATCGATGGCGGCGCAACGTGGGCGCCGGTCGCCGCGACTGGCGCGAGCTGCAGCGCGCAATGCTGGTACGACATGTATGTCGCGGTCAGCCCCGCGCATCCGGCGACGGTCTTCTTTGGCGGCTTCAACATCTACCGGTCGCTCGACAGCGGCGCGACGTTTGCCCCAATCACCGGCAGCGTGAATACCGTGCACGTGGACCAGCACGCGCTGGTGTTCGACCCGCAGCGCCCCGACACGATGTACGCGGGGAACGACGGCGGGATCTATCGAACCGTGGACGGCGGCACCACGTGGACGACGCTCAATACGAACCTCGCGATCACGCAGTTCTATGCGGGGATTTCGTTCAACCCCGCCAACGCGACCGATATCCTCGGCGGCGCGCAGGACAACGGCACATCCGAGTGGCTGGGGAGCGCCGCGTGGACGCAATATCAGGGCGGCGACGGCGGATATTCGGCGTTCGACAAGGCCGGGACGACCGCGTACGTGACGTTCACGTCCGGGTCGGCGAGCCACGGAGCGATCCGGCGCGACGCCGGCGGGGCATTGTTCCTCAACAATGGCATCACCCTGGCCGACCGCTCGGAGTGGGACCTGCCGCTCGTGATGGACCCGGTGAACTCGAGCGTGCTGTATTACGGCACATTCCAGCTCTACCGCTCGGCGAATCGCGCGAGCACGTGGTCGAAGATCAGCCCCGACCTCACCAACGGCGGCGGGGGGATCGCGACGGTCGCCGTCGCTCCGGCGGACACGAACACGATCTACACGGGCTCGGGTGACGGCGCCGCGTACGTCACGACGAGCCTCGGCGCCTCATGGACGAAGATTTCGACGGGACTCCCCAGCCGCGCGATCACCCGCATCGTCGTCGACCCGCTCGACCCGCGCGTAGCGTGGCTCACGGTGAGCGGCTATGGCACCGGGCATATCTGGAAGACCGTCAACGGTGGATCGAGCTGGACGAACATCTCCTTCGACCTCCCCGACGTGCCGACCAGCGCGATCGTCTATCAGCGCGGCAGCCGCGAACTCGATGTGGGCACGGACATCGGCGTGTTTGCGCTCGCACTCGGCACCACCTCGTGGGTCCCGCTCGCGGCGGCGCTGCCGAACGTGCCCGTCACCGATCTCGTGTATGACGGGCCGAATGGCCGGCTCATCGCGGGTACGCACGGGCGCGGCATGTTCGCGCTCGCGACGACGTCGGCGGTGCTGCGCGGCAACATCACGAACTCCGGCGCGCTGTCCGCGCTCGATGCGCAACAGATTCTCGCCGCGGTCGTCGGCCTGCCGATTCCGGCAGGGTCAGTGCGCTTCCCGAACGGCGACGCCAACTGCGACGGCGACATCACCGCCGTGGACGCGCTGCTCGTCCTGTCAAAGGTGGTCGGCTTGCCGACGGCCGGGAGCTGCGTCGGGACCGTCCACTGAGCCGAACATCTTCGATCTTACATCTTCCATCTTTCCATCGCGGTTCCTCAGAACGCCGCCAGCTCTCCGCCGCAGCGCTCGCAGTACCACTCGGTGGGGAAATTCAGTGTGCCGCACTCCTGGCACTTGAGTGACTTGATCGCCTCGGACGTGCGCGGCGTGAGCTGGCCGAAGGTCGCCGACGGGCGCGCGGGACGCTCGTCGTCGGTCGCGCGCGGACCGGATGAGCCGCCCGCACCATCAGACGCCGCGAACAGCTCCGATGCCGACTTCCGCGAAGGAACGATCGTCGCACCACCGGTGGGGCGCGCCGTGGTCGAACTCGAGGCGCGCGGCAGCGCGGGTTCGCGGGGTGCCGCCGCTTCGGGCGAATGCTCCGGCACGGCAGGCGCGGCTGCCGATGCGCGCGCGGGAACCGCTGCAGACGGGCGCGGCGGCGGCGAAGCCGCGGGCGCGGCGTTCGGCGCAGGTCGTGGCGCTGGCGCGCCATCTTGCGACGACGGGCGCGCGGGTGGAGCGGCCGGTGGACCTGCCTGAGGAGCTGCCGGCGCCGGCGCGGTTTACGGGTCGGTGATCGGCGCGGCCGCAGCCACGGACGGGCGCTTCTCCGCGGGCGCGTTGACGCGCGTCGACGGACGCGAACCAGTTGCCGGCTCGACAATCGACGGTGGCGGCGTGGTGGAGTACGGCGTGGCGCGCCCGAGCACGGACCGCAGGAAGGCGATGTCGTCGATGTCTTCCGCCTTTGGCGCGCTCGGCGCGCTCGGCTCCGCCTCGACAAGCAACGCCCGGAGCGTATCGAGCTCGCGCTGGAGCGCGTCACGTTCGCCCGAGAGATCGGCGATCGCGCTGTCGAGCTTGCCGCGGAGCTTGTCCCACTCCTTCCCCGCGAACTCGCCCACCGACGCGCGCAGCTCGGCTTCCGCGCGCTCGTCGGTGCGCTCGGTGATCTGCCGCTCCTGCTTGGCCAGCGTCGCCTCGAGCTCGGTCGCGAGCGCATTCACGGCGCCCGACTCCGACGAGAGCTTCTCCTGCGCCTCGGTGAGGCGCGCCGTATAGTCACGATGCACCTTCACGTACACGTGGCTCGGCGTCGTTTCCTTGCGCGTCTCGAGCTGCGCGACCCACTGCTCGTATTTGCGCCGCTCTGCGAGGAGCGCCTCTATGTCCTGAATCTGCTTTGGGCGGGCGTCTGTCATCGTGTTGGTGTCTCCCTCACGGAATTATGGACGATCCGGCCATCTACGAGGGTACACGCGACCAGCCCTGTCAGCGAGCGGCCCGCGTAGGGTGTATTCCGCCCCTTGGTGAAGAAACGCGACGGCTCGACGGTCCACTCCCGCGCCGGATCGAACACGGTGATGTCCGCCGCGCCGCCACGGCGAAGCGATCCGCCCGGCAGGTGGAAGAGCCTCGCCGGCGCGCACGACATCTTGTCCACCAGCGTCGAGAGTGAAACGATCCCCGGCTTCACGAGCCAGGTGACGTTCACGGCGAGCGCCGTCTCGAAGCCGACGATCCCGTTGGGTGCGTCGGAGAACTCGCGCTCCTTTTCGTCGTAGTGGTGCGGCGCGTGATCGGTGGCGATCACGTCGATCGTGCCGTCCTTCACCGCCTGCTGGAGCGCCTCCACATCATCGGCGGATCGCAGCGGCGGGTTCATCTTGGCGTGCGTGTCGTAGCCTTCGACCTCGGCTTCGGTGAGCGAGAGGTGGTGGGGGCACACTTCCGCGGTGACGCGGATGCCTCGGTCCTTTCCCCAGCGGATCAAGTCCACCGATCCGCGCGTGCTCATGTGGCAGAGGTGCACGTGGCCACCCGTGCGCCGCGCGAGCAGGATGTCGCGAATGGCCATGATCTCCTCAGCCTCGCTCGGGATCCCCTTGAGCCCAAGGCGCGCGGACACGAGCCCTTCGTTCATCGCGCCGCCCTCGGCGAGCGTCGGGTCCTCGCAGTGGTCGGCGACGGGAATGCCGAACGTCCGCGCGTACTCGAGCGCGGTGCGCATGAGCTGCGCGCTCACGACCGGCTTCCCGTCGTCGCTCACCGCGATCGCGCCGGCACCGACCATCTCGCCGAATTCCGCCAGCCGCTCACCACCTTCGCCAATGGAAATTGCCCCGATCGGGTAGACCCGCGCGGCGTTCGCCGCCTTCCCCTGTTTCAGGACAAATCCGACGGCGGCCTGATTGTCCGTGACCGGATCCGTGTTGGGCATCGCGCAGACCGCCGTGAAACCGCCCGCCGCCGCGGCGCGGGCACCCGTGGCGATTGTCTCGACGTCTTCGCGGCCCGGCTCGCGGAGGTGGCAATGCACGTCGATGAAACCCGGCGCGACGACCTGACCCGTGCAGTCGATGACCATCGCGTCGCCGGGCGAAGCGATCGTCCCCCCCACCGACTCGACCTTTCCGTCGCGCACGAGGAGGTCGCCGACGCCGTCGAGCTTCGACGACGGGTCGACGAGCCGTCCGCCCCTGAGGAGAATGTCGCGCGCGCCGCTCATGAGGACGCCCTTGCCGCGTCGGCCAGGTCGGGTTTGTTGCCGGAGAGCAGGTAGAGCACGGCCATGCGGATGGCGACGCCGTTCGTGACCTGGTTGAGGATCACGCTGTGCGGGCCATCGGCGACGTCGGAGTCGATCTCGACACCACGATTCATTGGTCCGGGATGCAGGATGAGCACGTCACGCGGTGCGCGCTCGAGGCGCTCGCGCGTGACGCCGAAAACGCGGTTGTACTCGCGGAGCGACGGGATGTAGCCGGCGTGCATGCGCTCGAGCTGCAGGCGCAGCACGTTGAGCGCGTCGGCCCACTCGATCGCAGCCTCGATGCGGTCGAACACCTTCACGCCCATCTCCTCGATGGCGTTGGGGAGCAGCGAGCGCGGGCCGCACACCGCGACCTCCGCGCCGAGCTTGGTGAGTCCCCAGATGTTCGAGCGCGCAACACGCGAGTGGAGCACGTCGCCGCAGAGACAGATTTTCCTGCCGGTGAGCGTGCCGAAGTGGTCGCGCAGCGTCAGGAGGTCGAGCAGCCCCTGCGTGGGGTGCTCGTGCGTGCCGTCGCCGGCGTTGATGACGTTCGACTCGATTCGCTCGGCGAGGAAGCGCGCGGCGCCCGATGCAGGGTGCCGGATCACCACCATGTCGATGCGCATCGCCTCGAGGTTCCGCGCGGTGTCCACGAGCGTCTCACCTTTCGAAACACTCGATCCGGCCGATGCGACGTTCACGGTGTCGGCCGACATCCGCTTCTCGGCGAACTCGAAGGAGATGCGCGTGCGGGTCGACGCCTCGAAGAAGAGGTTCACGATCGTCGCGCCGCGCAGCGTGGGGACCTTCTTGATCGTCCGCTCGGAGATTTCCTTGAGCGGCACCGCGGTGTCGAGAACGAGACTGATCTGCCCGGCGGTGAGCTGCTCCAAGCCGAGCAGGTCCTTGCCGAGCGGCGACGTCACGCCTCGTCTCCGGCCGTTCCGCTGGTGAGGACGACTTCGTCGCGGCCATCGAGCTCCTTCACGAGCACGTCGACGCGCGCGCCCCGCGGGGCTTCGACGTTCGTGCCGACGACGTCCGGCTGGATCGGGAGTTCCCGCCCGCCGCGATCGATCAGGACCGCCAGGCCGACGCTGGCCGGCCTTCCGAAATCGGCCAGCTCGTCGAGGGCCGCGCGAATCGTACGCCCGGTGAAGAGGACGTCATCCACGATCACCACGCGGCGGCCGTCGAGCGCGACCGGCAGCACCGTCTTCCCGACCACCGGCCGCGGGCCAACAGTCTGGAGGTCGTCGCGGTAGAGCGTAATGTCGAGTGCGCCCAGCGGGACGGAGACATGCTCCGACGCCTCGATCCGCGCGGCGATGCGCGCGGCGATCTGCACGCCACGCCGCTGGATCCCCACGAGCACGAGGCCATCCGTGCCGTCGTATTTTTCGACGATTTCGTCCGCCATGCGAGTCACCGTGCGCTCGAGGGCACGGGCGTTCAGGACGATCGACGATGAGTTGGGCATGTCGAGCACGAAATATGGCTGTCGGACGACGCAAAATGAAGGCGTGGCGCACGCTATGACGCTCGCGCGGTTGCGGCCCTCCCCCACCCCGGTGACTTTTCGTCGATGACTGTTCCCCACCTCACCCTCGTCGTTCCCTGCTACAACGGTGAGGAGCGGCTCCCCGCCGCGCTGACGCAGCTGTCCGCATTTCTCGCCGCCCAGCCCTACTCGTCGGAGCTCATCCTGGTCGACGACTGCAGCACGGAACCGGCGGCGCGTATCCTGCGCGACTACGCAGCCGCATACCCGGGCGTCAGGCTGATCCGCAACGAGCAGAACCTTGGCAAGGGAAAGAGCGTGGGTCGCGGGATGCTGGCGGGGCGCGGGCGGTTTCGCGTCTTCACGGACGCCGACCTCGCCTACCCGCCGGAGGAAGTGAACAAGATCCTGCGCGATCTCGAGGGAGGCGCCGACGTGGCGATCGCGTGCCGCGTGCTCCCGGAATCACGCTACCTGATGAGCCCGAACTTTTTTCATTACTTGTACACGCGGCACATCATGAGCCGCGTGTTCAACCTCCTCGCGCGGATTGTCCTGCTGCGCGACGTGCTGGATTCGCAGGCAGGGCTCAAGGGATTCACGGCCGCCGCCGCGGACCGCGTCTTCCCGAAGCTCACGATCCCGCGCTTCGGGTTCGATGTCGAGGCACTGTTCATCGCCCAGAAGCACAGGCTCGTCGTGCACCAGACGGCCGTGTTCTTCCGGTATGATGAAGAACCGACGACGGTGAAGTTCGCGCAGTCGGCCTTCACGATGGCACTGGAACTGCTGCAGGTGCGGCTGAACGACTGGCGCGGCACGTACGATTGACACAGGCACTCGCAATCCGCGCCGCGCGCCGCCTCATCGTGAACGCCGACGACTTCGGCATCGCGCCGGCCGTCACGGCGGGGATCCTCGAGGCGCACGCCGCGGGAACGGTCACGGCAACCTCGATGATGGTCCGCTGCGCAGGGTGGGAGGACGGCGTACGCCAGGCGAAGGCGACGCCTGGCCTGGAGGTGGGGCTGCATTTGAACCTGCTCGTCGGCGCTCCGCTCGCGACGGTGCCTTCACTCACCGACCGCAGGACCGGCCGGTTCCTCCCGCTCCGCGCGATCGTCGTTCGGGCGCTCGCGCGCCGCATCGACGCCGGCGAAGTGACGGCGGAGTGCGAGGCACAGCTGATGGCGCTCGGCAACGCGGGAATCGGCTGCACGCACATCGACTCGCACCGCCACGTGCATGCGCTGCCGGTCATCCGCGGCGCGGTGGCCGCCGTGGCGGCGCGGCGCGGACTTCCCCTCAGGCGACCGCTCGAGTCGCACGCGCGCATGGCGGGTGGCGTGCCGTCGCAGCTGCATCGCGCGGTGATTCGCGCGGCGTGGGTGGCCGGTGGCGTCGGCGCCCCGCGCACACGCGCGGCAGATCACTTCATCGGTGTCTCGCTGCAAGGGGGACGGCGCTTTGCGGCGCGCGTCGAGGCGGCGATCGACGCGCTCGTGCCGGGGACGACCGAACTCATGGTGCACCCCGGGCACGTGGATGATGCGCTCACCGCAGCCGATGGCTACACCTGGCAGCGGAAGCTCGAGCTCGCCGCGCTCGTCTCGCCGGCGCTAGGTGAGCGCCTCCGCCGCGGCGATGTCAAGTTGATTGGATTTCGCGCGCTCTAGCACGCCCGGATTGGGAATCACGCCGAGCAGTTCGAGTTGCATGATGATCCAGAGCGGAATGAGCGGAATGGTCTTCACCAGGTACGGCACGTACCACTCGCGGTACCACGTGCGCGGCATGAGGTCGGTGGACGCAACGTTCACGATCACGATGCATCCCGCGATCAGCACCGTACGCCACCACGTCCGTTCCGAGACCGCGTACCAGACGGACGCGCCGATGATCGCGATGCTGTACGACGGCGACTCCGCCTGATGGTTGAAGAGCACGCAGAACACCAGCATCGACGCGAGGAAGAGCACGCGGAACTGGCGCCGCTCCCATGACGCCCGGCGCAGCGCAAGCGGCGCCACCAGGATCACCGCGCCGGTGACCTGCGCCGGCCAGTTCGGCCAGTGTACACCCCACCACACGCGAAACTGCCCCATGAGGCCGGCGTAGAGATCGGCGCCGCCCGTCCCGTATCGCGCGAGCGGAATCGCGTCGCGGCTCTCGATGCGGAACCACGAGCGGTACTGCATGGCGAGCATCGACGGATGCGTCACGAGAAGCGGGAGCGCAATTCCGGCGGCGACGACCACGGCAAAGATCGCCGCAAAGCGGAGCCGCCGGCCGTGGAACAGCGCCGGGAGCACCGCCGCCGCCGGGAAGAGCTTGACGAAGGTCGCGACAGCGACGGCTATCGCCGGCCGCCACTGGCTGCCGCGCTCGAGGTCCGCCCACGCGAGGATCATCAGCCCTGCACAGAGCGCGTTGCTCTGCGAGCGCTGGAGGTCGCCGAACACGGCGAGCCACGACAGCGCGAGCGCGACCACCGCCCGTGATGGCGGCAGCGCGCGCATGATGCCGGCGTACAGTGCCAGCACGCACGCGACCGCCCACAGCATGTAGCCCGGCACCGGCGGCAGCACGGCGAACGGCGCCCACAAGAACGCGAACGTCGGACTGTACTTGAAGAAGTCCTGATAGATCGCCGGGTACGCGGCGTACAGATCCTGCCCCGTCACGAGATGGAGTGACGACGTGCGCAGGATGACGAAATTGTTTTCGGGGGCGAACAGGGTGCGCTGCACCGCAACCGCGAGCGCGCTCAGGAGATAGATCAGCAACCACGCGAGGGCGATGCGCCGGTATCGGGCATCTCGCGAGCCGGCGTCAGGCGCGATCGTGGGGGTCCCGCGGTCCGTCATACCACAAAATCACGACCGGACCCCCGTTATGTAACCGGCACGTAACCTACGCCGCAGCGACGTGCGCCGACTCCTGAACCGGACGGGCAAGGTATACGGTCTCGCGTCCCGGGCCGAGCGGCTCGCGCCGCCTCGGGCGGTCGATCACGCCGATCAGTCGTCCGCGCTCATCGAACAGGCACAGCGATCCTCCGTCGGTCCGGGTCATTTTCGGCTCCTCCATGCAGTCCTCCTGCCGTTCTCCTCGGCCTCTCGCGTTCACTGAGTTCGACACGCCCTCGACGGAAAGGGTTTGCCGGCATTGCGGGAGTCGGCGCGAGCGCCGACTATAAGACGTCACTTCGCTGCGCGCCCCGACCGACGCCGGTCCGCCGAGCCATGCTCTCTCTCTATCCGCCGGGAACAACGCCGCTGCCCCCACTCGACGCGCAACACGCGCGCTCGGCGCGTTCGATTCTTACACGGTTCGCGGTCGTCGCGTTCCTCGTCGTCGGCGTGACACTCGCGGCAGGAAAGCTCGCGGTGGACGCCGTCATCCGCGGCGTGGATGCCGCGGATCAGCGCGACGACCTCACGCGCTCACGGCTAGCGTTCAACCGTCTCTCGAATCGCGCGCGGCAACAAGTGGAGGACTACGCCTTCTGGGACGAGACGGTCCGCCTCGCTCAGAATCCGGCCGCGCCGGGCGCGACGGGATTTTTCCGTCACAACTTCGTCGAGTGGCTGCCCCGGAACGACTACGAGTTCATCGCACTGCTCGACCGCCACCGCTCGAGTGCGTTCGAGTGGACGGCGTCGCCCCGGGTGCGCCGCCCCGCAGAGCTGACCAGCCCCGCGATCCTGAACCACCTGGCGCGCAAGGGAAGCCTCGGCGGTTACGTGCGCGACGGCGACGACCTCTACCTCGTCGGCGGCTCGGCGGTGCAGCCGACGAACCAGGCGGCGCCGGACACCGCCGGCGTGCGCGGGTATCTCGTCGTCGGCGGCGCACTGCACGGCGAACTCCTTCGCGGCCTCGAGCGCGACCTGCAGCTTGGCATTCACATCCTCCCGGCCGACACTCCCGTTCCGGACACGCCCCTCCACTCGGAGACGTACGCGCGCGATGACAGCGTGCGCATCCTGTTTCATCTCGCCGGCGTGACCGGCGAGCCGGCCGCAGTGATCGCCGTAACCGACACGCGTGTCCAGCAGCACCGCTTCTCGACCTGGACGCTGTACGGCGAGCTGATCGCCGCGACGCTCTGCGCGATCGCATTCTTCCTCGTCTGGCTCTACGGGCGACGGCTCCTCATTGCGCCGCTCAGCGCCATCGCGAGCGAGATCGTGGGCATGCACGGGCGTGGAGTCCTCTCGCCCATCTCGAGCCCGGCACCATCGAAGGAATGGGCGCTGTTCCTGTCGACGTTCAACGACACGGTCCGCTCGCTCCGCGACTCGGAGCAGCGGTACGGCGCGCTCTTCGACCGCGCCGTCGATCCCTACTTCCTGCTCGACGCGCCGACGCGGCGCGTCGTCGACGCGAACCCGGCGGCCGCATCGCTCACCGGCGAGCCGCGCGAACGGCTCGTGGGCGCAGCGCTTCCCGAAATGCTGCGCGCGCGGCCGGCCGGCGACACGATCCGCGTCCGCCGTCCCGATGGAACCGTGCAGACGTGGGGCGTCGCCGAGACCCCCGTGATGCTCGGTGACCGGAGCATGGTGCTCGCCGCGTACCGCGACCTGACCGACCGCGAAGCCCTGGCGCAGTCACAGAAGATGGATGCAATCGGATCGCTGGCAGGCGGGATCGCGCACGACTTCAACAATCTCATGGGCTCGGTGCTGGCCGGCGCCCAGGTCGCACGGAGCTCGCTCGGCGCGGACGGGCGCGGCGCCGCCGCCCTCGACGCGATCGAACACGCGGGACGCCGCGCCGCCGAGCTCACCAAACAGCTGCTCGGCGTCAGCCGCCACGAGTCGTTCGTGCGGCGGCCGGTCGATGTCCGCGCGGCGATCGCGAACATCCAGGCCATGTGCGCCAGCACCTTCGACCCGCGCATTCGCATCACGGTAGACATGCCCGACCGGTTGCCGGCGGTGGAGGGCGACGCCGGGCAGATCGAACAGGCACTGCTCAACCTTTGCATCAACGCGCGCGACGCGATGCCGCACGGCGGCGCGCTCCACCTGGCCGCGCGAGTCGAGCGCGTGGACGACCAGGCCGCGCTGACGATCCGCGACATCCAGCCGGGGCGCTTCGTCGTACTCTCCGTGGCGGACGACGGTGTCGGGATGACTGACGATATCAAGCAGCGGATCTTCGAACCCTTCTTTACCACGAAGGTGAGCGGTCAGGGCACGGGGCTCGGACTCGCGATGGTGTACGGCCTCGCGCGAAGCGCCGGCGGGACGATCGTTGTCGACAGCGCGCCGGGCGCCGGTTCGCGCTTCGATCTCTACCTCCCGGCATCGAGCGGCCCCGTCCCGGTCGCAACGCCGCCGGCGACGCTGGTGCGTCCGGTGCGCGCGAACGGCTGTCACCCCGCGGTGATTCTCGCCGACGACGAGGCCGGGCTGCGCGAGATGCTCCGCATGGTGCTCGAGCACGAGGGATACGAAGTGATCGAGGCAGCGAACGGTGAGGAAGCGATCGCGCGCTTCACGGCGCGGCGCGGTGAAATCGCGGCGGTGCTGCTGGATGTGCAGATGCCCGTGCTCGGCGGGATCGAGGCGTACCGAAGGATTCGCGCGATGTCACCGCAGACGCCGGTGATCCTGGGAACTGGCTATGTGGGCGACTCCGACCTCACCGCGATACGGGATGCGGGGGCGGATGACATGCTGCTCAAGCCGTATGAGATGCGGGATCTGCTGGAGCGGCTGGGGCGGGTGACGGAGGGGTTTGTGGGGACGGTGTGAGAGCGCCCCCTATTTGGTCGGCATCAGGGGCGCGACGGAGCCGGAGACCAGCGCATACCGTTCATCGTCGAAATCAACGACGTCCATGTATTTCACCGACAGCGATGCTCCGCTCAGCGTGCCCGTGGAGAAAAGCCCGCCTCGCTGCTGATAGAACGACGACTCGGGGTACGATCCGGGCGCGAGGTAAAAGTCGATGCCACTGGAGCCGACGACGTAGCGTGCGCTGCTGCAAATTGTCGCGGGCGCCGGAGTGGAACCGAACTCGTAGCCAAACGAGTACGTGCCGTTCGCGGCGACGTAATAGTGTCCTCCCGTGATGGTCCAGTCGGGGTAGATCCGCGGAAGCGACTGCCCGCCGATCGACTGGAGCTGGTAGACGGCAACGACCTTTGCGGTGGTCGCCGCCGCCACGGAGAAGTCCACGCCCCCTCCGTCGGCGATGCGCGCGTGCATGAAGTTGACCCCAACGTCGCTGCCCAGCGTCCAGCTGCCGGGGCCTGCGAGGCCGCTCGCATCGGTGGTGGCGGAGCTGTACCCGAGGGTTCCGTTGCCCGAGAGGACCTGAAACGAGACCGAGACGTTCGCCGCAGGTGCTCCGCTCGAGTCCGTCACGAGCACTGTCGGACCGGGTATCGTTTCGCCCGGGGAACGACAGGAGTCCTGAGTCGGTCGCACAGCAACGATCCGGAGTTGGGACGGCGGCACCTGGGGTGCGGGCTTCGCGGTCGCCGCGCGAGTAACGGCGGCGGTCGGCACGTCACGCTGGGCGCTGCACCCGATGGTCGCAGTCGAAACGATCGCTGCAGCAAGAGCCGCACGGACTCGATTCATCGGAACTCTCCGCTATTCGGGAATTCGCCGGGAATCCATCTCATTGCGCGAAGCACCGTAGCTTACGCCCATAGCCCCCGTCCGGCAAGCAATGGGTGGCCGGTGCGCCGCTCCGCCGATCGTTGCCGCTCGCTCAGAAACGCGAAAGCGCAACGAGTGCCAACTCGTTGCACTTCAGACGGACGGGGTGGGATTCGAACCCACGGTACACTTTCATGTACACACACTTTCCAGGCGTGCGCCTTAAACCACTCGGCCACCCGTCCAAAACACGACAAGCCGGAGTCCGCAGCGCCACGTTCGCGAGGACCGG
>JBIOHR010000014.1:0-35422 GCA_044449085.1 Gemmatimonadales bacterium | reverse complement strand
TGGGTGGTGAGGTCCCAGTGGTCGGTTCTGAGTGACTGCTTTCACCCTCCACCGAGCACCGGAGCCTCACCACCCACCACTGTCCCAGCTGTTACTTCAAACTCCCAACTGCCTTGACTGCCCTCGCCCACGACTTGTGCGCTGAGGCATACATCGCGCCGATCTCTCCGATCGTCCGATTGAGCTCGGCGACCGCCTTATTTCCGTCCTCCACCGCATAGTCGATCTGCCGCCGCTGATCGACGGTCGGCAGTCCCGACCAGGCCTCGACCGGGCGCATCGCGCCGGTCGCAGCCGTGAGTGCGCCGTCGACCTGTGCCTGAAGCCGGGAGATGCGCGCCACCAGTGAGTCGGTCTTCGCGCCGCCTGCGGCGAGATCGGTCTTGAGGTCGGCAGACTGCGCAGCGAGTTCGCGCGCCGCGACGTGTGCGGCGGCGAGCGTTTTCTGCTCGGAGTACACGCTCATCACGATCGCCTGCCTTGCCCGGCGGCCGGCGTCGCTGAAGTTCGTGAGCGGATCGCCTTCTACGGTCATGTCACCGCGCAGTTCCGCCGCGACTCCGGGGATTTTCACGGCGACCTTGTAGTGCCCCGGGAGCACGAGCGGTCCCGCAGCCGCAGCGCCGCCGCGTCCGCCGCCACCCCCGCGCCCGCCGCGTCCGCCGGCGGCGAGCGTCGATGCGACTTCTTCGGACACTGCGGGCGACATCCGGAGATCCCACCTGGCCTCGTTCAACCCCTTCGACGACGAACCCTTCAGTGTCCGCACCGGCGCGCCTGAGGCATCACTTATTTCCACCGATACCGGGCCGCTGGCCGCGTCACGCAGGTAGTAGGTGATCACGCCGTCAAACTCGGGATTGGGCGAGAAGCGTTCGCCGTGCCCATACCACGCCTGCGGCGTCCACGTGGACATTTCGCGCGCACGCGGAATCGGCGCGAGTGCAGCCGGCGACTTCATGGCGTCGGCCGTCAGCGCCTCGAGCGGGCCGACATCGTCGAGGATCCAGATGCCGCGGCCGTGCGTGCCGACGATCAGCGCATTGTCACGGGGATGGATGATCGCGTCGTCCACGGGGACCGTGGGCATGTTGGTGGCGAGCGAGTTCCATGTCGCGCCGCCGTCGTTCGAGAAATCCACGCCGCGCGAGTGCGCGAGGATGAGCACGTGCGCGTTGTGCGGATGCTCGCGGATGCGGTTGACCGATGTTTCCGGAAGGCCGGCCGAGAGCGAGCGCCAGCTTTGCCCGAAGTCGTCGCTCACGAACACGTACGGCTTGTAGTCATCGTTGTAGTGGCCGTCAAAGGTCGCATAGACGCGGCCTGCGGCGAAGCGCGACGCGAGGACGGTCGTCACGGGCGTGCGCGCGGGAAGCCCGCTGATGTGCCCCGTGACGTTGGTCCACGTCTTCCCGCCGTCGCGGGTGAGCTGCACCTGTCCGTCGTCGGTGCCGGCGTAGATCACCTTGGCGTCCGACGGTGACTCGCTCACCGATGTGATCGTGCCATAGCTCGTCACGCCGTCGTTCCGCGAGAGCGCGCCGGGTCCGACGCGCGCGCCCATCATCGTGAGCGTGTCGCGATCGATGTGCAGCGTGAGGTCCGGGCTGATGGCCTGCCAGCTCGAGCCGCGATCGGTGGACTTGAACAGGACGTTCGCGCCCATGTAGACCGTCTTGGAGTCGCTGCTCGACGGCAGAATCGGCGAATACCAGTTGAACCGGTATCCGCCGCCGCGGCCTGCGCCGGGCACCGCGCGCTCGCCCGAGCCCGGCTTCACCGACTGGTGTTCCATGGTCGTGAGGTTCACCCGCGCCACGTTGCCGTCCTGCGATTCCTCGTACGCGAAGTTCTGGTCGTAGGGATCGATCTTCGCGTAGAAGCCGTCGCCGCCGCCGATGTTCCAGGCATCTCGGTCGGCGATGCCATTGCGGTCGCGGACGGCGCTCGGCACGCACCAGAGGCCGTTGTCCTGCAGGCCGCCGCACACCGTGTATGGGATCTTGTTGTCGACGTCGATCTCATAGAATTGCCCAATCGGCATGTTGCGGCGAAAATCCCAGGTGACCGCGCGGTCCCACGAGATCGAGACGCCGCCGTCGCCGCCGACGATCAAATGATTGGGATCGTCCGGATCAACCCAGAGCGCATGGTCTTCGGAGTGGATGTTGCTGAAGCGCTCGGGAAAAGTCTTGCCGCCGTCATCGGAAACGTAGAATCCGCGGTTCGATCCGAGCATGTAGACCCGGTTCCGGTCCTTTGGATCGAGGCGGATCTGGCTGTAGTACATCGGCCGCGTATCGAGCGGCGAAAGTTTTTCCCATTTCGCGCCGCCATCGACGGTGCGGTATACGCCGGCTTCAGCCGGAGCGGCTTCGACGGTGGCGTAGACCACGCGGCTGTCGCTCGGAAAGAGATCGATGCCGATGCGCCCCTTGTCACCGGCGGGGAGACCATTCGTGAGCTTGGTCCAGTTCGCACCGCCGTCTACCGTCTTGTAGATCGCGCTGCCGGGGCCGCCGCCGTTGAAGCCCCATGCCGACCGCTGCCGCTGGTAGGTGGCGGCGTAGAGGATCTGCGGGTTCATCGGATCGATGATGAGATCCGTGGCGCCGGTGTTGTCGTCGACGAACAGCACCTTCTTCCACGTCTTGCCGCCGTCGGTCGTCTTGAACACACCGCGATCGGGATTCGGACCCCAGAGATGGCCGGCCGCGGCGACGTAGACGATGTCGTAGTTCCCGGGATCCACGACGATGCGCGCAATGCTGCGCGTGTCCTTGAGCCCCATGTTCTGCCAGGTCTTGCCCGCGTCCGTGGACTTGTAGACGCCGTCCCCCCAGTACGAACTCTGGCGGTTATTCGCTTCGCCCGTGCCGACCCAGACGACGTTCGCATTCGACGGTGCCACCCGTACGGCGCCGATTGACATCATCGCGTCCACCTTGTCGAACACCGGGTCCCACGAGGTGCCGCCGTTCGTACTCTTGAAGACGCCGCCGGTCGCCGTCGCAACGTAGATCTGGTCCGGTTCTCCACGCATGCGACCGACCGAGAAATCGTCGATGCGACCGGAGGTGTTCACCGGGCCGATGCTGCGCCACTTGAGCGGCGCGAGCACGGAGGGATCGATTTTCGACTGGGCGTGCGCGCTCGCGGTGAACGCGAACAGCGCGAGGGCGGCGGCGGAAATGGCGAGCGAGCGGCGCATTGGCATCCTCTTCGCGGGCGGGAAGGTCTAACGTAGTGAAACGCGCGTTCGTTGGTGTGGTGTCATCCGCGTGTCATCTGGCTTCTGCGCTGCGGTTGTCGTAATCTCTGGAGCGACCGGACGGATTCCCTTCCACGAACGGGCCACCCGCATGATCCAGAGCGTATTCACCGACGCGAAAGAGATGCTCCTGATTGCGCTCGGGGTGAGCGCGGTCATCTACACGTGGTTTCTCGTCCGCGATTTCTCGCAGCGGCGGCGCGCGCAGCGTGAGGCAGGCGTCCCCGTCACGTCCGTCGCACCCACTCGCGGCGGGCTCGCCACCGGGTTCCTCACGAATTTCTTCGATTCGCTAGGTGTCGGCTCGTACGCCACGACGACGTCGATCTTTCGGTTCTGGAGAATGGTGCCGGACGAACAGATTCCGGGCACGATGAACGTCGGCCACACGCTGCCGACGATCGTCGAGGCGTTCTTTTTCAAGCAGGTCGTGCCGATCGATGCGCGCACGCTGATCCTGATGATTGCCGCCTCCGTTGCGGGCGCGTGGATGGGCGCGAGCGTCGTGACATCCTGGTCTCGCCGGGTCGTGCAGATCGCGATGGGGTGCGCGCTGTTCGTGGCCGCCGCGCTCATGTTGCCCGGGCTGCTGAACCTGATGCCCGCCGCGGGGGTCGCGCTCTCGCTCACTGGGTGGAAGCTCGGCGTCGCGATCAGCGTAAACTTCATGCTCGGCGCGCTGATGACGCTCGGCATCGGACTCTACGCGCCGTGCATGATCATGATGAGCCTGCTCGGCATGAGCCCGACCGCCGTGTTCCCCGTCATGACGGGATCGTGTGCGCTGCTCATGCCGCTGGCGAGCATCCGCTTCCTGCGCAGCGGCCGCTACGAACCCCGTGCGCTGCTCGGCCTGCTTGCCGGCGGAATCCCCGCGGTGCTGATCGCCGTGTATCTGGTGAAGTCGTTGCCGGTCCTGGTCATGAAGTGGCTTGTCGTCGTCGTCGTCGTGTACACCGCGACGGGTTTGCTGCGCACGGCGGCGCGAGAACGCGCCGCGGCTGCCGTCACGGCCTGAAGTTTTTTTGCGGAGGTTCGGCGCCTGATCTATTCGAACACCCGCAAGCGCGGATTCCAGCCCCAACCCGCAAGGATCGCGATAACCCGCGTGAACCAGCCGTCACCCGCGGCGTTGTGCGTCTGTCCGCCGCTGCCTGAGTGTGCCAAGGCTATATTCGGAGCTCATGCTTCTGCCGATCCTCATTGCGTTTCAGCTCGCCGCCGAGCGCCCCGCCGTATTCAACGGCCGCAAGGGCCAGACCGAGGCCACCGTGCCGCGCATCGATACGACGATCTCCGTCGACGGCGCGCTCGACGAGCCCGTGTGGCGGCGGGCGTCGGTCCTCACCGACTTTTCCGAGTACGCACCGGTGGACCAGCGGCCCGCGCCGGACTCCACCGAAGTTCTGGTGTGGTACTCGCCGACGGCGATCTACTTTGGAGTCAGGGCGTACGAGTCGCACGGGATCGTGCGTGCGACGCTTGCCGACCGCGACAAGATCTCGAGCGACGACAACGTCGAGATCCACCTCGACACGTTCCGCGAGGGCACCCGAACCCTCGTGTTCATCGTCAACCCGCTCGGCGTGCAGGCCGACGGCGTGAAGAACGAAGGCGGCGGATTCATTCCGGGGGCGAACGTGGCGCCCGGGCAGAACGACTTGAGCGCCGACTTTCAGTGGGAGTCGAAGGGGCGCGTCACCGACTATGGCTACGAGGTGGAGATCCGCATTCCATTCTCGAGCATCCGGTACCCCGCGGCCGATGAGCATCGCTGGGGGATTCAGGTCGACCGGCATACGCAGCACAACGGGTACGAAGAGACATGGACGCCAGTGCTGAAGGCGTCGGCGAGCTTCATCGCGCAGGAGGGCACGCTGCGCGGCATCACGGGCATCCGCCACGGTCAGGTGCTCGGACTCAACCCCGAGCTGACCGACGCGATTGCGGGGAGTCCGCCAGCCACCGGCGCGGGTTGGAACTACCGGTCGACGCCGCAGCTGGGCGGAAACGTCCGCTGGGGCATCGGAAGCAACTTCGTCCTCAACGGCACCGTGAAGCCGGACTTCTCACAGGTGGAGGCGGACGCGACGCAGATCGCAACCGACGCGCGGTTCGCATTGTTCTATCCGGAGAAGCGGCCGTTCTTCGTCGAGGGGAGCGAGCTGTTCAACGTGCCGAACACGCTTGTCTACACGCGGCGCATCGCGCAGCCCGACGGCGCCGTGAAGCTCACCGGCAAGCTCGGCGTGAACGACGTCGCGGTGCTCTCGGCGCTCGACGCCGGCTCGACCACGCCGAACGGCGAGCGCCCGCTGGTCGACATCGTGCGGCTGCAGCGGGACATCGGCGCGCAATCCACTGCGGGGCTGCTCTATTCAGACCGCGTCGGCGGAGGGCGCGACAACACGGTGGGCGGGGGCGACGCGCACCTCACCTTCGGCAAGCTCTACTACGCGCAGTTCCAGGCAGTGATGAGCAGCACGACCGCGGCGGGAACCACGTCGGGCGGTCCGATGTGGGAGGCGGTAGTCGACCGGACGGGACGTGCGTTCGGCTTCCACTACAACATCCTCGGCATACACCCCGACTTCGTGACGGACAACGGCTTTGTGTCACGCACGGGCGTGGTCCAGCCCGGCATCGCCAACCGCTACACCTGGTACGGTGCGCCCGGCGGGTTGCTCGAGCGGTTCAACATTTTCCTTCGCACGCTCGGCACGTGGCGCTACGACGACTTTCTCGCGGCGCGGCACGTGCTGGAGGAGAACGCGGCGGCGAACATGCAGTTCACCCTGCGCGGCGGATGGAACGTGAACCTGAACCCGTCGCTGGGCAGCTACGCGTTCGATTCCGCGGCGTACACGGGCGTGCGCGCAATGACTGGCGGCGGCGCGCTCGTGCCGTTCGTGCCGGCCGGGCGCAAGGGGAACGCGCTGCTCAACTTCAGTCTCTCGACGCCGCAGTATCCGCGATTCACGGCGTCCGTCGGCACGACGCTCGGCAACGATATCGATTTCTTCGAGGCGTCCGCCGTGCATCGCACGGACTACAACGTGTCGCTGAACCTCCGGCCCAGCGACCGCCTGCGCGTCAGCGCGACCTACGTGAGCACGAGCTTCACGCGCCAGCGCGACGGCCGGCAGATCGTCTCGATGCGAATTCCCCGCGTGCTCGTCGAATACCAGCTCGCGCGGCCGCTGTTCGTCCGCATCGTGTCACAGTACACGGCCAACGTGCAACAGCCGCTCGTCGACCCGGTCACCGGAGCGACGCTGTTCGTGTCCGACGGCAGCGGCGGCTTTGCACCGTCGACGACGCAAACCGCGAACACGCTGCGGGCCGATTTCCTGGTCTCGTACCGCCCGAATCCCGGCACGGTGGTGTTCGTCGGCTACGGCAACACGCTCACGGAAAACGACCCGCTCGCGTTCCAGCAGCTCCGTCGCACGACGGACGGCTACTTCGTGAAGCTGAGCTATCTCTTCCGTACCGTCCGCGGCGCCGACTGAGGGGCATTCGCTCCGCAGTCGGGCGCCCTCAATCCGCCGGCGGCGCTCAGCGCCGGCTTGCCGCCCTGCGCGAGGACGGCGTTCAAGGCCGCGAGTTCCGTCGTATTGATCACGGCCCAGCGCGCGATGGTGGATTTCAGGTCTCGGCACTCCGATGTGTACGCAGCAAACGCCGCCTCCGTCGGCGCGTGGTCGCCATTGTCCTGCGCCGTGAGCTGGCCGATGAAGGTGGCGTTGAGGGCGTAGAAGTTCGGCGGGGGCCTGCGCCCGCCGATACCCGCGTTGCCGCCGACGGAATCCACTCTTGCGCGGAAAGCCCGCAGCGCTTTCGAGGCGGCGGACGAATCGGCCGGTGTCGCCGAGGTCAGGGCCTTCCGCACCACCTCCACTTGCTGGTATCCGTCGTACGCAGTCTTCGCGGCTGAATTGAATTGCCGAAGCAGCGCATATTGCGCGCGGATTGCTGCGGCCGTCGCGGGAGCGCGCGGATCACCGGTGACCATCACCTGCTGCTCGAGCGTCTTTCCGTCCGCGGTCAGCCTGATGGTATAGCGCCCAGCCGGCGCGACGATCCCTTCCGGAGTTGGCGGCGTGAGAGCCGGGTTGGCGTTGATCTCGAACGAATGCGTGAATGCCGGCGGCGGGTCGAGGCGGAGATCCCAGTTCGCCCGGTTCAGCCCCGCGTTGGCGGCGAGTGACTGCACCGGCAGGAGCCAGAAGTTCGGATTCGGCGGCCGTGCCGCTTCCTTCACCGGTTCCTGCGCGATGCTCGAGTAGTGGCGGAGCGCGGTGCCCGCGGAATCGAGCACGTCGATCGTGACCTCGCCTGCCGGCTTCGACGCAAACGAGTAGTAGATGATTGCACCGTCCGGCGGATTCAGCGCGTGCGGCACCTCCGGCGGGAAGGGCGTGTCGAAGTTCGTGTTGCGCCGCATGCGGACGGCGGGATCGGGCTTGAACAAGTGCATGGGTTCGTCAGCGACCGCCGGCGTGATCTGGCGCAGGACCGCGTAGTCGTCGAGGATCCAGATCCCGCGGCCGTACGTGCCGGCGACGAGGTCGTTGCCGGCGAAGACGATGTCGCGATACGACGTGTTGGGAAGGTTGCGCTGCAGCGACTGCCAGTTGTCGCCGTCGTCGAACGAGACGTACATCCCGCTCTCGGTGCCGGCGACGAGCAGTCCCGCCCGCTTTGGATCCGCGCGGATCACGCGCGCGAAGCTCGCGCTCGGCTCGTCAACCGGAAGTCCGTTCGTGATCCGCGTCCACGTCTTTCCGAAATCGTGCGTGCGGTAGAAATACGGCGTGTAGTCGCCGGAGCGAGAGACATCCACCGCGACGTACGCGCCGCCCGCGTCCGTGTGCGAGGCGTCGATGATCGAGATGAGCGCGCGGGCGGCGAACGGAAGATGTGGAATCGACACGTCGTCCCACGTCTTCCCCTCATCCTTCGTGACCTTGATCAGTCCGGTGTTGGTGCCGACCCAGATTGTACCGCGGCCGACAGTGCTCGCCGACATCGTCTCGATGGCGCCGCGCGGAAATGAACCCGGCAAGACAGCCGCGGTGTCCGGCGGCGGCGTCATTCCCTTCGGCCAGGCGAGGTCGGGGCTGAGTTTCCGCCAGTGTGCGCCGCCGTCGCTCGTCGCCATCACGTACTGGAATCCCGCGAGCAGTTCGTGCTTGTCCCACGGCGCGAAAAGGATCGGCTGCGAAAACGCCGTGCGCAGGTGGAGATCCGGGTTTACGGCCGGGCTCACCGGTATCCACTGTTCGGACGGGTAGCTCACGCGCACGAGGCCGCCCGGATTTCCGCTCGCGTAGACGGTGTTTGCATCGAGCGGGTCGGGGATGATCGTGCCCCACTCCCACGCGGGCACCGCGCTCCAGTCGAGAGGCGTGATCTCGCCGAAGTTGCCGCGGCTGCGGGTGCGCACCGAACCCGCGTCCTGCTGCGTGGCGTACACCCAGTAGGGGAACGAGTTGTCCGTCGAGATGTGGTAGACCTGTTCCGTGGACTGGTTGTACCAGGAGCCCCAGGTCTTGCCGCCGTCGATGGTCACGACGGCGCCCTGGTCGAGGCCGAGGAGAATCCGGTCGCCGTTTGTGGGATCGAGCCACATCTGTTGGGGATCGTCGCCGCCGGGCGCGCCCTTGAATCCGGTGAAGGTGTTTCCTCCGTCGGTGGAGATGTAGCTCGACGTGTGGATCGTATAGATGATGTCGGGATTTTTCGTGTTCACGTATACGCCGCAGTTGTAGCCGCCCTGTCCGTTGCGGATGCGCTCGTCGTCCTTGTCCATCTGGCGCCACGTGGCGCCGCCGTCGTCGGTGCGGAAAAGGCCGTTGTTGCCGATCACGAAGACGCGCTGCGCATTCGTGTTCTGGGCGACGGCCACGTATTCGCAGCCGTTGAGGCGCGGCAGTCCGCCTCCCGTGACTTCGGTCCAGGTGAGGCCTTCGTCGGTGGACTTGTAGAGGTGCGTCGCGGTCGGCTGCTGGGCAGGTGGCGTGCCGGCCGCGGGCGCCGGTGGTGCGGGGAAGATTCCGGACGGCGGCACGGGCGTGTTGTAATGGCGGATGGTCGTCGCGAAGATGACATCCGGGCGGTCGAATGCCCGCGCGATTTTCTGCACGCCGGTCGAGTCGTTGATGAACAGCGTGCGCGTCCAGCTGCGCCCGCCGTCGGTGCTGCGGTACACGCCGCGCATCTCGCTCTTGGCGACGAGGTTTCCCTCGGCGGCGGCAAGCACGAGGTCGGGGTTCTTCGGATCGACGAGGATGGACGGGATCACGCGCGAGTCGTCGAGGCCGATGTGTTTCCAGGTCGCGCCCGCGTCTTCCGACTTGTACATCCCGTTGCCGACGTTCACGCCGCCGCCGTTCACTTTGTCGCCCGCGCCGGCGTACACGATGTTCGGGTTTGATGGCGCGACTTCCACGGCGCCGATCGACGCGACCGCCTTTATGGAGTCGAACACCGGATACCAGGTGTCGCCGCCACTGGTGGTCTTCCACACGCCGCCGGCCGGCGTTCCCGCGTAGTACACGCCGGGTTCGCCGATCGCGCCGGAGACGGCGCTGATCCGCCCGCCGCGAAGCGGGCCGACGTTTCGCCAGACGAGTCCCGCGAGCAGGTCCGGTTTCACCGGGGTCGCCGCCGAGATCGTGAGTGCCGCCGCGGCGCAGAGCGTCGAGACGAAAATCTTTCGGGTTGAGCGGACGTGTGTCAGCATGACTGGGAGATGACGGGGGAAAGGTGACGTTCCGGCGGAGTGGAGCATCGTGTTGGACACCGATTGGCGCAAGCAGGGATGCGTACGGGGCCGTGGGTGGTTCGGTGTCATCGGTTGTGGGCGGTCGGTTCACCGGTTTGTGCTGACCCCTCTCTCCATCACCCCTTGCTCAAATAGGTGTCCCGCTGTAAGTTCGCTCGCATGCCCGGCAGCGACCTTTACACCGGCTCCCTCGATCTCCTGATCCTCAAAGCCGTGAGCTGGGGGCCGCTCCACGGCTACGCGATCGGCCGCTGGATCCGCCAGTCCACCGGCGAAGCTATCGCGATCCAGGAAGGCGCGCTCTACCCGGCGCTGCACCGCCTCGAGCGAAAGGGCCTGCTCGATGAGGACTGGGGCCTCACCGATACCAACCGCGAGGCAAAGTTCTACCGCCTCTCCACCGCCGGCCGGAAGCGCCTGAAGGACGAGATCGCGCGCTGGCATGCACATACGCGCGTGATGAACGCCGCGCTCGTCGCGGCGCGCCCATGACGCGACGGACGAGACGCTCGACCATTCTGGAGGCCGCCGCATGAAACGCCGGTTCCATCTTTCGCGCGGACCGCAGGGCGCAGGCGACGAGGTGCGCAGTGAAATCGAACTCCACCTCGACTTGCGCGCGCGTGAGTTCGAGGCGCAGGGGATGAGCCCCGCCGACGCGCGGCGCGCCGCCGCCGCCGCGTTCGGCGACCGCGGAGAAATCGAGGCCGAGGTCTCCACGCTTCGCGGGAGCACGCTCGCCGCGCGGCGCCAGCGCGATCGCCTCGGCGACTTCGCCCACGACATCCGCATCACGCTGCGCGGGTTGCGGCGCTCGCCGGCTTTCACGGCGATCGCGCTGCTCACGCTTGCCCTCGGCATCGGCGCCAACAGCGCGATCTTCAGCGTGGTTCGCTCGGTGCTCCTCCGACCCTTGCCCTACGCGGAGTCCGACCGCCTGGTGCAACTCTGGACCGACTCGCGAAGCCGCGGGCGCGCGAAACCCGAATGGCTGACGCCGCCGGACTTCGCGGATTGGCAGGAGGGCAACCACACCTTCGCGTCAATGGCCGCGTATCAGGGGTGGGGCCCGGATCTCACTGACGCCGGAGCGCCGGAGTCGCTCAATGGACTCGCCGCATCCTGGAATTTCCTCAGCGTGCTTGGCGTGACGCCCGCGATCGGGCGCGGGTTCTCCGCGGCGGACGACAACGAGAACGCGGAGAAGGTCGTGATCCTGAGCGACGGTCTCTGGCGTCGCCGCTTTGGCGCCGATCCGTCGCTGCTCGGCCGCTCGATCCAGCTCGGCGGCGAACCGTGGACAGTCATCGGCGTCCTCCCCGCGACTTTTCACGCGCCGGGGCAGGCGGAGGTCTGGCGGACGATGCGTCGCCCCGCGACCAGCGGCTGCGGGCGCGGCTGTGTCGTGCTCAGGGCGATCGGGCGGCTCAAGCCGGGCGTGACGCTCGCGCAGGCCAAGAGCGATCTCGACGTGATCGCCGCGCGCAACGCGATTGCATATCCCGCGAGCAACAAGGGCGTGAGCTCGTGGCCGATCGCGCTGCACGAGCAGGTCACCGGGCCGACTCGCGTTCCTCTCCTCGTAATGAGCGGCGCCGTGCTGCTGGTGCTTCTCATTGGATGCGTGAACCTTGCAAGCCTGCTGCTCCTGCGCGGCGCAGCGCGTGCCCGCGAAATGAGCGTCCGCTCCGCGCTGGGCGCCGGGCGCGGACGGCTCCTGCGCCAGTTGCTCACCGAGAGCGCAGTGCTCGCGGCCGCGGGCGGCGCGCTCGGACTGCTGATTGGGTGGTGGGGCAGTCGCGTGCTCGGCGCGCTCGTGCCGCCTGTCGTGAGCTCGATTCAGGAGATGCATCTGGACGGCACCGTGGTGGCCTTCACCGCAGGGCTTTCGATCGTCGCCGGAGTCCTGTTCGGGCTCGTACCCGCGCTGCAAACGGCGAATCCGGACTTGATGTCGGCGCTTCGCACCGCCGGCCGCGGAGGCGCATCACACGGCCGCGGCCTGCGCAACGGGCTCGTGGTGGCGGAACTCGCGCTCGCGGTGATGCTGCTGATCGGCGCCGGCCTGCTGGGCAGGAGTTTTCTCCGGCTCGAGCGCGTCGATCTCGGCTATCGCACGGACTCACTCGCGACGGCGACCGTCTTTTTTCCGCGTGCACGTTACGGCGACATCGCGCGCGCCGCCGCGACGATCGACGAACTCGTCGCGCGGCTGCGCCCACAGCCGGCGCTGCGCGGCGCTGAAGTGACCGACATCCCTCCGCTCACCGGCGGCGGCGACCAGGACATGGATGCCGTGCCCGTCGGTGAACCGCTCCGGGACGGAAGGCCGTTCGACCTCTGGTACCGCACGGTGTCACCCGGCTACACGCAGATCATGGGCATGCACCTCGCCGAGGGGCGGACGTTCACGCCGGCGGACCGCGATGGCGCTGTGCCGGTCGCCATGGTCAACGCGACGGCGGCGCGGCTGATGTGGCCGGGCAAGAGCGCGATCGGTCGTCAGCTTGCGAGCGGCGGGAAGCAAGTGACCGTTGTTGGCGTGCTCGCGGACGTGCTGGCTGACGGGCCGGACCAGCCGGTGAAATCCGAGTTGTTCGTGCCGCTGCTGCAGTTCCCGACGCGGGGCGTGACGGTCGTGTTCGATCCGAAGAACGATGTGGCATCGGCCGTGGCCGCGGTGCGCGAATCGTTGCGCGCCGTCGATCCGGCCGTGCCGCTCGGTGCCGTGCAGACGATGGCGGATCTCGCGGGCGCTTCGGTTCAGCTGCCGAAGCTCTATGCGCTGCTCGTAGGTGTGTTTGCCGCAGCGGCCCTCGCGCTTGCCGTGCTCGGCGTGTACGGCGTGATGGCATACGTTGTGGCGCAGCGGCAGCGCGAGATCGGCGTGCGGCTCGCGCTCGGTGCTGCGCCGGGCGCTATCCAGAGGCTCATCCTCGGCGAGGGAGCGCGTCTCGCCGCGATGGGTGTGGGGCTCGGCGTGATCGGTGCGGGGTTGATGGGGCGCGCGCTCTCGAAGCTTCTCTTTCAGGTCGGCACGTTCGACGCGATGACGTACGCAGGGGTCGCGGGAATCCTCGCCGCGATGTCGCTGCTCGCGTGCTGGCTCCCGGCGCGGCGCGCGAGGGCGGTCGATCCGCTGGTGGCGATGCGGGAAGAGTAGCTGGCGCGGTCCAGCCCGCGCAGCAGGCGAGCTAACCGGCATGGTGCGCTGCACGCGGAGGCGTGGCGTAGATTAAATCGCCAGATGACTTCGAGGCTACCCGCCATCTGGTTCGCGCGAATGCGCGTTGCACGGCTTGTCGCCGCAGCGCTCACGGCCGCGGCGTTCCGGGTCGCGGCAGCGCAGGGCACCTCGCAGATGCTGATCGGCGACGTCATCGGCAAGGACGGCGGGGTTCCGCTCGGCCACGCGATGGTCACCGTGCTCGGCATCGAACGCCAGACTTTCACCTCCGACCGTGGCACGTTCGCGTTTCCCTCGCTCGACCCGGGGAAATACCGCCTCCGCGTCGTCCACATCGGGTATACCCCGGTGGAGGTGAGCGTTACCGTGCGCGCAGATACTGCGCCGCCGCGCCTGCGGATCGAGCTGGCGCGGCTCTCCGTGCAGCTCTCAACGGTGCGCGTGCTCGCCAAAGGCGTCTGTACGATGCCCGGGCGGCCGAACCCGGATGTGGATCCTGATTTCGCCGCGATCGTCGCGCAGGTGCGGATGAACGCCGAGCAGTACCAGCTGCTTTCGGATTCGTTTCCGTTCAAGTACAAGGTCGAGCAGGTGTTCTACTCGCTGCGCAGCGACAGCAGCGAGGTGGATCCCCGGTACGAGACGGAGCAGTACCGCAGTGACGCGCGCGGATGGGAGTACCGTAAGGGCGACGTCGTCGAGCGGACGGGCGACGGGCGGACGCTGATGCACCTGCCCACGCTCCGGGATTTTGCGAGCTATGCCTTCCTGAACAATCACTGTTTTCGTTATGCCGGCCTGGACACGACGCGCGATGGCGTGATGATCAGGATCGGTTTCGACGCGGATGTCCAGATCCGCACGCCGGACGTGAGCGGGTCCGTGCTGCTCGACGCGAAGACGTACCAGATTCGGAGGACGGAACTCGACTTGACCCGGGTGCCGCCCGACCTTCCACAGGTCACGGCGGTGCACGTGACGACGATTTTCGGCGAGCTGTCGCCCTCGATCGATGTCATCGAGCAGGTCCATGGCATCACGTCGCTGCGGCATCGTGGGTGGGGCGCGACGATCGCGAATACCGAGGATCAGCGGAGCTATGCGTTCGAGTGGATTGGGAGCAATCCGGCGAAGCCGGGAATCCAGCCGTAGGCGATGCGGGTTGATGCTCCCCGACTCGGAGCGGGTGTCCAACACCTTCCAGATCCGCGCCGCCCCGTAGCTCCCGCCGTCCTCTTGCTTACCGATAGGAGCGCGCATAGCTTCGCACGGTAACCGAGAGGCGATAGATGAGCCGACCGACGGACCTGGTGCAGGGCACGCTCGACCTGCTGATCCTCAAGATGCTCGCGCTCGAGCCGATGAACGGCTGGGACATCAGCCAGCGGCTGAAGCACCACTCCAAGGACATCCTCCGCGTCAGCGACGGATCGCTGTATCCCGCCCTGCACAAGCTCGAGCAGGAGGGCTGGATCACGGCGGAGTGGCGGCCGAGCGAGAACAATCGGCGGGCGAAGTTCTATTCGCTCACGCGGATCGGAAAGAAGCAGCTCGAACAGGAGCGCGAGAGCTGGGCGCGGCTTTCCGCGGCGATCTCCATGGTCGTGCGGCTAAGAGAAGCGTGAACCAACGCCGCCGGCGTGGTGTATTCCACATACAATGCCATCGCCATTCGCGCGCTGGAGAGTCCGCCACCTCGTGGCGTCGTGGGTCGGCTATTGGGTGGTGCTCGCCGCCGTCACCCTCGCACCGGCCGCGGTCGCCATCTGGAAGGTGTCGCGCGAAGGTGCCAAGGGGAACGCCAACGTCTCGCTCGGCAACGGTGTGCTGCACGCGAACGTCACGGTCGCCGGCAGCACGACATGGGAGCTCACGGTCGCGATGACGACACTCGCCCTCATGCTCGCCGGTCCGCCGCTTCTGCTCTGGGTTTGGTGGCTCCTCTCTGCGTCAGCCTCGCGCCATGCCACCGCGCAGCGTCCACCGGCGGAGTTGGGAAGCGGCGGCGAGCTGCCGTTGCGTCACGACGATCGCGCACGCGACGCCATCCACCGATGACGCCCCGGGTCTGACCGCCCGCCGCGTCGCTCTTGCGCGCGAGGACGGGACGGCCTAGCTTCTCGCGGTAACCGAGAGGTAGACCATGAGGCGGCCGATCGTTCTCGTTCCGGGAGACTGTGGTCTGTTGATCCGCAGCGAGGCGTGAGCCATGCCGATCGAGAGCTGGCTTTATAAGCTCCCGCTGCGACTCCGGTCACTCTTCCGCAGATCGCGCGTGGAACAGGATCTGGACGACGAGATCCTCGATCACATCGAGCGACAGACGGCGCTCAACATCGCGGCCGGCATGCCACGGGACGAAGCACGGACCGCGGCGCTACACTCGTTCGGCCGGGTCGCGCTGAAGAAGGATGAGGTGCGCGACGCGAGGGGCGTCGCGTTCATCGAAAACCTGATGCAGGACGTGCGCTTCGCCGTGCGCGGCCTCAGGCGAAATCCCGGCTTCACCCTTGCCGCAGTCCTGACCTTCGTCCTCGGGCTCGGCGCGAACGCGACGATTTTCTCCCTGATCGACCGCACGCTGGTTCGTGCGCCCGTCGGCGTGGGGAAGCCCGGCGACGTCCACCGCGTGTATCGCAGGTCCAGGCAGTTCGGCCCGGACGTGCACATCACGTCCACGTTCAGCTACCCTGAGCTGCGCGACATGCGGGTGATGCTCCCGGCGGAGTTTGGTCTGGCGGGATACTTCAGTCCTGATTTGCGGCGCAATCGGAGCGTCTGTGGCGGCGACGAGATGATCCAGGTGGTCGGGGATTATTTCGGCGTGCTGGCGCTGCATCCGGCCCTCGGACGATTCTTCAGCGCCGACGAACAGCGTGTGGAAACCGTCGCGCCCGTCGCCGTGATCAGCTATGCGTGCTGGCAGGATCATTTCGGCGGCGATCAGTCCGTTCTCGGAAAGACCATCGACGTCGACAACCGACGGCTCACAATCATCGGGGTCGCGCCGCGGGGGTTCGGCGGAACCGACCTCGGCCAGGACGCGGCGAACATCTGGGCTGTTGGCGGTATTCTCGCCGCTCCGCCCGGCGATCGCGGCCCGTGGTATGACTCCCCGTTCGAGCGGGTCATTCGCCTGGTGTTCCGGAGCCACGCGGCCGCCGACGCGCTGCGCGTCAGGCACGCCGCGACGCGCGCCATTCGAATCTCGCGTGGCGGCGCACTTGTCGACACCACGGACGCGATCGTGCTCGCCGGCCTGCAATCGCGTGTAGCGCCCGATCGCGGAGATACGGAGGTGACGATCGCGACCCGCCTCGCCGGTGTCGCAGTGATCATTCTGCTCATCGCGTGCGCGAACGTGACGAACCTCCTGCTTGCGCGCGGCGTTGCACGGCGCCGCGAGTTTGCCGTGCGGCTCGCGCTTGGCGTGAGCCGCGTGCGTCTCGTGCGCCTCCTGCTGATCGAGAGCGTCGTGCTCGCGGCGGCGGGCGGCATGGCGGCCCTCGCGCTTGGCGCGGCCGGCGGCACGATCCTGCGCAATGCCATATTCTCCGCCGTGAACTGGGGAGAACCGGTGCTGGACATCCGGCTCTCGATCTTCATCGCGGTGCTCGCGATGGTCGCCGGATGCGCGTCGGGGATCGTTCCTGCGATACACGCGGTGCGCGCCGACATGCACGCCGACTTCAGTGCGTCGGTGCGAAGCGGAGCCGTCCGGAAATCCCGCGTGCGGAACTCCCTGCTCGTGCTGCAGACCGCACTCTCGGTTGTCCTCCTTGCCGGAGCGGCGCTGTTCGTGCGCAGCCTGGAGAACGTCGAGAACGTCAATATTGGATACGACGCCGACCGCCTCGTTGTCGCCACGCTTCCGAACAACCCCATGCGTGACACCGCATTCCACAGTGCACTCCAGCTGCCCGCCATCGAGGAGCGGCTCGCGCGCACGGCGGGTGTGCAGCGCTTTGCGGAAGTTCAGGTTCCGCCGTTGATGGGCAGGGCGTTGTACCGCATGTCATTGCCGGACCGGGACTCGATTGAAGCCCTCGGCCGGTTCCAGAGCGTGAACGCCACCGCGGTGTCGGCCGGCTATTTCCAGACGGTGGGTATCCAGGTGAAGACGGGCCGCGGCTTCGCCAAGACCGACGCCGCGACTTCGGAGCCCGTCGTCGCGGTGTCGGCGTCCCTGGCCAGGCTTCTTTGGCCGGGGGAGTCGGCGCTGACCAAGTGCGTCATCCTGGGCAAGCCGGGCTCGCCGTGTCGCCGCGTCGTTGGCGTGGTGTCGGAGGCGCACGTCATGAAAATTCTCGAGCCGGACGAGCAGCGTCTGTACATGCCGCTCGCGCAAATGGCGAACACGACGCCGCACGGCCTCGTCGTGCGCGCGTCAGCGGATCGCGTACCGGTGATCGTCATGGAGCTGGAGCGGATGCTCGCGGACCCGAACCAGCCGGATGCACCGCCGAGAGTGAGGTCGATGACCGAGGTGCTCGCACCCGAACTGCGTCCCTGGCGCCTCGGCGCGACGCTCTTTTCAACGGCGGGATTGCTGGCGCTCGCCGTCGCGGCGGTGGGAATCTTCGGATCGGTGAGCTACACCGTTGGCCAGCGCCGGCACGAGATGGGAATCCGCGCCGCGCTCGGCGCTGGAAGTCCCGCGATCCTCCGACTGGTGGTGGGGCAGGGCGTGCGGGTGGTTGTCGTCGGGATCATCGCAGGCGCAGCGCTGACGATTGCACTGGGGAAACTGGTGGCGTCGATGCTGCACGGCATTTCGCCGCGCGATCCCCTGGTGCTGGTGGGAGTGGGCATGGGGTTTTTCGCGGTCGCGGCGCTCGCGTGTCTCGTGCCGGCGCTTTCGGCGACACGCGTCGACCCGACGGAGGCGCTGCGCGCGGAGTGACGTGGGCAGGTCCCCGCCGGCGGCCATCGCGGCCTGACCCGCCGATCGTTACCGAAACGTCCCCGGACTGAACTCATACGCTCGCGTTCGCGCGCCCGCGTCTTCTTCAGGCGTCCAGAGCGCCAGCTGTTCCATCCATCGTTCCGCGCCGAGCTGCCGTCCGTTGAGGCTGAGGAACCCCGCCGCACGCGAGACGACGGCGCCCATGCGGCGCAAATCCGACAGACCGCGAATCGCGGTCTTCCGCCGCTCGTGCACGATCCGCTTCGCGACGATCGGCCCGAGTCCCGGCACGCGGAGCAGCGTCGCGTAGTCCGCGCGGCTCACGTCCACTGGAAACAAGTCCAGTCGCGCGAGCGCCCACGCGACCTTCGGGTCGTATGAGAGCGGCAGGTTTCCTGCGCCATCGAACACGATCTCGTCGCGCGTGTAGCCGTAACGTCGCAGCAGGTGATCCGCCTGATAGAGGCGGTGCTCGCGAATCGCCGGCGTCGCGCGGACATTTTCCATTGGCGTCTCGCGAATCGGCCTGAACGCGCTGAACTGCGCGTGGTGCACGCCGCCTGCGGCGTAGAGATCGGTCGTCTTGCCGATGATCGTCTTGTCCGTGTCCGGCGTGGCGCCCACCACGAATTGCGTTGTCATGCCGGCAACGCCGTTCGGATGCAGCGTGTCGCGCGGCCGGCCGTCGCGCTCCTCCAGCTGTGCCGAGGCGCTCTGCGATCGCGCGCGCTGCAGCGTGACGAGCGTGGTCTCGAACGTTTTCTCAGGGGCGATCGGCGTCAGCGTCGCGCTGCACGGCGTCTCGAGGTTCACCGAGACGCGCGTGGCGAGCGCGGTGATCCGCTCGATCTGTGCGTCGTCGGCGCCGGGAATGATCTTCACATGGATGTAACCGCGATAATGATGCCGCTCGCGAAGCGTCGCGAGCACTTCTATTAGATCGTCCATCACCCTCGTCGGCCGTCCGGGAATCCCCGTCGTGAGAAAGAGGCCGCTCGCCCATCCGCGCCGCACCGCCTCCAGGAAAATGCGGACCATCTCCTGTGGCTTGAGCAGCGCGCGCGGCAGCTCGCGGTCGCGGCGCATTGGGCAGTAGTGACAGTTGAAGCTGCAGGCGTTTGTCATGAGGATCCGCAGCAGCTTCGCTCGCGGTCCGTTCGCGCCGATGCGTACGTCGCGCAGGTTCAGCGGCCGCAGCGCGCCCGCGGCGTTTGCGTTTCGAAGACGCGGGGGTAACATGGTTTCGGTACCCGGTGCGCCCTCGCGATCATCCATCGCGAGTGACATCAGCGTTTCGAGCTTGACCTCCAGTTCCATCTTGTCCATGGCGCCACTCGCAGGCGGAAGTTGAATGAAATGAATACCGAACAAATACCGAAAGCAAGAGTAGACGTCCTCATCGTCGGGGCTGGTCCCACGGGGCTCGCGCTCGCGCTGTTCCTCGCGCGCATGGGCGTCCGCGTCCGGATCATCGACAAGACCGACGGGCCCGGCACGACTTCACGCGCCACGGTGCTCCACGCGCGCACGCTCGAGTTCTACGACCAGGTCGGTGTCGCCGATGAATGCGTCGAGAACGGCGTCGAGTTCCGTGCCGTAAACCTGTGGGTGAACGGGCGGCACGCCGCGCGCGCGCCATTCGACGACATCGGCGACCCGCTCAGCCGTTTCTCGTTCATCCTCATTTACCCGCAGGACAAGCAGGAGCGGCTACTCATCGCCGCGCTCGAAAAACTCGGCGTGGCCGTCGAGCGCCAAACCGAACTCGTGTCGTTCGAGCAGCTCAATGCGGGTGTGAGCGCGCAAATCAAAACGGCCGACGGTGCAACCCGTGCATGTCACGCCACCTACGTCGCCGGCTGCGACGGCGCCCATTCGAAAGTTCGCGAACAGCTCCGCACCGGCCTTCCCGGCGGTGACTACGCGGACCTCTTCTACGTCGCCGACATCGAGGGCACCGGCGCCGCCTTCAACGGCGAAGTGAACATCGCGCTCGACGACGCCGACTTTCTCGCCGTGTTTCCGATGAAGGATCCGGGCACGGGCCGCCTGATCGGCGCGTTGAGGCACGGTCCCGCGAACGCCGCCGCACTGCAGTGGAGCGACGTCGACACGCACGTGATCGAGCGGCTGAAACTCGACGTCACCAAGGTGAACTGGTTTTCCACCTATCGCGTGCACCACCGCGTGGCGGGTGCGTTCCGCCAGGGATCGGCGTTCCTCCTCGGCGACGCGGCGCACCTCCACAGTCCCGTGGGCGGGCAGGGAATGAACACCGGCATCGGCGACGCGGTGAACCTCGCATGGAAGCTCGCCGGCGTGATCCAGCAGCGGATCGATCCCGCGGTGCTCGACACGTACGAGACGGAGCGGATCGCGTTTGCGCGGCGCCTGGTCGCCACAACCGACCGCGCGTTCGCGTTCGCAACGGCGCGCGGCCCGATTGCCGCACGTGTGCGCCTCACCGCGTTTCCGTTCACGCTCCCGAAGGTCTTTTGCTTCCGCGCGATCCGGAGATTCCTCTTTCGGACAATCTCGCAGATCGGCATTCGGTATCCGGACAGCTGGCTCAGCGCCGGCCGAGCGGGTACGGTGCGCGGCGGCGATCGCCTCCCGTGGGCTCAATGGATCGATGCCGATGGCACGCCCGGCGACAACTACGAATTCTTTTCATCGCTGGATTGGCAGCTGCACTGCTACGGCGATGCGTCCTCCGCGGTCCGCGCGACGTGCGAGGCGCACTCAGTCGCGTTTCATCCGTTTGCGTGGCAGCAGGAGATGGAACGGGCGGGGCTCCACCGGAACGCGATGTATCTCGTCCGTCCGGACGGGTACGTCGCGCTCGTGGACGCTGGCGGTGATGCCGGCGTGCTCGGGCGTTACCTCGATCGTCACCGCATTGCCGGATCGCGAGCCTGACACGACGGGCCGTGGCGGTTTCACTTCACACCGCGGCCGGTCCGGTTGGCGAATCGCGTTCTCCGGTGCATCGTTACCTCCCTCGCATCATCCACACTCCACTCGACTCACATGAGCTACGTCGATCAGCACCTTCTGCCCAACGAAGCGGTCACCTACAAGACGACGCTGCACTGGAAGGTATATGTGTGGCCCGTGCTGTTCAGCGTGCTCATATGCGCTCCACTGCTCGTGCTGGCGCTCCGCAGCGAGCACAAGCCGCTCGCCGCCGCCCCGGCGGTGCTGATCGTCGCACTGCTCGGTGCGGCGTTCGTGCGGAGGAGTTCCGCGGAGTACGCCGTGACGACCAAGCGCGTGATCGTGAAAATCGGCGTGATGCAGACTCGGTCGGTGGAGCTGCTGCTCGGCAAGGTCGAGGGGATCACCGTGACGCAGGGGCTCATGGGCAAGCTATTCGGGTACGGCGAGATCGTGATCACCGGGAGCGGCGGGACCAAAGAGCCGTTCGATGGGATCCAGGCGCCGTTTGATTTCCGGCGGGCCGTGCAGGCGGCGACCGATGGAGGATCGGCGGCGTAGGCGTCGGGTCGAAGCCTAGTCAGTTCGTCGTCAAGAGCGACAGTGTCACGCCGCCGCCCGGCTTGTCGAGGATCACCAGGGTCCGCGCGACGTTCGCGCTGATCGTGAGCGAGTACGTTGCGAGCGCCGACGTTCGCGGGTCGGCCTCGCCCGGAGCCGGCGGACTGGCCGTCGTGATGATCACTTCCCATGCGCCGGGCGTGCTCTGGACGAATTCCGACTGGGCGCCGTATGGGAACGGAAACATGATCCGGATCGGCGTCGTGTAGTCCGGCTGTGTCCGCCACACATCCAGCGCAGGCGCGCTGGCCGCGAGATTGATCACGCTGAGTTTGGTCATCCCGGCCGCAGGCACCGCGCCGGTGTCGCTCACCACGCCGGCGACGACCGAACCAGATCCGTTGCGCTGAGCGGTGACGAACGCGGTGGCCGACTGCGTCGTCGTGACCTGCATTGCCGACGTGCCCGAGAGCGTGCCGCCGGCAATCGCCTGCAGTTCCACCGTGTGCGAGCCCGCGCCCACGTCGATCGCCGTCGAAACGGACGCGGCGGACAGCGAGGCGATTCGAGTCGCGCCGTCGACAACCACCCGCACCGCGCCCGGCGCGCCGTTGATGACGCTGATGCGCGCGCCGCCGTCGGCGCCGCCAGGTCCGGCCGGTGTCTCGGTGGCGCACGCGGCCGCGATCGTTGCGGCCGCGATCGTTGCGGCGGCGATCAGGCCGAACCGTGCGAACGGCCGGCGTCGCATCGAAACAACTGCGGAGCCGTTGTCAGCGCCGGCGCAGTGCGTTGCAGTATGTGACCACATCAGACCACCGCCACTTTCACATTGTGAATCGGTGGCAGCGCGTCGAACAGGCACTCCCACTCGTCGCCTCCGTCGCGCCCCATCCACAGTTGCCCCGTCGTCGTCCCGAAGTATAGTGCCGGCGACTTCAGCTCGTCGATGTCCATCGCGTCGCGCTGGATCGTGAAGAAGCTTTCTTTCTTCGGAAGCCCTTTTGCGATGCGCTTCCACGAGCCGCCGCCGTTCTCGCTTCGCCACACGGCGGGCGCCCCGTCCGGGCAGGTGCGCGTCGCGGGCATGAGCGGCATCACGTATACCGTGTCCGGGTCGTGCGGATGCACCACCATTGGAAATCCGAAATCGGACGGCAGTCCCTTCGCGATCGACTTCCATGTCTTGCCGTGGTCGTCACTGCGCAACACGCCGATGTCCGGCCGGCGTCCGCCCGGGCCGTCCCACTCGCCCCAGCCGCCGTGGTTCTGCATGTACAGTCGCCCCGGTGCGTCCTTGTGCCCGACGATCTTGTGCACGCACTGGCCGAACTCCGGATATGGATCCGGCGAAAATCCGGCGCCGACGCCGCTGTTCGACGCGTTGAAGGTCTCCCCGCCGTCTTCGCTCACGTAGTGTCCGCCGGTCGAGATGCCGAGGTGCATGCGGTGGCCGTCGCGAAGGATCGTGTGCAGGCAGAGGCCGCCGGCGCCCGGCTGCCACTTGCGCGAGTGCTCGTGGTTGCTGATGCCGGGAATCATCTCCCACGAGTCGCCGCCGTCGCGGCTCCTGAAGAGCGACGCGGGTTCGACGCCGCACCAGATCTCGTTCTTCGCGGCGCCAGGTTCCAGCGACCAGATGTTCGCGAGCGCGCGACCGTCGTCCTTGGGGAACGCGGGCGCGGACTTGGTCTCCTTGAACGTTTTTCCGAGGTCCGTCGAGCGAACGACCTTCATGCCGAAGAACGGATTGCAGCTCGACGCGTAGATGCGCGGCGTGCCGCGCGTGTCGATCATGCTGGAGTACACGGCCACACCGGTGGCGAACGGCCCGCGCAGCGCAAACTTGCCGCGCGCCTTGGCGGACTCGGCCACAAAGAGTCCCTTGCGAGTTCCGATCGTGAGGATCACCCGGTCCGGCATGTCAACCTCCTGAGACGGCGGGAAGGATGGTCACCGTGTCGCCGGCGACGACGCGGGAGTCGAGCCCTTCGAGATCGCGCATGTGATCGTCGTTGACGAAAATATTGATGTGACGCCGCACCGTGCCGGTTTCGTCGCACACGTTCACGTAGAGCGCGCGGTAGTCGCGTTCGAGCTCGGCCAGCACGGCGCGTACCGTGGGGCCCGAGACGTCGAGCGTGCGCGCCTTGCCGCAGTACTGGCGGAGCATTTCCGGAACGAAGAGTTCAATCGCGGTTGCTGACGGCATACGCAAAGGAATCTATCGTGCCAATGGCGGCGGTGAAACGTCAATGAAGGCCCCCGCCCTACGCGCCACATATCCCGATTCCGCCATCTCAAGGATCCCGCGCCAGGCGGTAGCCGACCTTTCGCACCGTGAGGATCCGGGCGCGCCCCGCGCCCTCCGGCTCCAGCTTCCGTCGCAGCTCCGCGACATGCGTGTCCACGGTCCGGCTCAACACGTCGGCGCCATACCCCCAAACGCGTCGCATGAGTTGATCCCGGCTCACCGCCGCTCCGTTCGCCTCAACCAGGGCCCACAGCAAATCGAACTCCTTCGGGGCCAGCGGTACATCCGCGCCGCACCGGAGCGCTGTGCGAGTGGCGGGGTCGACGACAACATCGCCGAAGGTCACCGCCGGCCCGCCGGCCGGCTCCGGTCGCGTGCGGCGCAGGAGCGCCTCCACGCGCGCCATGAGTTCGAGCACACCGAACGGCTTGGTGACGTAGTCGTCCGCTCCCATCCGCAGGCCGCGGACCTTGTCCTCTTCGCGGCCACGCGCGGTGAGAATCAGCACCGGCGTGCGGTCGCCCTGGTGGCGCATCGCCCTGAGCACACGAAAGCCGTCGAGTTCCGGCATCATGAGATCGAGCACGACGAGATCGAACCGCTGCTCGAGTGCGAGCCGCAGGCCAACGCGTCCGTCGCCCGCGATCTCCACCTCGTGTCCCTCGATCTCGAGATTGTTCCGCAAACCAAATGCAAGGTCGGCATTGTCTTCGACCACCAGCACGCGGCTCATGCGTTCCGCCGCGGCAGGTCGATCACGATGCGCGCGCCGCCGTCCAGTGCGCTCTCGGCCGCGACCGTTCCCGTATGCAGCCGCACGAGATCGCTGACGATGGCGAGGCCAACCCCGGTGCCGGTGACGCCGGCGCGACGAACCGACTCGCTCCGCCAGAAGCGCTCCCATATTCGCGTACGATCCGCCGCCGCGATTCCGGCGCCCTGATCCTCGACCGCGATCCGCACGCCGGTCGCACCCGACGACAATCGCACCGTGATCGTCTGGCCGCGGCGGCCATACTTGACCGCGTTGTCCAGCAGGTTGAGGAGGATCTGGCGAACGGCGGCAGGGTCCACCGTGGCGCGGACGCCGGGCTCCACCGCGAGCATAATCATCGACTCGCCGCGACTGGCGAGCGGTGCAAACTCCGCGGCGACGTCGTGCAGCAGCGAGCTGAGGTCGGTGTTCTCGGGGTACACCTGCAGCGCGCTCCTCTCCGCACGCGAGAAGTGCAGCAGGTTTTCCACCAGGTGCTCCATGCGCTTTGCTTCGTTCTCCACGATGGCCAGCGACCGCTCTTCTTCCTCCGGTGACCGGACGCGGCCGAGTCGCAGGGTCTCGGCGAACATTCGGATTTGTGCGAGCGGCGTGCGCAGTTCGTGTGAGACGCTCGACACAAAATCGTCCCGCAGCCGCGAGAGCTCCAGCTCGCGGCGGAGTTGATCGCCCGCCGCGAACGTCAGCACGAGGGTGAGCGCAAGCAACCCGATCAACAGTGAAACGCGCGAGCGCGGCAGGCCGCCGATGATCAGCGCAGGAGCAAGCGCTTCGTTCAGGCTCACCTCGACGGCCAGGTCTCCATACGGCTGACCGAGCGGCAATGCGGCCCGAAACGGCGAGGCATCGTCGAAGCGCCGGTTCGCCAACTCGCCGTGGGCGCTGACCACGCGAATTCCCGTGCCGCTGTCGAGCGAGGCGCCGTGCCTCAGGCTCGCGGGCAGCACCTGATCCGTCGCGACGATTGCCGCCATGACCGCGTGTACTGTTTGCTCCGGGAGCGTAAACGCCATCACGCTCGGCCTTGCATCGTTCATCGGCTGGAACACGAGGAGCTCGGGGCCGTTCGCGTGCCGGATCCACATGAGCCCAAAGTACGCGTAGTCCGGCAGCGCGAGCGTCGCGGTTCTCAGCGTGGGAGCGAGCGAGTCGGCGGGCGTGACGCGCATGATGCGGCTCGCATCGTCGAGCAGTTCATGTGGCGGGCCCGCGAGGCGCGCCCTGACTGCGGCGACCGTCGGCGCGCCGCCCCCGCGGTCGAGCGCGGCGGCAGCGAGCAGCACGGTGCTGAAGCGGGCGCTCAATGCGCTCTTCAGTCGCTGCGCGGTTCCCTCCGCGCCGAGTGCCGCGTAGTCGTGCAGCACGCGTTCGGCGCTGGCCCGGTGGTCCCGCGCGGCGGAGACCGCCTGTGCCGCGAGCACGGCCGCGAGAACCGCGGTCAGTCCGAGCATGGCGGCGACAATAGCGGGGCGCGCCGTGGACGGTCGCATTGCGAAAGATAGTGCCCTCCGGCATGACCCGGCCAAAGTCCCCACCGATTCCTGACAAAGTCCTTGCGTGGAGATCACGCGCCAGGGGTCGGCGCGCCATACACTCATGGAGGTGCCGCACTTCGCAGCGGAGGGGCGCCGCACCGTGCACGCAGCGCAGCCACCTCTTCCAAGGACGTTCGATGCGTCGCTTTGCGGCACTCCTGGCATTCACGGTCACGCCCGCGCTATGCGGTGCGCAAACGGCTGCCAAGTTTCCACCGGACTCGCTGGTGAACACGCGCGTGATTTCGCACGCGACGCCGGTGATCAGCGTCATCGGCACCATGCGAAACTTCACGTCGTATCTCGGTGTGCGCTGCCAGTACTGTCACGTTGGTGAAGAGGGCCAGCCCCTCACGCAGTTCAATTTCGTGAGCGACCAGAAGCGCACCAAGCTCGTTGCACGCGAGATGATGCGGATGGTCGAGGACATCAATCACCGGCTCGACTCGCTCCCTGGGCGCGCGACGCCCGGCCTGCAGGTGACGTGCAATACGTGCCATCGCGGGACGAGCCGCCCGGTGCCGCTTTCGACCCTGATCATCGAGACAGCGACCACCGCCGGCGCCGATTCGGCCGCACGCACATATCGCGCGCTTCGCGAGCGCTACTACGGGCGTGACGCGTTCGATTTCGGCGAGGGGTCGCTGAATACCGCGGCGTTCAGGCTGGGCGTGGCGAAGAACTTCGACGAAGCGTTCGCGATGCTGCGGCTCAACGAGGAACTCTTCCCGGGCTCGTCGGGGATGTACGTCTTCCGCGGCAACATCAACCTGATGAAAGCCGACACCGCCGCCGCTGAAGTCGCGTTCCGCGAGGCCGTGCGGCGCGACCCGGCAAATCTGGAGGCGAAGGGACGGTTGCAAGCGATCGGGAAGCAGCCGTGAAGCAGTCATGAGCGGGCGTGTCGCAATGGGTATCGTCCGGCGCGCGACTGCATTGGCGTTTGGGGTGGCGCTGGCATTTGTGTCGCGCGCCCAAGCGCAGCTTCCGCAACACCCGGAAAACCTGCAAGTCCTGCCAAAGACGCTGTCGACTGACTCCGTCTTCGCGCTCATGCTCGATGTCGCCGATGCGCTCGGCGTGACGTGCGGGCTTTGCCATGTCGGGGGCGACCGGCCCACGTGGGACTCGACGCACTTCGCGTCGGACGCACTGCCCATGAAGGTGACGGCGCGCGCGATGTTCCGGCTGACCAACAGGCTGAATACCGAGCTGCTGCCGGCCATCCCGGGCGCGCGATCGTACAGCGTGGTGGTCACCTGCCTCACTTGCCATCGAGGCGCGCGCCGCCCCGTCACGCTGTCAGATACACTCTTGCGCATTCTCGATCAACAGGGCGTGGACTCGACGATCGCCGCAGACCAGCGGTTTCGTGAGCAATACGCGGGGCGAATGGCGTATGACCTGACGGAGGTGCCGCTGAACACCGTCGCGGCGCGGCTGGTGACGGCGGGGCGGTTCGTCGACGCCGCCAGAGTCCTCGAAGCGAACGCCCGGGAGTTTCCGGGCTCGGCGGAGGTGGCCTATCGCCTCGGGTTCGCTTACGAGAAGGCAGGGGACCGCCCCCGCGCCATCGCCCAATATCATAAGGTCCTGTCGATTCGGCCCGACGATGCGCGGGCGGATCGTCACCTCAGGGCCCTGCTCGGCGCCATGCCTGAAAGCCCTCGGCCAGCGCGACCGCGACCATCCGTATTTCGCGCGGACCCTGCTCGGTTTCCCGGTTCGGCAGTCTCAGAAGCAGCGGTTCGTAGCCCGCTCTAGTGACCCGCACGACGAACATCGTGCCAGCGCGCACCGTGAATCCCGCCGTCCCCGATGGCGACGTGACCTTCATGCTGTCACCCAGCAGCAGATGCACACGCGCGGAAGCCAGCGGCGCGTAGTCCTCGTTCACGATCACGAGTGGGTGCGTATTCCATTTCGCCGTCGCCGGCGCTCCACCGAGCGGGGCTGCGTCCCCGGCCCCGTCCATGGAATCGTCTCCTGCGGTGAAGTTGCCCAGGTGCCAGCCTCCGACGACGGCTGCGACGATCATGACGTGGATTGCAACGGCCACGATCAAGCCGGTACGTGTGGTGCTGGATTCCGACGGACTAACTCGCTGGCCGGTCCTCATTTCGTCACCCCCTGTTCGGCCGGAGGACTGCGTCCACGCCCCCAGTGTAGGAGGGCGCATGAGACGACTGGTGGCAAAGATACCCGTCGCTTCGGCAGGTGCCTAGGCATTTCGATGCTATGACGCGAACGGGGTGACGCACGGCCCGGTGTGCAGGTAAGTCGCCACTGGCTCGATCTCGCACAGTCTCCTACGTTTCCGCGTACTTCCGGCCGACTCCGCGCCGCTGCCGGTGGATGGTGGCCCCCACGAGATCAAACCGCATGCGCCGCTATTTGTTCGCAACAATTCTTCTCGCCGCTGCGGCCTGCGATCGCGCGGCATCCCCCGGACAATATCTCTACGTCTGGGCCGGCGACTCCGCCGCGAAGGCGAGCGACTTTCTCGCCGTGATCGACGCGAACCCGGCATCGGCCAAGTACGGGTCGGTGGTGACCTCGCTCCCGACCGGCGTCGTCGGAACGCACCCGCATCACACCGAAGCTGAAATGCCGGCTGACGGCCATTTGCTTGCGAACGGCTTTCACGCGGGCCGCACCTGGCTGTTCGATCTCACCGACCCGCTCAAACCGAAGATCCTCGACTCATTCGGCGATGTCGCCGGTTACGGCTACCCGCACACCTACCTCCGCCTCGCCGATGGCAACGTGCTCTCGACCTTTCAGTACAAGGCCGACTCGTCGCCAAAGGAGATGACGATGCCTGCGCATGGCGGAATGTGGCTGGGAGGCGTGCACGCCACCGGCGGACTGGTGGAGATGGACGAGCGCGGCCATGTGATCCGCAGCGGAAGTGCGGCGGACTCATCGGTTCCTGGCAAGTTCATCTCTCCATACAGCGTGGTGGCGCTGCCGGCGGCGGATCGCGCGGTCTCGACGACCACCGACATGGACCAGGCCGATACATCGCAGACGGCCGAGTGGATTCAGTTCTGGCGACTGTCCGACCTGAAGCTCCTGAAGAGCATCGCGCTCAAGCCGGGCCCGGGCGGTCACGAAAATGAATTGACGGGCGAGCCGCATCTGCTGCCCGACGGAAAGAGCGTCTACATCCACACGTTCAGCTGCGGCCTGTACCTCGTGCGGGGCGCCGATGGGCCAGCGCCGAGAGCGACGTTCGTACACCGATTTCGTGGTCACGGCTGCGGCGTGCCGATCCTCACCGGCCACTTCTGGCTGCAGACACTCGGCAGCGAGCACGCGCTGGTCGCAATGGACATCGCTGATCCGGAGCATCCGCGCGAAGTTTCGTCGGTTTCCTTTGCCGATGACGAAGCGCCGCACTGGATCGCGATCGATCCTGGGGGGCGGCGCGTCGTGCTCAACTCCGGGGGCTATGCGAAGGGGGATCGCCTATTCGTTATTGACTTCGATCCTGCAACCGGGGCGCTCGCGATCGACGGAAAGTTTCGCGATGCGGGAAGCGAGCGGCCCGGCGTGAATCTTTCGCAGAGGGTGTGGCCGCACGGGTTCACGGGGACGGCGGCACCGCACGGGACGGTGTTCTCGCGGTGAGTCGCGAGGCGGGAATGTTCGTGCGCATGCGAACGACTCGCGGTGCGACGCATTGATGAGGCTCGGCGCCGAGCGTATCAGTATGATCGCATTGGTCACTTCGTCAGGAGCCAATGCCGATCACCGCCAAGCTGTCCCGCCGCTTTTACGACCACTTCGGCGACGAACTCACCAATGAGTTCGTGGATCTCATCAACGGCATGGACGCCACGTACAAGTCCGAGTTGCGTGAGATGAATGAGCTCAACTTCGCGCGGTTCGACGCGAAGCTGGAGCAGCGCGTTGCCGAGTTGCGGACGGAAATCGTGGCGATGCGCGCTGAGCTGCGCACCGAGATGCACGCGCTGAAGGCCGACCTCATCAAGTGGATGTTTTTGTTCTTCACCGGGTCGGCGCTCGCGAACGTGCTGCTGAGGTAGCCAGAAATGAACCGGTTGCCAGCTAACGCGGCTGGCCAACCAGACACTGTGCCGCTCAGGTCGACGACAGCGCCGAAACCGGATTGACATTCGCCGAGCGGAACGCCGGCACCGCGGCGGCGATCAAGGCGACGATCACAAACAGCAATGCCGCTCCGGCGAACACACCGGGGTCGTGCGGGCTGACGCCGGCAAAAAGTCCCGCGAACACGCGCGCGATCCACCACGCCCCGGCCGATCCGAGTGCGACGCCGAGGCCCGTGAGAACGAGCGCGTGCCGAATCACGTCGCCGACCACGATGGATCGACTCGCTCCGAGTGCGATTCGAATCGCAACCTCACGCTTCCGCTGCCCGGCTATGTACGCGAGCACGCTGTAGATCCCGATCATGCCGAGTGCGATCGCGACCGTGGCGAACAGCGATGCGAGAAAAGTCGAGAAACGCGTCAGGCTCACGGACTGCGCGACGCTCGCGTCCATGGACTTGATCCCGTAAACGGGCACCGAGCCGTCGACGCTCGCCATGACCCGCCGCACTGCAGACGCTTGCGCGGTCGGGTCACCGACCGTGTGCACCACGATGTCGTCGACGACGCCAACGATCGGAGACTGTGCGAGTGGCAGGTAGACCCACGGCACATTCTCCGGGACGAGCCCTCCTTGTTTCACCGACGCGGTGACACCGACTACCTCAACTGTGTCCACATCTGGCCCGTTCGTTGGAACGAGTCTCTCCCCAATGGGGTTTCGGCCGGCAAAGATCTGCCGTGCAAACCGCTCGTCGATCAGCGCGACTTTCACTGCGCCGCGGTTGTCCGTCGGCAGTATGCCTCTCCCGCTCTTCAATTGGATCCCCATCGTTCGGAGGTATTCCGACGACACGAACACCGGTCTTACGATCGTCGCATGGTCATAGTCAGAAGCCGGATCACCGACGATCATATACGCCCAGTGATAGCCTGCGGTGCCCGGAAGCGCTGAACTCGCCGCGACGCCGTTGACGCCCGGGAGGGAGGCAAGCCGCTCAGTCGCGGCGTCCACGAACGCCCCTTCGCGTTCCGGCGTGCTGTACTTCTTCTCCGGCAGCGCTATGCTCGCGGTGAGGACTCCATCAGGATGAAAACCCAGATCGGAGTGCCGGAACTGTTCGAACGCCTTCACGAGAAGCCCCGTCCCCGTCAGCAATACCAGCGCGACCGCCACCTGCAGCACGACGAGTGTGTGCTGCACGCGATGGTGACGCCGCGAACTGGTTCCGCGCCCCCCTTCCTTCATCGCGTCTGCAGGATCGTGCCGTGAACTCAGCCACGCCGGAAGCGCGCCGAAGATCAGCACAGTCACGATCGCCGCGAGCGCGCTGAAGAGCAGCACGTGCCCGTCTACCTCGGCCTCAGCCAGGCGAGGGAGCGACGATGGCCCGAGCGACCGCAGCAGCCGGATCCCCGCGGCCGCCAATCCAACGCCCAGAGTGGTGGCGACCACGCCAAGGATCGTCGCCTCGGCCAGCAGTTCGCGCACCAGCCGCCCGCGTGTCGCGCCGAGCGCCGTGCGCACCGCCAGTTCGCGTTCGCGCCCCAGGCATCGAACAAGAAACAGGTTTGCCATGTTCGCCATGCCGATCAGCAGCACACAGCCCGCTGCGAGGAACAGCATCTGCAGTGAAGGCTTGACGGGGCCGACAATCTCGTCGAGCAGAGGTATCGTCGCGGTGGACCAGTCGCGGTCCGACTGCGGGTACGCGTGCGCGAGGCGCCCGGCGATCAACTCCAGGTCGCGTTGTGCGTCTTCGCGCGTCACTCCGTCCTTGAGCCGGCCAACCACGCCGAGCACGTGCCAGTCGCGATGAAGCTGGTCTTCGCCCTCGAAGATCAACCTTGTCCACAGCTCCGAGTCGCCAGGCAGACCCGCCGGCATCACGCCGACGATCGTGTACGGCTTGTCGTCGAGAATGACCTTCTGTCCCAGTACGGTGGACGCACCGCCATAGCGGCGTTTCCAGAGACCGTAGCCGATGACGACCTCCGCCGCGTCCAGCGAATCCGGCGCCAACGGACGTCCGAGGACTGGCGTGACCCCCAGTGCGGCGAAGAAGCCGGGAGTCACCATGGATCCAGCACCGCGTTCGGGCGCGCTGCCGCCGGTTACCGTACGCGTCGCGGGGCGCACTCCCGCGAAGGCTGCGAAGGAGTGGCTCTGCGCACTGTAGTCCATGAAGTCCAGCGGCGACATGGAAAAATTCAGCAGGTGCCGTCCCGGATTGTTCTGGACGATCACCAGGACGCGATCCGGTGCACGGAGCGGAAGCGCCTTGAGAAGTACCGCGTTGACCACGCCGAACACGGAGGCGGTCGCGCCGATGGCGACCGCCAGCGTGAGCACCGCGGTCGCGGAGAATATCGGCGTGCGGCGCAAGCGGTTGAACGCGAGACGCGTGTCCTGGTGGAACTGCTCGAGCCACGTACTGCGCCGAAACCGGCGCGCCGCACGTTCGTTGATTTCCAGGAGCGTCCGGCGCACGGAGTCGCGGTCGCCGAACTCCGCTTCCGCTTGCCGGGTTGCTTCACCTTCGGTGAGGCCGGACGCGATGAGCGCGGCGATGCGCTCGTCGAAATGGAACGCCAGTTCCTCGTCGACGTCGCGGCGCGGGGTCGGCCATGGGAACCGGAACGTCCGGAGCCAGCGCGGCTGTTGCATGCCAGATCATACCATCAACAGTTGAGTGAATCAAGAGCTCCTCGTCCACTTACCGGACCAGTCGTCCCTCTTCCATTTGCGCGATCAGGTCCAGCAAGCCAGCCGCCTCGAACAGCTGATTGCGCTTGCTTTCCGTTGACGGCCGCAGGATGCCCGCCTCACAGAGCTCGTCGAGCGCGCGCGACACGCTCGATTTGTCCCGGCCCGTCGCGGCGATTGCGGCGGCGGCGGTCACGATTGGGTGAGCCGGGAGAAGGTCGATGATCAACCACGCCGCGGAGTCCGAACGCAGTGCCCGGCGCGCCCGGAGCCGCTCTCTCCATGTTGTCTGGAGGGCCTCCACTTCTGCGACGTAGCGTTGCGCAATCAGGGCCGCTTGCGTCGCCGCGTCGGCAAAATCCGCGATCCATGAAGCGACATCGTCGCCGCGGAACCGCGTGAGACCGTCGATGTAGCGATCCTTCCCCGCCGCGAACACAAGACTGATCGGCGGCACGAACGTTTTCGCGATGCCGCGACGACGGAGGATGACGTGAATCAGTGCGCGTCCGGTACGGCCGTTGCCATCGCCGAACGGATGAATCGTTTCGAACTGCGCATGGACGGTCGCAGCTTGTACGAGGGGCGATATGGTATCGAGGTTCACGTACGCGCAGAGGTCGTCAAGCAGTTGCGCCACACGGTCCGGGGGAGGCGGTACGAACGCCGCCCCGCATGGGTTGTAATTGTTGCCGCCGATCCAGTTCTGCAGTTCGCGCACGATGCCGGGAGCGTGAAAGTTGGAATCACCCGTCATCAGTCGAAGGTGAATCGCTTCGATCTCGCGCACGCTGAACGCGGTGGTCGCCGCCGCTTCATCGACGGCGACTTGCATCGCGCGAACGTTTGCAAGCAGCCGTTCGGCGTCCGGACCAATTCTCTGTGCGAGCGTCGTGCGTGCTTCGGCGCGGGCAAGCCTCGGCACGTCGACCTGCATGCCCTCAATTTTCGAAGACGCAATGGATTCGGTGCGCAACAGCAGGCGCGCGAGGGGGCCGAGCGCCCTGTGGTTGGTATTGTTCAGATCGCGGATTGCGTGCTCCGCTTCAGACACGGCGCCGACAGTTTCGGCGTCCAGTGGGACCGCGAGGTCGTGGAGACGCACGGGCAGGAACGCGCGATACTTGCAGGTTGCCGCAAAGCGCCTCGGAATATTTCCCGAGACATTGGCGGGCCACGTCAAATCGATGAATTCTCCGGGCATTCGGCGCCTGACCTGTTGCGAGGCAAGGTTGTGGTCTGCCGCGCGTTGCTGATTGTGTTTACCCGTCCCAAGCAATCGCGACCGACAACCGGTCGGTCCGATAGGTTGGTTTTACAAGATAAACGCAACTAAATCAAGTCGTCGTTGGGGATATTGACGGACTTCGCCCTAGAATTACATCGAAAGAGACTAGGTGGCGTCACATCGCAAATCATTATTTTGCAATAGGATAGACTGAAAAAAAACATGCGCCGTAGACCAACGGCATCCCTAGACGACTCCGCAAACAGTAGAAGCGCCATCCACCGACCCGCACCAAGTGCGATCGCGATCCCCACCGCCAGCCCAACGCCGCCGATTCGCATCGCGCGTGCTGCCACGAGCCGAACGACATCGTCTGATTCCGCACCGAATGCGATCCGCGCGGCGAGCTTGTGCGTTGGCCGTTGGATGTCCTCTCGACCGCCGAGCGCAATGAGCCGGCGCAGCGGCTGTTCGCGCGCGCCGGGTTCCGGCGCACGATGATCGAGATGTCGCTCAAGATCGACGGGCACCGAGCTAACGGCCTGTCCGCGCGCATGTGCACGATTCGCGGTGCGATGCATTGATGGGCCTCTTTGCCGAGCGTATCATTATGATGGCCTTGGTCACTTCCTTCAGGGAGCCAATGCCGTTCACCGCCAAGCTGTCCCGCCGCTTCTACGATCACTTCGGCGACGAACTCACCAGCGAGTTCGTGGATCTCGTCAACGGCATGGACGCCACGTACAAGTCCGACCTGCGCGAGATGAACGAGCTCAACTTCGCGCGATTCGACGCGAAGCTGGAGCAGCGTGTTGCCGAGCTGCGGGCGGAGCTCATCGCTACGCGCGCGGAGACGCGGACGGACATCGCGGCGTTGCGCGCTGAGATGCGGACGGACATCGTCGCGGTGCGCGCCGACATGCGCGCCGACATGCACGCGCAAAAAGCCGACCTTATCAAGTGGATGTTCCTGTTCTTCACCGGGTCAGCACTCGCGAACGTACTGTTGAAGTAGGGCAAGGCGCGGCCGCCGAACTCATCGATCTACGGTTGACGACTCCGAAAAGCGTGCCCCTGCGCTCAGCGGACAGTCGGCAGTCGTAGCACGCGGAGGGTGCCGAGACCAACCGATCCGCCTCGTCCGTCCCGCTGTTTCGCGACGACAATCGCAGCCTCGTCGGCGACGACGCAG